>CAZNTO010000027.1:0-12149 GCA_964576015.1 uncultured Nitrososphaerota archaeon
GTCCATAAGATCACCTGGAGGCTGATCCTCCTACAAAAAAGAGAGTGAAAGCAAGTTGTTAAAAAGAGTTTCTTATTTCTCACAGCGCTTGTATTATTGCTATCAGACCTTGCCTGATCATTCCTATAGCTATGGCTGATAGGATGAATGCCATTATCCTCGAGATTATCGTAGAGCCGGTCTTCCCGATCACCCTTAGGATTTTGTCTGAGTAGACGAGTAAGAGCCATTGCACCACTACGTTTCCTATCATCGCAGCGAACGCAATAGCTGGTCCGTAAGGTGGCTGCATCAGGTAAATAACTGTGTAGATCGCGCCAGGTCCTGCCATCAGTGGTGTGGCCAGCGGTACCACTGCTATGTCCTCCCTATCCATCCATCTCGCCTCCTCTCTTCCCAGGAGACCCTCGATGGACAGTATAAAAAGGAGGACACCACCGGCGATCATGAAGTCATTTATGGATATGCTAAAGATGCTGAGGACGAACATCCCTCCAACGGCGAAGAAGACGAGTATCAGCAGAGCAATAATGACCGAGCGGTTTACTATGCGCTTCTTATCGTCATCATCGAATGATGCTGTGAATGAGTGGAATAGCGGTATGTTGCCAATAGGATCAAAGATTATGAAGAGGATGACGAAAGCCTGTATGTAAACACCGAGCCACTCGAAAGCCATAGCGACACCGATATAACGTCTGATCATTAAGCTATATATTTGCGTTAGGATGGACAAACACCGTGTCAGGCGATAGATTTGAGGGCATAGCTCCCTCGCCTGTATCCCTTCTCGAAAAGATAGCGAGGATAGAGCGCGAAAAAAGGTTAAAGGTAATACGGTTCGACGTGGCAGAGCCGGCATTCCTCCCGCCAAAAAATGCGGTCGAGGGTACCATAGAGGCTCTGATGAAGGGGAGTTACAAGTATTCCTCAAGCTGGGGTGTGTCAGAACTCAGAGCTTCCATTTCGGACTACCTAAAGGCGACTAGGGGCGTCACATTCGCCGAGGACGAGGTGCTTGTAACCCCTGGGGGCAAGTTTGCGAACTATGCATTCTTTTCCGGGTTTTTTAAGCCGGGAGACTCCGTAGTGCTGATCAAGCCCTACTGGGTTAGCTTCAAGGCAGCGCCAACGATCCTCGGGATAAATGCCGTTGAGGTCTGGGCAAAGGATCCCTACCACTTGGATCAGGAGACCATGAGGGCCGCCATGCTTAAACGACCCAAAGCTATAGTTGTTAACTCTCCCAACAACCCAACCGGAGGGCTCCTTGATGAAAGCGACCTCAGGTTTCTGAAGGATCTAGCAGAGGATTTCGATCTTTTGATACTTTCTGACGAGATAGATTGGGCATACGTCTACGACGGCAGAAAATTCGTCTCGCCTGCCTCATTCGAGGGTCTTAGGGAGAGAACTATCATTACGGACGGCTTCTCAAAGGTCTTCAGTATGACTGGCTGGAGGGTTGGCTTTGCAGCGGGTCCAAAGGAGTTATTAAATAGGATGCACACCGTGCAGGAGCACAGTGTCAGCGCCCCTTCGACCTTCGCCCAGTACGGGTGCCTCTCCGCCCTGGAGGGATACGCCGGTTATATTAAAAAAATAGTGAAGCTCTGTGACTCGAACAGGAAGATGGTTGTGAGGGCTCTCAGCGCCATCAAAGTGATTAGTTGCCCTGTGCCGGAGGGAGGATTCTACGCCTATCCAAGGATCCTTGAGGGACATTTCGCCAATACGGAGGATTTTGCCAACCTCCTCTTGGAAGGCGCCAGCGTTGCCGTGGTGCCTGGTGAGCACTTTGGAGATAGTAGGGGGCACTTCAGGCTCTGCTACGCCCTCCCAGCGGCCGAGGTCTCGGATGGTCTGAAGAGGATCGCCGAGTTTCTAGGATCCAGATAATAGCACATTACTATACAATTGATAGAAATTATTAGGCAGAGATTTTGGGGTAGGCTATAAAAAAAGGGAATAAGGTTCTTTATTCCTTATTACTTCGCAGAGGCCCTGAAGAAGGCTCCGCAGCTCGGGCACTTGAAGAGTCCAATTGTTACTTTCGTCTTACCTTTCGGAGCTAGCGTCCAGGTTTTTTCAGGCTTTGCTACTTCTGTTCCACATTTTGGACATTTTGCCATATGCTACACCTTGTCTCCTTTACACTATGAGGGGGTTTAAAAGGCTTGCCTAATGGTTAGATCATAAAAAATATCATGGAAAAAATGAGATAGCGTTCTAAAAATTGCATAAAACTTACTTGTCAAGATGGTTTGGTAAGCCGTTAAAAAAAATATAAAAAAGAGCAGTAGTTACATTCACAATTTCTTCCTGTGATGGTAGTCAAATTTTTCCCATTCTATTAGAAGGACTCATGATCTGAAGGGTATATTCGACGAGGTCTAGGAGAAACTCGCCTACAAAGGCTTAAAGCAGGTCAGCATGGTTTCTTTGAACGGGTCGCTGTGCTCTACCCCAATTAATCTTTATTGGTATAAACCTGCAACCCCGAATCCGATAGCGCATTGAGGGCTTCCGCCTCTTTATTGACCTTTAGCACCACCTTGCGGCTGTCCATCGTGTAGGCGTAGTCTATATTTACTCCTACCCCACCCAGCGCATTTACTGCTGATGTGATTTTTTCTAGGTCTATAATTATCACATTTGTTTGGTTGACTGCCATATTTGCCTTCCTCAGGACTTTTAGTGCCTTCTCATCATCATCCACGATCATCCTAACTATGCCATAATTCCCCGCCTCTGCTATTTCCATGGCCAGCACCTTGATCCTGCTCCTACCCAGTACGTCAAGTAGTTTGGCTAGTCTTCCGGGACTGTTCTCCAAAAATATGCTAAACTGCTTCGTCATGGCGTAGTCCTCATATCCTCCTCATATCCACAATCCTTTGAGCCTTTCCTTCACTCCTAGGTATCTTCTTAGGTTCCACGAGCTCGACGACCGCGTATATGCTGAGCGCGTCCTTCAGCTCCTCCTCGAGCCGCCTCTGCAGAGCGACGAGGTCAGTCAGCCTATCGCTCTTAAAGTCCTCAGCGACCTCAACCCTTACCATTAATTTGTCCATTGACTCCTCCCTATCTACCACAAGCTGGTAATGCGGCGAGACCCCATTCATACTCGTGAGTATCTCCTCGACCTGGCTTGGGAAGACGCATATTCCCCTGATCTTTAGCATGTCATCAGTCCTTCCTGTGATCCTCTTGATCCTAGCGTGGGGTAATCCGCACTTGCATACATCGTCATCGAGGATGGTAATGTCCCTCGTCCTATACCTGAGGAGCGGCATCCCCTCCTTTGTGAGGGTTGTGACTACCATCTCCCCTTTTTCGCCTGGCTCCAGCACCTCCCCGGTATTCGGATCGATGATCTCCACTATATAGTGGTCCCCCCAGACATGGAGGCCATCCTTCATCATGCACTCCATCGCCACACCCGGCCCGTTGAGCTCTGACATTCCATATATGTCATTGGCAGACTCCACGAGCTCCTCCTCCAAGAGCCTTCTGGTGGTCTCTGACCAAGGCTCTGCCCCGAATACGCCAACCCTAAGCTTGAGATCCCTCTTTGGGTTTATCCCCTCCTCCTTGGCACTTTCTGCCAGAAATAGACCGTAGGAGGGAGTGCAGGCAATGACGGTCGTACCAAGGTCCTTCATTAGCTTGAGTTGCCTCTTGGTATTTCCTGTGCTAGCTGGGATGACCTTTGTGCCCAGCCTCTCCGCACCGTAATGCAGACCAAGCCCTCCCGTGAATAGACCGTAGCCATAGGCCACCTGAACGACGTCCTGTGATGTAACTCCTGCAATCTCAAGGCACCTGGCATTCATCTCTGCCCAGTTCTCGATGTCCTTCTGGGTGTAGGCCACCACGGTAGGGTTGCCGGTGGTGCCTGAGGAGACATGTAGCCGGACAAGCTTTGACCTATCGACCGATATCATGCCAAGCGGGTAGTTGTCCCTAAGGTCGGTCTTTGTCGTAAATGGAACCTTCTTGAGGTCTTCCCTTGATCTTATGTCATCAGGGGAGATGCCTGCAGACTTGAGCCTCCTCCTGAAGAAGTGTGAGCCCTCATATACGTACCTGATCAGGTTCTTCAACCTCTTGTTCTGAAGCTCAACGAGCTCTGCCTTAGATATCCTATAATTTCCAGTGCTCATGTGTCTTCGCCATGTTCTCCCTTTTATTTACCTTTATTACTATTGGACAAACTTATTTGCCCAGCGGGTGAGGTAAGTGCTTAATTATAAAAACAAATATCATACATGCTAGTAATGTAACGAACGACTCGCCGTCGAAGTGGTCTATCGACGGTAACATGTTTGAAGGCCACATTGGTAACTCCTCCAACAACCGCAACGCTTGAGACAGCAACAAAGTTGGGGGTCAAGGCGCTACCCCTTAGTCTAGCTTATATAGCCGCAACTCTTGAAAGAGAGGACATCGATGTGACCATTTTAGATACCACAGTTTCTGATATATCACACAAAGAGCTCGGGTAAGTGTTACAAAGAACGCATCCAGATGTGATAGACGTCACATTAACCACCCTATAACATATGATACTAGTTAAACTGTGATGATCGCTAAGGAAAATTGCCCAGACTCTGTTACATAATGAGTGGAAGTCACATCACGTTTACGCCTATTGAAACGATGCTGGCCTGTCCCCAGTTCAACGTGGGGATTGTGGGTGAGAGGAGGCAAAAAAAGTTTTTTGTTTAGATTTGCAGGATTACGTTATTGACCAAACTTAATAGCATTCGATACTTCTTTGACCCTGTCCCCAATAGCAAAATCGAGGTATATCTTAACAGTTTCGAGCCTCGAATGACCGATCAGTCTCCTGCAGAGCTCTATGTCCCGGGTCTTCTCAAGGATCCTTATGGCATAAGCGTGTCGGAAGGCGTGGTTCCTGATCCTCCTCCCCAGGATCTCCTCGGTGTACTTATGCGTTATATTCAGGACTTGCCTCCGGGTCATTTTGAAGACAGGTTCATCATCCTTGAAAAGCCTAACATAGTCCCTTACATAAGGCAGAAGATCCTGGCTAATGACTGTCTGTCTTACAAACTCCCCCTTCTTCTTAAGCTGCGTTATTGTAATGAGGTTCGTTTCAAAATCAAAATCCGATGCCTTCAGCAGGAGGAGCTCGGAGGTCCTGATGCCCGTTGTTGCCAAAAGCCCCTCTATGCATAGGTCCCTCAGCGATACCTCTCCCTGGTTGTGCTTCTTTATCATTCTTGTTACGACACGCTCCACCTCGTTCCAGGAGGGCACGTCCTTGAGGTTCAGCCTCTGCTTTTCGGACAATCAATAGGCACCCTCATTATTTGCACCGATATCTCGGCTTTTCAACTAAGTCTACCAGGCCTATAGATTTAAAGCTTGATACGGCACATTGATCGACAATCTCACGGAGCGACTAGGGTTTGTCACAACCTCGCACAAGGACGCTTTTCGGGCCTGTCATAGCACTGCTCCTGCTTTCGCCTATAACTGCCGAACTGCTGACGGCTTCATCTCCTCCATTATCCTTCTTCAACCCCTTTGGATTGTTAGTGCTAATTGGACTCTATGGAAGCGGGGCGATCATTGTCCGGGAGCACACGAGGAAGTGGGGGAAGGGCTGGACGAGCCTGGTCCTTCTAGGAGTGGCTTATGGTATAATCGAGGAGGGCCTGACTGCAAAGAGCTTCTTCGATCCACACTGGGTAGACTTGGCAGTTTTTGGGGTATATGGGAGGTGGCTTGGTGTTAACTGGGTGTGGAGCGAGTGGCTAACGATCTTCCACGCCACGATAAGTATAACCGTCCCGATTATCCTGGCAGAGCTGATGTTCTACAAGGACAAGGATGTAAGGTGGTTAAGCAATCGTGCCTTAGTCATATTCGAGATCATCTTCGTGGCTGTGGTCATATTTGGATTCTTCATGCTCTCGTCATTCTACCCTAATGTTGTTCAGATAACCGGATGTCTGGTAGCAATCGCCATCCTAGTCTATATTGCCAAGCGCAGGGCTCATAAACCCCCAGCCAGGCAGTCATCAAAGCGCCCCTTGACATATTTCGCTTTCTCAGCGTTAGTGATGCTTTCATTCTTTGTGATATTCTATGCCGGACCTAACTTCATACCTTTACCTATCATTGATATGTTGATAGGCACATCCGCCGCCTTTATCTTCTGGCGGATATACGCAAAGTGGGGTGCCTCAGGCCTCTCTGACATGCAAAAATTTGGCATTGCGAGTGGTCTTCTCGCCCTATGGATCGCCCTTACACCCATCCAGGAGAAGAACCTAAGTAACCCTGACAACCCTGCAGGCATGATATATGTGGGGCTCGCCTTTTTGGTCTACCTAATCCTTCTTGGTCGATGGGTTTACAGAAGGTCAAAACAGACTTTCATACCTGCCGTGCCGACATAATAAAGGTCAAATAGTCATTATTTACTACAAATGTGAAAGGTTGAAATCACAATGGGCAGCAAGCGGTACTTCGATAAAGTTGCTAATGAATGGGATACCATGCGAAAGGCTTTCTTTTCAGAGATTGTGAGAGAGAAGGCTATGGCCATTGCTGAAGTGCTCCCTGGCAAGCTCGCAGCTGACATTGGCGCAGGGACGGGGTTCGTCACAGAGGGTCTTTTACAGAAAGGTCTCAGGGTCATCGCCGTAGATCAGTCCGAGGCAATGATCCATCAAATGAAGAATAAATTTGGTGACTCTCCTATGATCGACTATCGTATAGGAGAGGCCGGAGCCATCCCAATCGAGGACAGCAGCGTAGACTATGTTTTCGCCAATATGTTCCTTCACCACGTGGAAAACCCACGGTTGGCAATCAAGGAGATGGTAAGGATACTGAAGCCCGGAGGGTCACTCGTCATCACGGATCTGGACAAGCACGACTTTGAGTTTCTAAAGACCGAACACAAAGATCGCTGGATGGGTTTCAGGAGATCGGACGTTAAACGCTGGTTCGTTGAGAGTGGACTCAAAAATATAGAGGTGGACTGCGCAGGTGATAACTGCTGTGCCAAGTCCAGTAGTGGTTCCGAGTTTGCGAGTATCTCAATATTCGTGGTTTTGGGAAAGAAATGAGGTAGATAGGCTTTTTTTAAAATGCACCATCAGATCGCGAACGTCTGGTAATCCCCCCAATTTTATGGTTGTCTGCTCATCTGTACAGCAGCCACCCCTCGCCCTCCTAACTCTATAGTATAGAAGTACGTGCCCGCCCTTGAAAGAACTTTAGCAAATCGGCCGATCCTCCTCTTAAAACCCCGGCATCATCATTTCCCTTTCCTATACAGATTGGGAAATGTTCCGATGATACATCAGAGGAGGTTGATGGAAATAGTACACTAAAGAGTAGACAATCAGTGGAAGTAGTTGTAAGGGTTATTCTGTAAAATAAAAATATGAGATATGGCTTTAGTCTCACATTTACTATTTTAAATAAGCCGACATTTTTCATTGGCAGCATAAATTAGTTGTGCACTCACTGGCGGAATGGCTCCACGACAATCGCATATGTGTTAGTTTACAAGTTTACAATAGTATGGGGAAGCTAGAAGTATTTCTCGATATCGATGGAGGCTCTTACCTTGAGATTTGTTGTAGATTACCATAATGTTAAATATCTGAAAAATTACAATTGACACAGTGTCCTATGATGTGGGAGAGCTCAAAGCTGCTTTCTGAGCTACGCGGAAAGCCTAACACAATCGTTACGGGTAGTAGGCGTTGGCTTTTGGACTTCTACTCTCCCGGTCCGCCTCCGCTTGTTGTGGAGTTTCTCTCCCGTAAAAACAGGCATAAGTTTCCAGAGAAGTTGCTGAAGCTTCTTGACTTGAAGAAGAGTAGAGATGCAAGGGGTGTACTCGTGGTTGCTCCGGGAGCTGTAAGCTCCGACGATGTTCAGCTCGCCTCTAGCTTCGTTATTTACTTGGTAATAGATGGAGATCAGACCTCTCTGAAAAGTGCGATCAAGGGAGGTGATGTGGCAGAGGTTAACGGAGCCTCGCGTGAGCGCCTCTTGAAGATAAAGAGCAAAAGCGCTTCACTGGAATGCAGGGAGGCCATAATCGAGCTTTTGGAGAAGGGATGGCTGACCTACAAGGAGCTGACTGAGAGCCTACGGTGGAGGTTCGATCCCGCAACCGTCTACGCGCAACTGAGGGCTCTGCAGTCGAAGGGCGCTGTTAAGGTTCTGAGTAGGACGAGGAGGGGTGAGGGGGTATTCGGTCTCCCTGACAAGTTCTACTTAGTGAGGAGTGATCTCTCCAGCCTTTCGAAGATCTCTTACCTTGCAGAGACAATAAGTCGTATTTTGGAAGGTAAAGATCGACCTGTGAGCTACCAGGAGATGGCTAACTTATTGGGTGTGAGAAGGCACGTCGTGACCTCGGTACTGAGGGGACTCTCCAAAAAAGGTTCCGTCCGAAAGGTCGAGGGTGGGTGGGCTTCGGGGGATAATCGACTATAACCCCTTTGACCTCATTCTGCCAATCGTAAAAGATAAGAACAATAAAAATCTAAAAAAAGTAAAAACTCTTTTAAAGAAAATACACTATAGCATAATAAAAATATTAGTAACATTGGTGACCGCTATGTGGATGCCGGTGCACCTATCCGATCACTACTACGAACCCGAAAGGGACTACTGCGGACTCTATATCGTGGCAAAGATCGAGCTCCCGGAGTTCGGTCCCACCACAGAACTCTTAAAGATCTTCGACAGTAGAGGCATCGTCTTAATCACCATAACATCACATCAGAAGGATCTTGTTGCATACGATTTTGTCATTGTGGATCTTACTGGAAAGAAGCACATGAAGAAAGAGCTTGAAAAGGAGATAAAGGAGCGGTTCGGTAAAAGGCTGCTCCTGCTCGAGTGTACGGATTCTGGCATACCAGGCTTTATTTACAACATGAAGGGCTTCCCCCTCATCTTCAACTTTAACGATGCCTATTTGCCCATGGCCGCCATGAGCACCTCTTCATGGAAGAATCTGTTCGAAGGGCTGACGAGGAGGTTCGGCTCTGGAGGATCAGTGATAATGTGGTTTATGGGGAACGATGCCGGCGAAGGCAAGGCTAGGAGATCTTTAAACTTACAAGGAAAGCTCAGCAACGCGGAGAGGATAAAGATGGCTTTGGCAAGGCTCCAGAGTTTTGGGTGGGGCAAGTTTGAACTCGTGGAATGTGACGACCAAGGCAAGAGGGTTGTGATTAGGGTACACGATAACTTTGAGGATATTGTGACCAAGGACATAGAAGGCTACCAGAACAGTTTCATAAGAGGCTTCTTCGTTGGCTTCATATGCACGCTTTTTAATAGAGCCTGCCGTGGTGTGGAGACAAAGTGCATCAAAAAAGGGGATGCCTACTGCGAATTTTTAATCCGATAATCACACAAGCGGATCTGGGTATTTTTCGCCAGAGTAGGGCAACTTCTCTACCTTAACTAGCAGGCGTTGTTGTGTATCCTTGACCTTCTCGGATACGAGATCTTTGCCTTTTCTGGTCAGCGCAAAAACGGGAACGGAGGAGCCTGCCTGAAGGAGTGCCACCCTACCCGCCACCTCTCTGATCCTTTTTGAAGCACAACCAGCCACCAAGTCACAAACAGCGACCAGCCTTTCAGCCTCTTCTTTTGAGACACCTGTGAGATGGACCCCAAAAATTAGTACTTCCGGGTATTGTGACCTTATCGTCTCAGCATCTCCCGGCTTTGTTATTGTCACTGCCACCTTTTTAAAACCTAGTTCGCGCGCCATTGCAACACCTTTAATTTGGTCTATTGTTGCCATGCTTGGATCAAGGACTTTGCCACCGTTGGCGGTTATCCTCTCAATGACATCTCGTATGGGGGATGTCTTAACAAGCCCGGACATCCTTCCACCCGTCCCTTGGACGAGCTTAGGCGTCGCTGCTATCATTGTACCCGCACCGTCACATACCACAACAGCACAATCCAGCAGTCCCTTCTTAATACCACAGCTTATCATTTCAGAGGCCCCGAATACAACAAAGTCCTCCTCGGAGTTTATATCGCGGTCTTTTGTGCACATCCCAAATGAACTTATCCTGTACTCGATATTTGCCTTCACGGTTTCTGGACAGATCACCAGAACTGGCTGGTTGAACCTCTTGGCCAACGGACACTCCTTAATTAGAGGCTGACCAACCTCTACAACGGTCCCGCTCCGAATTACGACCCTTGTTTTACCTAGCACCTCCACGATATGCACGTCATCACTTCGCATCGAAGTTGCACCTTTTTGTATCGGGTTTTTACATATCGAAAGGTTGATACCTCTCATTAATATTATGGTTTATGCCGATGACGATGGTCATGCAAACCAAATAAATGATTATGGACCCTAAGGCATGTAAGGCAAAATAATTATCAAAAAAGTTACCAACCATATTGTCTATGGTGGCTTTGCATGGGAGACGCCAAGAAACTCGGGATGATAAGAGAGATCGAGGGAAACATTGACCGTTTTGCCGGAGAAGCAGTGAAGAAGAAGGTCATGGAAGGCAGCAAGCACCTAACCCAGAGGACCGATAAAAAGAAGATGGCTGAATGGGTTAAGGGTGCGATGGATCGACTGGATTCCTTGGTTGATGAGAAAACAAGGATCCAGATCATGGAGGGTTGTGGCTATAAGTGCTCTGAGGTGAACAAGAGGGTCATTGAACAAGCTAAGGCAAGGCGAAGAAAATGCGCCAGTGTGGAGGATTTCTTGGAGTCTGAATTAAGAAAGCCTATGAAAGGAACCAGGCTTGTCAGGGAGGGCAACATTTTGTATCAGTTCTACACGCCATCCGTCTTTGGAATGAGATGTTACTGCGCCCTTGTTAACTCGCTGGAAGGGCACATATCACAAACCTACTGTCATTGCTCGAAGGCATTCGTCAAAAGATTGTGGGAGACCGTTCTTGAGAGACCGGTAAAGGTTGATCTCACGCAATCGGTTTTGACTGGAGATGATGAGTGTAAGTTTGAAATTCATCTATAGTGATTCAACTAATGTATAATCTCAGTGCTTCTTTTCTTCCTCGTAATTCTTAATCAGGTACCTAATCACATAGTCCATGGTCTTCCTTCTTCTGTCCTGCTGGTTATTGAACCTGAGATGCTTCTGAAGCTCCAGCATCTTGATGTAGGTATCCTCTTTGACCCTGATCAAAAAGGTTCGCTCGCTCAAAAAATACCCCAAATAAAAAAAGTTAGAGGAGGGAGTACATAAGGATTAGGGCTAGGAGCAGTATGGATATTGTGTTCATGACCTTTATCAGCGGGTTAACGGCAGGTCCGGCTGAGGGGGTAAATAGTAATCAAATAATTTTACGATAAATTAATATATGTAAATTCGGAACTCAGTATACCAATTCATTATGTGGAGCAACTTCCAAATGGCGTTTGACCCTCTGATTCTCACCACCCTTTTTGCCATAGCCGGTGTGGTGGCTAGTGTCGCCTTTATTTTTATGGTAAGGCGATACCCTACTGGAAACGAGAAGATGGTGTCCATTTGGAAGGCAATCATCCAGGGTTCGAACGCTTACCTACGCAGGCAATTCATGACAATAGCCATTATCGCTGTCATCCTAGCCGCCTTGATTGTCGTAGCGTTTGGACTCACGTTCAATTTTACATATGGAGTCGAGATAAGCTTCAGTTTTCTCCTCGGTGTGACATTTTCCTTGGTCGCTGCCTACATAGCGATGTACTCAGCCATTAACGCGAACGTCAGATCGACTCAGGCTGCGGAAAAGTCAACCTACGAAGCGCTTAAGGTCGCAACAATGGGAGGGAGCGCTCTCGGACTTGCAGTAATCAGTATGAGCCTTCTTGGGCTAACGATCCTCTTTGCTGCCTTCGGAGACCCTGGTGTACTCGCGGGCTTCGGCTTCGGGGCCTCTCTGGCTGCTCTCTTCGCGCAGCTAGGGGGAGGCATCTTCACAAAGTCTGCAGATGTTGGTGCAGACCTCGTAGGAAAGGTGGAAGAAAACATCCCTGAGGATGACCCGAGAAACCCCGCTGTAATAGCTGACCAAGTTGGAGATAACGTGGGCGACGAGGCAGGAAGAGGTGCAGACCTCTTCGAATCGCTTACAGCAGAGAAC
>CAZNTO010000028.1:0-11313 GCA_964576015.1 uncultured Nitrososphaerota archaeon
GTGGACCGGGTGGGATTTGAACCCACGGCCCCCTGCGTGCAAGGCAGGTGATCTGCCGCTAATCTACCGGCCCTCTGCGGTATAGGATATTAAGGGATTTTTATTTCTTTTCGTGTCATTAAGGACCTTTGCCTCGCCCCTTAGCCTTTGGCTATGGAGATAAGATCAGTCAGGAGCGCGTAACCAGTTGCCCTTCGTCCTGCCCCCGGACCAACCACAGTAAAGCTACCAAGACAGTCGGTCTCGAAGGTGAGGGCATTCGTCACCCCCATTATGTTGGCAAGCGGGTCTGAAACAGGCACAGGTACAGGAGAAACCTCTGCCCTTATTGCACCGCCCCTCTTCTCGGTGCTTGCGATGAGCTTAATTCTCTCCCCCCGCTTCTTCGCACTGAGTACCTCCTCGGCAGTTATCGACGAGATCCCCTTTCTTTTTACCATGTCCGGTCTGATATTTGCACCTAGCAGTACGTTGGACAGTATCGTGATCTTGGCGGCAGCGTCGCCACCCTCCACATCCATCGTTGGGTCTGCCTCGGCATAACCCAGCCGCTGGGCCTCCTTCAGTGCATCCTTGTAGTCGAGCCCTTTCTCCATCTCGGTGAGTATATAGTTGGTTGTACCGTTGACTATTCCCCTTATTGAAGAGACGGAGCACCCTGCCAAGGCGCCGTCGAAGAGGTTGAAGGCAGGCGTGCCACTCAGAACCGTACCCTTGAACTTGAGCCTTACATTTTTCTCGTCTGCAAGCCTCATCAGTTCGCGGTAGTAAAGTGAGATGGGACCTTTGTTGGTGGTGACCACATGCTTCCCCAGCGAGAGGGCAGTTTTTATGTGGCTGTAGCCGGGTTCTCCATCAACAATGTTCGTCCACGTGACCTCGACTATGGCGTTGGAGGGGCTCTCCCTGACAATCTCGATGGCTGATAGACCCTTCTCCTGCGCTGGGAGCCTCTCCAGGCTCGTCCCGGCCTCTGCAAGCCTCAGCGCCTCCCTGAGGTCTATCCCTCTGTAGTCAAGGATGGAGCCGACCTTGATGTCTGATATGGCAACCACCCGGTACTCCATGCCATATTTCCTCTTCAGCTCCTCCTTTTTCTCCAGCAGAAGATCTGCCAATCCCCGACCGACGGTGCCGAAGCCTATGAAGGCGAGGTCGAATATCATAATCATCGCCGTTCAGTAATGCCCAAGCGGGATTTTAACTTTATCGGGGAGTCTCCTCCTTCATGGGGTGTTGAGTGTATCAATAGTGAGACCTCGGTGATAGATTGAAATATCGCTTTGCGGTATCATACGGTCAGGATGGTAAAAATTGGTCGAGATCGTACTGTTCTTTGAGCTACACCAGCCGAGGAGGTTCAGGCGCCAGTTCGGTAAGACCCTGCCTCTGGAATCGGATAAGCTCGAGGACATCTACTTCGACGATGAGCTGAACAGGGAGGTCTTCGAGAGGGTTGCCAGGAAGTGCTACATCCCAGGGCTAAAGACCCTTATACAGAGCGCGAAGGAGGGCGGCTTCAAGTGCGCGCTCGGTCTCTCAGGCATATTCCTTGAGCAATGCAGCTGGTGGAGCCCAGAGGTTTTGGATCTGATACGCGAGTTGATGGGCACGGGCAACTGCGAGCTCACGGCGCAGACTTACTTCCACTCCCTCGCCAGCTTGATAAATGTCGAGGAGTTTAGTAAGCAGGTCGATATGCAGAGGAAGATTTTGAAGGACATCTTCAACTTCACCCCTACGGCGGTGGAGAACACGGAGTTCATCTACAGCAACGAGATCGCAAAGATGTTCGAGAGCATGGGATTCAGGGTTGCCCTTACGGAGGGCGTGGAAAGGATTCTTGGCTGGAGATCACCGAACTTCCTGTATAGCGCCAAAGGGGCGAATGTCTCTGTGTTGATGAGGAACTACAGGCTCTCAGACGACATAGGGTTCAGGTTCTCCAGCAGAGATTGGCCCGGCTGGCCCCTCACCGCTGAGAAGTACTCTGAATGGCTCTCCAAGATTCAGGAGGAGCTCGTCTTCCTGGCATTGGACTTTGAGACCTTCGGGGAGCACCACTGGCCAGAGACCGGGATACACAACTTCATGAGGGCACTGCCTAATGAGATCAAGAAGTACAAGTGGCTGGAGTTCGCCACCCCTACAGAGGTCGCAAAGAGGCTTAAGCCGAGGGATGAGGTAGACGTGCCTGAGGCGATATCCTGGGCAGACCTTGAGAGGGACACGTCCGCGTGGCTGGCAAACGAGATGCAGAGGCACTGCTTCGACGTCCTGCGGTACATAGAGCCCATGGCGAAGAGCGTTGGAGACAAGTACCTGAGGACATGGAGGCTCTTCACTACGAGCGATCATTACCATTACATGAGCACAAAGGGAGGGGGCGCCGGGGCGGTTCACTCTTATTTCAGCCACTATAACAGCCCCGTGGAGGGGTTCCTGACCTTTACGTGGGTGCTAACCGACTTCAGGTACAGAGTCTACACGGCCATGGGTGACAAGGCAAAGTATTACAGGATGCTCTTGGGGGATCTGCCCGAGAGCCACGCCTTCCACTTCTACTCGGGATTTGCAAGACCGCTTGGCTTGAGTGTAAAGAACCTTACCGAGCTGAGGGAGGCAGTCAAAAACATCGACAAGAAGTCTCTAGAGTTCCACATAATGAGGGGGGACCTCAGCAGGTGGACGAGGGAGGTCCTGGGATGCACCGGACTGGCCCCTGCATTGGACAGGCTGAGGGAGAAGCCACTGCCGGAGGACCTGAGGGAGAAGATCCTAGCGGAGATCGACAAGAGGGTAAAGGATGCCGAGGTACACCTCTACGGAAAGGAGACGGGAAGAGTTGAGGCTGGAAAGGTTCACTGAGTCTGCAAGGATCCTCGACCCGCGATCCGGCTTCTCTGAAAGCAGGCAGGAGGTGGAGGTGAGGGTCGATCCCCTCACAGGCGCGGTCTGTAGGATAAACCTCGCGAGGATCTCTAGGCCCAAGCAGAGCCTTAGGAGGGGAGAGGAGGTAGTACCCGCCAAGTGCCCCTTCTGCCCGGAGAACCTTGATAGTAATACGCCCAAGTTCCCACCCGACCTCGTCCCTGAGGGGAGGCTTAGATCGGGTGGCGCCGTTTTATTCCCCAACCTCTTTCCCCTGTCCGATCTTCACGGGGTCTGCGTCTTCACGCCGGAGCACAAGCTCGACCTTGACAAGTTCCTGAAAAGGGAGATCCATGACGGGATAACTTGCTGTATAAAATTCTTTGAGGTATGCAACAGAAAGGGGGCACCCTTTCACTTCCTCGGATGGAACCACCTCTCGTCATCTGGGGCCTCCTTACTCCACCCGCACTTCCAGATCATGGCATCGGAAAAGCCTCTACACGGGCCCAAGAAGTGCTATGATGACTCCGAGCGGTACTGGAGGAGGGAGGGAAGGAGCTTCTGGTTGGATCTGATCTCCTCGGAGCGGGGTTCGCCAAGGTATATCGGAGAGACGGACGGATTCCTTTGGTTTGCACCTTGGGCACCCACCGGCGCCTTTGAGGTGTTGGGAGTGAGCGGAGAAGCCAAGGTGTCTCTGCTACAGCTGGAGGGACAGGAGTTAGAGGGGCTATCGGAAGGCATCGTCAAGATACTTGGTGGGCTCTGGAACCTCGGTGCAACCTCGGTAACCATGGCGGTCACACAGATGCCGGCGGGCAAAGATGCGAACTGGTTCAGCATGAATGTGAGGCTCATGGTAAGGCCCAGCGGCAATATCTCGGACAGGGCATTCCTGGAGTTGTATGGCGGTGAGGTCGGTCTGACAACACTGCCTGAGGACTATGCCAAAACTTTGAGGGATAAGTTCTAGAGCTTTCCGGCAGGATAATCAAAAGGGCGGCTTAAAAACGGACAAGATGGCGCCCAGAAGGGGGGCATCCTCTCCTAGCGGGGTGGAGACGACATTTGGTGGGGCGTTGAACGCATATCTGGCCAATCGAGCCGCCATCGGACTTACGACGAGGTCAGGATTCTTAAGTGCCACCCCGCCGCCCACCGAGATTATACTTGGGTCATAAAGGTCTACGAGGTTCGCAAACGCCATGGCGTTCACCGTGGCAGATTTGTCCAGCACGAACTTGGCAAACCCGTCTCCCCTTCGGGCATAGTCGAATACAGCCTTGGCCTCGATCCTCCGGCTTTTTACCCGGTTCAGGAAGGGGGTTTTACCTTGATACATCTCGGCAAGTAGCCTCGCAAAATTAGGTATTCCACTCCCAGAGGTGTAGGCCTCCCAGTGCCCGCGTCCGCCGCAGCTACACTCAAGTCTCCCATCGATGTCTATGATCATGTGCCCCATCTCATGGGCGTTTCCATCTTTTCCAATAAGGAGCCTTCCGTCTACAACCGCGCCGCCCCCTATGCCGGTGCCGATGCCCACATAGATCAGGTTGTCGTGGCCCCTGCCCGCCCCTATGAATCTCTCCGCTAAGGCTGCGGCGACGGCATCGTTCAACAGGGTCACTGGCTTACCCAGCCTATCCTCAAGCAATTTCACCTTCACGTCCCTGAGGGAGGTGTGTGGGGAGTATACCAGGGTGCCCTTTCGGATGTCTAGCCGGCCGGCTGCCCCAATCCCTATCCCGTCCACCCTGGAGAGATCGCCACCGCCGACCTTGAGGATTAGGGCTTCGAGCTGCTTGATGAAGGAGTCGTTGCTCTTGGCATCTACGGGGAGAGACATCTTCCTTAGAACCTTGGCATCGCCATCCCCCAAAGCAGCCCTGATCCATGTCCCGCCGATGTCAAGACCGACCGCCAGACCCGTATAAGAAGCCTCCTAAAAAGTTGGTTTCCACGTGCCCCTTTCGTATTCGCCCAAGATCCTATTGTAGACCTTTATGGTCTCGTCGGCCGCCTTCCCCCAGGAGAACCTCCCAAGGGTGTGCCGGGCGTTTTTGATGCATCTCTCCCTGAGCGCGCTATCATTCATCATACGATTTATATTATAGGCAAGGGAGTCGGACCAACCTGGCAGGAACTTCAGGCCGTTGTAGCCGTCCTGAACTATCTCGTCCAGCCCCCCGACCCCCGATACTATGACCGGTGCGCCGGCCCCCATCGCCTCCAAGGCGACTATGCCGAAGGGCTCGTAGAGGCTGGGGAAGACCGCCACCCATGCCCAGTTGTAGAGGGCGGATAGATCCCCGTCCGGGATGTGCCCCAAGAAGTAGACCTTGTCCGCTACCCCGAGCTTCTTGGTAAGGTCCACGAGGTATGGCTTCATGGACCCCTCCCCGACTATCAGGTACTTCAGATCCCCTCTCCTGAGCTTGCTTGCTGCCTCGATGAGCAGCTGTGGACCCTTCTCGTAGACTAGGCGCCCCACAAAAAGGACGATCCTCTCGTTGTCCTCCGCGTAGCTCCTCCTGTTGAGGGGGGCAGGTGGACCAAGGCTTGCCTGCTCGTAGCCGTTGGGTATCACTGTGATCTTGCTCTGCGGGCAGCCCAGATTGGACGAAACCTCCCTCAGCATGTAGTGGCTGCAGCAGATGACCCCCCACGCCTCGTAGGAGAGGAGCCACTCCAGTTCATGTATGTGCCTCTCGTAATCGTTCCTTAACCCACCCCTCCTTCCCGTCTCGGTGGAGTGGATCGTGGCCATCAGGGGCTTCCTCATAAGATGTTTGAGGACGATGGCTGAGGGTGCCACCAGCCAGTCGTGGGTGTGTATGATGTCAAAGTCATCCATGGAAAAAGCACGCTCCACCATCAGCATGTTCAACCCGTGGATCCATGATATGAAGTCCGGGTACCTGAGGCAGTACGGATTGACGCGGACCACCTCCACGCCCTCCATTCGGTCCTCGGCTAGGGAGGAGCCGTCCGTGAACGTGAGAACCTTGACGTCGATTCCCTTGGCTACGAGGGTCTTGGAGAGGTGAAAGACGTGCCTGCCCAGACCTCCGACCACGTGCGGTGGATACTCCCAGCTGATCATTAGGATCCTCATATCACCTCACCCACCTGCGGTAGAATTCCAACAGGTCATCAGGAGTGCCCTTCAGGACCGAGATCTTTGCGGCATCCACGCCATAGTCCTTGGTCAGGTGGCGCTTCATCTCCTCGTTGGCAACAACAAGGGCTTCCGCCCGCTGGAAGCAGTGCCTCTCAACGTCGTATATACCCATATTCAAGAGGGAGGTGATTGCGTGTGCCCTTGTGATCTCCGTGCTGTATACGGACACGATGAGTGGAACCTCAAAGTTGGAGGCGAGGTAGACCCCGGCCAGGGAGCTTAGCCAGTCGTGCGAATGAAAGAGGGATGCCCCTCCTGCCTCGTATACGGCATTGCTTGCGCCCCTAACAAGGTCTAGGTTTAGCACGTGTGAGTAGATCAGGACGTGGGGTGACGACCGAACGGACTGCCCCACCTTGTAGGTCCTTATGCCGTCTATCACGGATACCCCGTCTGTGTCGCCCTTCACCACAAGCAGAAGGGGGACCTCCCTCGCCAGGGGCGGAAGGATCCGGCTGAGCTCCTGGGATAGGGCGCCCACCATGTATGGCGAGTACTCCCAGGTTATATGGACGATGGGCTTCATGGTCACACCCTGTCAGGTGTAGATGCTCCTCACCACGGAGATGCCTAGGCTGCTGAGGTAGTAAATTTGATCCTTCTTGATCACGTATCCGAAGGAGACCAGCTCGCCAAGCGCCTTCTCCAGATCCTTGTCGCTCATGTTGGAGAGGCCGATCAGCTCCTCCACCCTCTTGGCGGAGATGGGATCGACGGCCGATACGCTATGCATGGTCAACAGAAGGCGCATGGAAGGGGTCATTTCGTAGACATCGTACACATCAAACCCTCAATATTACTCGATCCGTGATAAGATAACCTTTTTCCCACATGACAACGGAGGGCATCCGTAATGGGGGATGAAGACAACTAGAAATATTCCATTCCAGATATAGGGAACGGTGCCTTCGGAATTGTCCATTGATGAGAAGGAGCTCTATATAGATGTGCCAGCCACCGAGGAGGAGGACTGGGACTATGCGCGGAACAGGCAGGTTCTCCTGAAGTCCCCTATAGGCGAATGGTCCTCCTCGGTCTACTCCTCGGGCATGGCGGTGGGCGGCGAGAACTTTGTGGGCCCCAACAGGGACTACTCCCACCAGGGACTCCTCATCTCCAAGGGAACCGAGGTATACAAGGCCCTTGATGGAATCATGTTCGCGATGGAGGGCAAGGGGAGCGGGGGGGTAAGGGTAGGGCCGCTTCAGGCAACCTACTATTACGAAGGGCTGGAGGCGCGCTTCAGGTTCGAGAGGGACGGGCTCTCCCTGGATTTCGACAGGGAGGGCGTAAGGATGCTCCCGCTGATAGACGTGAGGGGGATGAACGATGAGTCGAGTGCTGAGGATCACAGGATCGAGCTCAGGGACGGATGGCTGATCGCCGAGAAGGACGGCATAGTTGTGAGGATTGGACCGTTTGATATGATAGAGAGGGGAGAATACTTCACGGAGTGGCTCTACAAACTGGGGAGCGGCTTCAGGTACAGGGACTGCAACGGCTTCGTGAGGTTCGTGAGGGAGTCTAGGAGAGTCCTCGCTCCAGCCATATGCACTGCGAAGGGCAGGAGCATCAAGGTCATGGTGGACGGCGTTACAAGCAGCATGACAAACATGGATACCGCATGGATGGGTAGGTTGGAGGTGACCGAGCTCGAGTTCTACAAGCCGATCGCCCTCAGGCTCTGCTCATTGAGAAACTTCGGACTTGACATAGGTGGGCTTTGGTTCCCCGAGGCCGGGTGCTGGTGGTTCAGAACCCCATGGATCAGGGATGCGCTGGAGGGGATCCTGAGCAACTTCGAGGTCTACACCAAGCTGTTCCACTGGGAGGGGAGGATAACTTCCCTGACAGCGATGCTTCTGAGGGTACTTGGCGAGATAAGTACCTTGCCCAGCTTCATTGGTAGCGGCGAGCACGTAGCTGACGCGCCCCCCCTCCTTTTGTATCTGTCTAGCCGCTTGGGGGGGGATCTGTTTAGGGGGGCCCTTAGGACGACTGCCAGACTGATCGAGATCATGGAAAGGAGGGAGGGGAGGCCTCTTGGGTCCCCTGTCCTCAGGGGCGGGCTGGTCGCCTGTACCCCGTTCCAGTCTTGGACGGACTCCAGGCTGGGCGAGGAGGGGAGACCGAGCAGGCTCCCAGAGGGATGGGATGATTGCAGGGAGGAGTGGTCGCTGCCAAAGTATTACCTACCCGAGATCAACGGCTACTGGATACGCGCCCTCCGTTCGCTCAAGGAAAGGGGGGATGCAGCAGGCCTGCTGATCCCGGAGATCGTGGACAGAACACTATCCGAGATGGAGGTTGCATTCAAGAAGGTCTTTTGGGACGGCGCATTCCTGGCCAGCATAGTAGATTCTGACACCAAGAAACGTGACATGGAGCCCACCTCCATGGGCTTAGCCGGTATCTCCACCGCACCTCATCTGTTCACGAACAAGGAGATCGAGGGGGCTTACGCCGCCTGTAAGAAGATCCTGATAAAAAGGAGACTGAGGGTGCTTGGAGACGGGTCGCTCCCCTTCGGCATCATGATTACGGGGCGCGCCGTTCCCTACCTTGGGGACGCGGAGTACCACAGATCGGTGGTATGGCCTAGGGAGACGCCCTACCTGATAAGGGTGATGGAGGCGTTGGGGCTTGAAAGCGAGATAAGGGGCTTACTCCTGAACTCCTTGGATCATATGCTCTCAGAGTCTGCGCTGCTCTACTCCAACGAGATCTTCGGTCTGCCCGTTGGCAAGAACCCTTGCCCGTCCGATGGCAGCATGAACGTCATTCCGCTAAAGAATCCGGCGCAGTATTGGAGCCACTGGTGCGACCCCTACGTAGACAGGTTCTTCAGAATCATCTGACCGGCTTTTATGATCAGCTCTTGCCTTCCGTAGCTTTATTGTAAACCTTCAGGACGTTTTTCGCCACGATCTCCCATGAGAACTCGGAAAGTACGCGGGCTCTGGCGTTCTCCCCCAAATGCCTCATGTGGTTCTCGTCCTCCAGTATACTGTTTACCCCCCAAGCGATGTCCTGCGGATCATAAGGATTCACGTGGTACCCGCACTGGTTTGGTCCTGAGGGAATCACGATCTCCCTCATGCCGCTAACCCCCCTGGCACCTACTACAATGGGCTTCTTAAGAGCCATCGCCTCCAAGGCGACTATACCGAAGGGCTCGTAGAGGCTGGGGAAGACAGCAAGGTCTGCCGCGGCATAGTGCGCGATCCTGTCGTCCTCCGGGATCATGTTGAAGTTGAAGATGACGCTGTTCTGTATCCCCAGGCTCTTTGCGAGTCTGACGAGCTCGCCCTCCATCTCGCCCTTGCCGACCATGATGAGCTTCGAATTGGGGAACTTGCAGAGGATCTGCGGCATTGCCATTAGTAGCCGATCCGCCCCCTTCACGCCGGTGAGACGCCCTAAGAATAGGATCATCCTCTCGTCCTGAGGTATACCGTACCTTGCCCTGACTTTCTGCCGTTTCTCCAAAGGCACGCTGTCCGGGGAGTACTTATTCGGGTCAACGCCGTTCCAGACGACCTCGATCTTTTCAGACGGAAAGCCATAGGATATTAGCTCCTCTTTCATGGCATGCGAGACTGTAATCACCCTGTCTGCGAATTTTGCAGCCTTCTTCTCCAATTCGTTTATTATTTTGGAACCATCTCCGAGGGTCCTTCCCTTCTCCGTAGAGTGTATGTGGAAGACCATGGGGATACCGGTGGACTTTCTCAGGGTTATCCCGGCCATGGAGGAGAGCCAGTCGTGGACAGAGAGAACGTCGAAGTGCTTGTTCTCATGGGGGATCAGGTCGTTGACCAGCTTCGTGCTGGCAAGGAGGTTGTACAGCATCACATCAGAGAAAAAGTTCATTCCTGGACCCCACCTGCGGATCTCCTCGGCTACGACATCCGGGAAGATCTCCGAGATATCGATCAGCTTCGGCCTGTAGACCTCAACGCCGCTCATTATGTCCCTCGTCTTCAGGTTGCCGTCGTTCATGGTGAAGACGCTTATGTCGTGCTCCATCTTGACAAGCTGCCGCGTTAGCTCGTAGGTATAGGTTCCAAGCCCGCCCACGATCTTGGGCGGGTATTCCCAGGTAAAGAGAGCAATATTCAAGGAAGTACACCAATACAATTTCATTAGGGAAGGGTAGGGGTTATTAAGATTTTATTCTACGAACTGAAGCCTCAGAACACGACACTTGTTAAGAAAAGGTTCAGGTTATTTCTTGATTAATACCTTATTGGCAGGCTCCATATACTCAAGATCCAAATCATCCGTTGCGTCTTTGGGACTTTTCATCATTGCCTGCCAATTTAAGATAGGGATAAAGGAATAAAAAGATATCATCGCGGTGCTCGACGGATTATCTCGTGAGCTCCCTCTGCTGACGTCCTTTGTTAGTCGCCAGTAAGCCCTTCTTCTTGAGCCTTAGAAGGGCAGATTTCACATTGCTCGGCTTTGTGTTGAGCATCTTTGCGATCTCCTCCACTGACATCTCGCCATTGTTCAGTATCAACTGGAATATCTGCTCGTCCAAGGAGTCCCGGGCTGGCAGGGAAATTATGCTTATGTGGGATATGGAGCTCCCCATCACAACAGCGGCAGGTGAAGTGCGACCATCGAGGTCCACGCAGTTCTCCAAGAAGATGTTCATGAGATCGTCATCCACTTGGACCAGTCGGCCCCTGATCACCTGCCCATCAAGAAGGTGTAGCTCAATTATGCTATTTACATACCTTCTCAGCCTTTCTACAACAGAGGTTTTGTCTCTTATTTGCAGTAGGTATACCCCCCGGGGTGCCAGAGAATTATTGCGTTTTGTATTTTTAAGTTTAACGCTTCTCTTTAGGTGGTGCGGCCGCCGGGATTTGAACCCGGGTTCTTAGCGATCTACAGGCCGTTTGCCTTTGGCAGGCTAACGTCCTAGACCAGGCTAGACTACGGCCGCAACCTTGAGACATTCTGCATTGGGGGTATTTAAAAAGTTCGATAGTTTTAGGAGGGGGCTATCGCAAACGCCTTCAAGTCATCCCCTGGAGAGGTCGTATTAACTCTGAGCGATCATTGCCCCAGAATAATATCTTAAGCAATGGAATAAAAGATTAACCTCGTGATTGACTGCGATTGCCCAAAAAAGACTTATAAAACCCAGCCTTGTATAAACCAACGGAAGCCCGAGTAGCTCAGACTGGGAGAGCATCCGGCTGAAGACCGGAGTGTCGCTGGTTCAAGTCCGGCCTCGGGCACCA
>CAZNTO010000029.1:0-3310 GCA_964576015.1 uncultured Nitrososphaerota archaeon
GCCTCTCCACTGGCACCCCTATAGGGTGCACTGTAGGGTTTTGAGGACGTTTCGGGCTCCTCCCATTCAACATAACCTTTCTCAAAGGTCTGCTGTTTGCCGGGGGGCTTTGATGTTGTGGTCGCCCCAGCGACATTCAAGTCAACGCCGAGCTCATCCGCTTTAACCCTCAACTCTTCTAATATCCCATCGGGTACCTCCCAGACCCTCTCGTTTGGGTTCCACCTGCTACCTGTCCCTGTCTGCTTCAGCCACTGAACCAGTTCAGGATTATACTTGAAGGAGATTTTTGCCATTGTTCCACTCCCCTCGTTTAGATGATCTGCGTAAACTCAAGATAACTTACTAACTGAGACCAAATAAGATTTTTCTACGTTTGGCGTGCACAGGACAATCAACTCTAAAATAGGGTTGTGACTAAAGTATAACCGTGTCTTGTGTTTACTTGTGGTGACCTTGATGACAAATCTGATCATAGTGGGACCAGCAGGTTCGGGAAAGAGCACATTAACTAAGGCTTTTGGGGAATGGCTTCAACGTGATGGCTACACCGTAAACTACCTGAACCTAGACCCTGGTGCAGAAAGCCTGCCTTACATCCCCTCCTACGATGTTAGGGACCTCGTGACTGTTGTGCAAATAATGAAGGAGGAGGGCTTGGGTCCCAATGGCGCCCTCATAAGAGCCGCAGAGATTACCGAGGCGAACCTGCACAAGATCCTCACCAAGATCAAAGGTAAGGAAAAATCGGGCTTCACGATCATAGATACCCCCGGACAAATGGAGATCTTCCTCTTCAGGGGTTTGGGTCCCAAACTATCAACAAGTCTTCGAGGGAGGACCCTATCGGTCTCCATCATCGATCCTACCCTCCTCCGCCGGAGGATCGATATTGTTGTTCTGAAGTTGCTTGGGCTGGTGGTAGAACTCCGCCTTGGCGTCCCCTCCATCGAGGTCCTGAACAAGTCGGATCTATACGGGGGGAAGATGATTAAAGAGTTTGAGGAGAGTATAGCGACTAGAGGCTACCGCACCGAGGGGGTCTCCGGAGAACTGGCTAACCAGCTCTACGGGGTTCTGGAAGGGTTGGAGAAGAGGCGGCGCATAGTAATGGTCTCTGCAAAAAAAGGGACAGGGATGGAGGACCTCTACAAGGCCATCGGAGAGGCATTCTGCACCTGCGGTGACTTGACCTAATTAATATGTATGGTTAATGCGAAAGGTTAAACATCCATCTTCTTTCCCGCGAATGCCTTAAAGATGTCTGTTCCGCTCAGCAGACCTATCACTTGGCTGCCCTTCCCCTTCACGGGTAGGCGCCAGACATTCCACTGCCTCATCATGGCCGCCGCCTTCGCGATGTCCTCCTCTTGATCCACTAGCAGTAGCGGAGTTGACATTATGCTGCTGAGCGATACGTCCTTTCCGAGGCTGCCCAGCGACATAACCTTGTAAAGTATGTCCCTGGAGGTAACTATCCCTATGGGGGTGCCGTCATCGGTCACTATAAGGCTACCCACATCATACTCCTTCATGAATTTAGCCGCCTCGTAGGCCGATGTCCTTCTGTCTATAGTCTTTATGTTGGTCTGCATCAGGTCCTTGACCTTTACCCGGGAGAGCATCCCGTCAAGGATCTTCCCACTCGGAGTTCTGGGTATGCTCGGGACGAACTCGTAGATGCGGGGGACCTTAAATGCGGCGAGGTTCTTCCTGCAGTAGTCATCAAGCTCTTGGAAGGTTGCTGTCAGAGCATCCTTGAGGACGACGAAGGCCTTCACGCTCTCCCCCCTCACAGGATCAGGCAGGCCTACAACCGCGACCTCCCTGACCTTGGGGTACGAATGGATGACCTCCTCTACCTCACGGGGGAATACCTTGAAGCCACTCGCAATGATCATTTCTTTCTTTCTTCCCACTATATGGAGGTAGTCCTCCTCGTCAAATTTACCAAGATCCCCCGTATGGAACCACCCGCCTTTGAATACCTCCTCAGTTTCCGCTGGTTTGTTCCAATAGCCCTTCATGACACTAGGTCCCTTTACGGCGATCTCACCCACCTCATTGGTTGGCACCTCGTTTCCCTCCTCATCGACGATCTTTACCTCGACCCCAGGTATTGGCAACCCCACAGATCCAGGCTTCTTCTTGCCCTTGAGAGGATTGGACGTTATCACAACCGCCGTTTCAGTCATCCCATACCTCTCCAAGATATCCGCGCCGTACTTCTCCCTGAACTTGTTTAGGGCTTCCACTGGCATGGGGGCGGATCCAACGGTCCACAGCCTAATACTTGAGAGATCGCCGGCCTTTATGCCCTCCTCCAGCAACTTGATGTATATGGTGGGGACACCCATGAATACGGTACACTTACTCCTCGAGATCTCGTCCAGGACCCTTTGAGCATCGAACCTCTCCAGAATTACGATGGGGTACCCGCAGAACGCCATCCCGTGTACGACTATCCCAAGCCCGTGGATATGGAACATGGGGAGAGCCATGAGTAGCTTATCGGATTCTGATAGCTTCCAGATCTCGGCTAGGGTACTGATGTTGGATATGAAGTTCGAGTGGGTGATCATCGCCCCCTTTGCCAAACCGGTCGTCCCGGAGGTGTAGCATATGACCGCGAGGTCCTCATCTTCGTTCTGGGACGGAAGAGGGGTATCACCCTGTTTATTTATCAGGTTATAGAAGGCCAGGCAGCCAGCTGGGGGGCTGTCGGAGGTCACTATGATATCTCTTAGGGTCTTCAGGCTCTCCCTGATCTCTTGGATATAAGGCAGGTTTGCCTCCGAGGTCACCATCACTACCGCTCCAGCGTCGTTCACCATGTGCCTAAGCTCGTGTTGTCTATACATAACGTTCAGAGGAACCGTTACGGCTCCAGCCTTAATGATCCCGAAGTGTGCAATTATGAACTCGGGGGAGTTCTGCAGAAAGATGCAGACCCTTTCGCCCTTCTTGATGCCCATGGACTGGAGGACACGGGCAAATTTATTGGTGAGCCCCTCCAGCTCCCCAAAGGTGAATTCCCTCCCCTCCCATATTATGGCGACCTTGTTCTGGAACTTATTTGCAGTGATGGAGAAAATCTGATCAAGAGTCATGCTCTCACTTAAGCAACATAATTGCGCTACACAATTAATAAATATTATCAATAATTATAATTATTTATAATTAAATAGGGAGGGGTAAACACGTGTCTTCTCTAACCGCACCACAGAAGGAGATTATGATCTCCTTACTCGAGCTCTACGACAAGAACCGGTCCCTTGTCAAAAGTAAGGAGATCGCAACCAGGACGGGG
>CAZNTO010000029.1:3410-7250 GCA_964576015.1 uncultured Nitrososphaerota archaeon
AGGATGATCATAGAGGGAAAAATAACCGGGAGGGACGACCTACACGGCGAGATCCTGCTGGACGTGATCAACCTGATAAGCATACCAAAGGAGCAGGTCCAGAAAGTCATGTCGCAAAGGCTCGTGACGATCCCAGTAAATATGAAACTTAGAGATGCTGCAGGCGTACTATACCGGGAGCTTATCAGGGCCGCCCCTGTCGTTGACGAGGGAGGGCTCGTGGGAATGCTGACCGGCCTCGACATATCAAGGTGCGTAAGCGAGGACAAGACCAACCTTAGCGTTGGCGAGTCCACAAGCCGAAAGCCAGTGATAATAGGCTCGGACGAGGATATACTTGAGGCGATGGACAGGATGCGGAGATCAAGTATCGGTAGGCTGGTCGTTGTCAACAGCCAAGGAAAGCCCGTTGGAATGATCACCAGGACTGACATACTCTCAAGGATCCTTAAGCCGTTTGAGATGGTAGAGGAACGGTCTGCCCAAGAGGCAACTCGTGGCTAAAAAATATAAAGCCAACCGATTCACATACGGATCTGAGGCGCCATAAGCTCGGATACAGCCCTCAGATCAGGCGAAACCTCAAGCGGTCTGCCGCAGACTCCGATAACCTCCTCTGGGTCCTTCAGGAGGTGTCCGGTGCAAACGCAGACAACCTCGCTCTTCCCATCCATCATTCCGCCGGCGACCGCCTTCTTCACGCCCGCGACCGACGCCGCGCTTGCGGGCTCCACACCGATCCCCTCAAGAGCAGCTATCAGGCGCTGAGCCTCGACGATCTCCTCATCAGATACCGCCTCGAAGAGGCCCTTCGACTCCTTTATGGCTCTTGCTGCCTTTGGCCAGTTTACCGGGTTGCCTATCCTTATCGCCGTTGCCAGCGTCTCGGGATTCATTACAGGTTCCAGCCTGTCGGCGTTTCTCCTCAGCATATTGACAACCGGCGAGGCACCCTCTGCCTGGATCCCAAACATGCGGGGGAAACTGTGTATTATTCTGGAAGCCCTGAACTCCTTGAAGCCCTTCCAGATTGCCGAGATGTTGCCGCAGTTCCCCATGGGCACTGCGAGAATTTCGGGGACGTGACCGAGCTGGTCCACAACCTCGAAGGCTAGGGTCTTCTGCCCCTCGAGCCGCCATGGATTCACGCTGTTCAGAAGGTAGATTCCCATCTTCAGCGAGACATCCATCACCAGCTTAAGGGCATCGTCGAAGTTCCCCTTGACCGATATGACCCTCGCGCCGTGCATCATGGCCTGGGCGAGCTTCCCCATGGCAACCTTCCCTGAGGGCAGGATGACATAGCATGTAAGACCAGCCCTCGCGGCGTACGCCGAAAGGGAGGCAGATGTGTTGCCGGTGGATGCGCAGGCCACCGCCTTTGATCCCAGGCTTTTCGCCTTCGTGACCCCTAGGGTCATCCCGCGGTCCTTAAAGCTCCCCGTCGGGTTTGCCCCCTCGTACTTTATGTGGAGGCTCCCCACGCCAGCCCACCTAGCCAGCTTGTTGCACCTGTAGAGCGGGGTTCCCCCCTCGTCCAGAGAGATTATCTCAGCGCCCTCGTCTACCGGCAGGAACTCCATGTAGCGCCAGACCTTCAATGGCCTCCTCGCCATCTGCTTGAGCGAGACCTTCGGCGGTTCTATCACGACCTCCAATAGGGAGCCGCAGGTTGGGCAGACGTAGAGGACCTCATCGTTCCTGTACTCATTCCCACAGTCTATACAGCGGAGCTTTGACTTAGGGAACAACAGAGGCACCCTCCTCACCATGGTTGGCAATAGTTGTGGGGACAGAGGCTGTGATAACCATGGGATCCATCGCATACCACTCTTGGCGGTATCATCTTTTAGCCAGACATACTAATAGTTAACTATGTGCAGCAGGGCATCTCTTTCTCTCACATTGGAGAGGCAGATCTGACAGTTATAACTTTTCTCTCTGTACACTTAAAGATACAAGATCTTGAGCATGCAGGGAAGGTTACCCTTGAATCTCTCTGAAGCATTCACTAGATACTCCCAGAACTGGTTCATGGTATCGTCTTGGCTCCCTTCCCTTCTCCTGACGCATATCGAGTATTCTGTCCCTTTCGCATCATCCTGGTGCACTATACCTATCAGTCCAGCCCGCTCTGCCTTCTTGGCTATGATCTCTGGACAGAGGCTCACCCCCAAGCCCTCCGACACAGCTGCTATTACACCTGAAGGCTCCGGCAGAAGCATCTTAATGTCCAGATCCCCGCTCTCCACCTTATTCAGCTTGAAGAACTCATCCACCAAACCGTTTACCTCGCAGCCAGCATCGTAGAGGATAAACGGGAACTGTAATATCCATTCCAGGCTCAGGTTTCTTCTCCCGACCAGCTGGTGCTTCGGCGGGGTTATCACCACCAGCCTGTCCTTGGCTATCTCCACCTCCTCCCCTCGTAGAGCCTCTCTGAAGGACTTGGTGTAGGAGGCGAGATCTATCTCCCCGCTCTCGAGCTTGCCCGGTATTTGGTGAAGATCTAGAACCTCAAGATTAAACTTTGCCAATGGGTTGCTCAGCTTGAAGTTGCTGATGAGGCAGGGCAGGACGTACTCCCCCGCGATCCCTGATGCACCTAATTTTATCGGCCTCTCCTGAGTAGAACTGGCATGGATCACGGGCTTGGAGACCAGGCTGATGACCGCCTTTGCCGTCTCCACGATCTTCTCTCCATCCTCCGTCAGGAACATGCCCCTGTTAGTTCTCTCGAAGATCTTGGCCTGAAAATAACTCTCGAGTTTATTTATCTTGTTTAGCAGAACTACAGGGCTGGTCTTGAGGTTCTTTGCCGCCTGATTCAGGCTATTTGCCTTGGCCACTTCGAGAAGCGCCAGAAAATCGGATACTCGTGGGTCTCCCATGATATTAATAAAATGTTAAAACAGTATTTATATTTAACTAAAACCGAAAAAAAAGTGTGATTTACCATGGCTGCAACAAAGTCCCAATACCAATTCCCAAACAAAGTCGTAATTGCCCCCTGCACCGGTATTGGACAGACAGCCGGCACCATATCCCGGTATGCTGCCTACAAAGTCGTGGATGAGCTAATGCCGGGCAAAACCGTCCTTCTCTGCCTCCCTGCTTATACCATCGGTGTTGAAGAGGATGCCGAGATGGTCAAGCAGAACCCAGACAGGATAGTGGCCATAGAGGGTTGCAGCAACTTGTGCATGACAAAGATCCTCAAAGAAAAGGGGTACAAGCCAACAAAGATGGTCTTCATTCCGCGAGTAATAGCCGATATGAAGCTAACTGTCCACAAGTCGGAGAACAGGGCTAAGCTGGGCAAAGCGGAGGAGAAGGTCGCTCTAGAGGTTATCCGCAGGGTAGTCAATGCGGCAAGATCGCTTGAAACAAAACAATGAAAAAGCAAGAATGAGGGAAGACGATGGACTCAACACTCCCCAAAAAACTTCTGGCAGAGTTCATCGGTTCTCACTTCCTGGTAGTTGCGGCAATATCGCCCACTATACTAGGCTACAATGTCCTCGGCGCGAGTATACCTTTGACCGTCTTTATGGACGCCATCGCAGTTGGCTTCATATTATTTGCCCTGATAGAAACCCTTGGACCAATCAGCGGTTGCCACATCAATCCTGCAGTAACCATGGCTTTTATGGCAACAAAGAACACCAGCGTGAGGGAGGGATCGTTGTACATAATAGCGCAGCTTCTGGGAGGTTTTACTGGAACGATTTCTAGCCACCTAATGTTCTATCAAATCGTTCCTACCTTTATCACCATATCTACCATATCACGCCCAGCTGGTTGTTACTACGCTGAATTTCTCGGAACGTTTGCCTTGGT
>CAZNTO010000029.1:7350-11073 GCA_964576015.1 uncultured Nitrososphaerota archaeon
AGTGATGGATCATTGATAACCTCCTGGGTAAACTCTCGCCTCTCTGGCGCAGGGCTTCCCCCGACAAGAGAGGGGCTTTCCAAATATGTTCTTGGTAAGTTAAAACAGGTCACGGGGTACGCCTACGGATCTAGTAACTTCTACGGTGATCTCTTCCGGGCGAAGGGCATAATCCCAGACGCTATAAATGACCTCAATGCCTTCTCAAAGGTGCCCTTCACATTTACAGAGGACATTTTGAAGAACCCCTACCTATTCCTATGTGTTTCGCAGGGGGACGTCCTTAGGGGCTTCACCGTCGAGACTCTGGAGGGCGAGATGAAGCAGGTCTTCTTCACGAGGGACGATCTGGAGCGCGTGGTGGACTCCATCAGTAGCGTTTTCGACTCGATAGGTGTCACGCCAAATGGGCATGTAGCCATAGTCTTCCCGAGCGAGAACGAGTGGGGAATCCCGGATCTGATATCTAAGGCTGCAAAGAAGTCTAGAGGCAATGCAACGCTGGTGGACGTTCCCGACCTCGAGAAGCAGATCAGCCAGATCGAGGAGCTGAAGCCCGAGATAATAATCGGGTCCGCCCAGCAGCTGTTCTTCCTTAGCGCAGTCCTGCAGAGGCGGGGAAGACCCTTGGGGGCGTCCCCGAAGGCTGTGATAGCCTCACACGGTTGCGTCCCCTACATTCTAACGGAGAAGGCCAAGGCGATGATAGACCGGTCTTGGAACAATCTATTCGAATACTTTGGCATAACCGAGATGGGATTCACGGTCTCCTTCGACTGCAGAGTGCATAATGGTCTCCACCTGAACGAGGTTGATATTTATGCCGAAGTAGTCGATCCTGAGAGCGGAGAACCCAAGGCTCCGGGCGAGAAGGGCGAACTTGTCCTAACAAATTTGAGTTCTAGGGCAATGCCAATATTAAGGTACAGAACAGGTTACCTCTCCTCAATAATAGAGGAACCCTGCTCCTGCGGAGATACGCTTACAAGAAGACTGAAGGTATTCTCCTCACTCGCCACCGACGAAGACCTGCTCAACCAGCCCGTAGTACTTCGTCCATTTTAGTAAGCGTTGCCACGGCGATCTTCTTTGTTGCGAGGCTGCCATACGCCAATGCCTTCCTTGTTAGCTTCAGTTGGTCCCCTTCCCAGTTGGCAAGACCAACAAGCCTGAGCAGACCCACCAGTCCCCTTAGCTTGAAGTCCTCCTTCTCAAGATCCTTCAGTGTGGTCCTGTCGACTTTCCCGTGGTAGAGGTTCCTAGCAAGTTTCACAACCGGAGAATTCTTCACCTCTGAGGTGGCGTGTATGGGCAACTTACCCTCATTTATCGTGGCCAGATAGTCCTCAGTGGAGGGGGAATTAAGGGTGAAACGGTTGTTAGTCATTCCCCAGGCACGGGGTCCGAGACCAATGAAACAGTCGTGCTCGTATGGCCCCTCGTAAGCCTCCGGTTTAAGGGAGAAGCTCCATATGGCTCTTAACTTGTAAGAAGCCCGCTCCATAGTGTCCACAATCGCGAGGTACAGCTCCGTCTCGCGAGCTTCATCAGTGCTATCGAGGACGATCTCCTTCATCGGTTTTGATCCCCTTCCAGTCGAGCAACTCTTACCCAGCGTTGTGTAGGGCAATATCATCAGTGGGTAGGTGGAGATGCCATGCACCCCGATCTGGGCAGCGGTCTCGAGATCGCTGATTAGCATCTCCTTGGTCTGATTGGATAGTGCAAACATGAGGTCTATATTCACATAGTCAAAACCATAGTCCATGACCTTCTTCAAGACCGCTGTAAGCTCCTCGCGCCTGCCCTTCCTCCCCAGGCTCCTCGACAGTAGCGCGTCGTTGAAGGTCTGTATGCCTACACTCACCTGCGTGATGCCGTTCTCCACGATTGACTTAAGTACCTCATCGCTGAGGTCCGAAGGGGAGGCCTCAAGGGCGATTTTGCCGTTGAAGGGAAAGTATTCGTTGATATACCCCCTTATCATCCCGAACTCTTTGTAGAGGAGCGTGGGCGTTCCCCCGCTCAGATAAACCCTGTCAACTGTGGGCGTGTTCCCATTTCCCTCAAAATATTTGGAGTAGAGCCTGAGCTCGTCCCTCAAACCATCGATGTAGATCTTCTTGTATTGCTCGTTGTAGACCTCCCCAGGGAAGGCACAGAAGGGACACCTAGCTCGGCAGAAGGGGACTCTGAGGTTCAGAGCGGCGTGCTCTACCTTACCTGAGGGTGTTCCCAGGTCGGCTCCTCTAGTAAATTTGACGCTGGAGGCGACCCTGTTCGCTAGCCTATCAGCTACCCAGCGAAGAATCCTCTCCTCCAAAGCAGATCGCCCAACAATTATGATGGGTAATGGATATATAAATCAGTAGACCCGCGTGCAGATCAAGTTCTATGGCGAACAATAAATAATAGGGCACTTCAGTTAAAGATAAGGTGTTCCATCTTGCAAGATCCCCCTGACGTTCATGGTGGAGCCGACAGTTCGGCTAAGACAGAACTATCAGATCTTCAGAAGAGGATCAACGATCTGATAAAACCCAAGGGACATCCGATAGCCTTCAAGATGTTCCATGATGAGACCGACCTAGACGAGCGGATGATAAGCCATCTGGTGAGGACGCCGCTTGCCCTGTGCCAGGTCATGAAGCTAGTCAACATCTACGGTATACCGAAGCTTATGGTGAAGGAGAACCGCCAGGGCTGCTCCATGGGCGAACACTCACTTGGCTTTTCGAGGATCCCGAATGAGCTGTGCGCGGCTTGGCGCCTCATCTTCGGTATGGAACCGCAGGACTTTGAGAAAATCGCGAAGGACATACTCAGCGTTCCACTTGGCGAGTACGCCGCGGTCTTCTTCGCTCCGCTCCGCTCCTTTGACGAGTTCTCAGCCAAGCCAGACGGTGTCATCTTTAACGTGAATGGCACCCAAGCTCTGCTGCTTCTATGGGCGACCTATATAGGAACTATGGAGAAACCGGTCTGGAGTTACAATGGTAACGCCTCGTGCGAGATCGTCGCGGCGCTGAAGCTCGGTAAAAGCCCTTGGTTCGTAATGCCCTGCCTGGGGGCGCGTTCGCTCGCGTCAACACAGGACGACGAGCTGTGGTTCGGTCTGAGCCTTAAGCACCTAAAGCTCGCGGAGCGGTCACTTGCGAGGTTCTCCATGAGCTACCCTCCCGCTGTGGAGCAGGCTCTCTTCGTACCGCCCCTCTCGGAGCACATGATAACAAAGCTTATCTCGAAAACGGAATAAATCTAACGGGTGGTTCCAATGTCCGTCAAACTCATAGTACTCGGTGGTCACTTTGGCAGTGGTAAGACGACACTCCTGCTCAAGTTCTTGGCTCTCCTTATGAAGGACAAGTGGAAAGTTGGAGCGCTCCTAAACGATGTTGGTCCGGTCGATTTCAAGCTGGTCGCGTCGATGACCGACTGCCCCGTCGAGGAGGTCTCAAGGCTCTGCATGTGCATAAAGGAGAAGGACCTGAAGGCAGCCCTCAAGAGGCTTCTCGATTCCAAGGATGACATCATACTGGTGGAGGAGATAGGCTTCGGCAACCCCCACAAATGCTGGAACACGCTCTCAAATCACATGTCTGTCTTAAACGGTCCCTTCGAGTTGAATCCCATTACCGTCCTTGTCGATGGCGAGTTTCTCGTAAAATCTTATCAGGGCTTCGTATCAACCCTGCCCCCCATCATGGCGCAGCAGCTCTCGGA
>CAZNTO010000030.1:0-1638 GCA_964576015.1 uncultured Nitrososphaerota archaeon
GAATACAAGAAAAAGACCTTCCCGGGTATAATTCATGGGGATTTGATTATCAAGCTCAGCTCCTTCCTATCCCTGAGGGGATTGTACCTCTCCAGCTCAAGGGATCTGCTCCCGTTCATAGAGGGTGCCGATGAGGACACCCTCCGACTCCTCAGGGAGGAGCTGGCCTCACTCTCGCCGGACACCCTCTCCAGCATGATTTCTGGTGGCGACGCCTTCAAGCTAAAGGAGGTGCACCTCAGGGCATCCCTGCTAAGGCCACCAGCAATTTTCTGTCTCGGCTTCAACTACAGATCGCATGCCCCAGAGCTTAAGCGGCCGATACCGGAGGTTCCTGTAGTATTCATGAAGCCGTCGGCAGCAGTGGTCGGACCAGAGGACGATGTAGTACTACCGAAGGTCGCCAGCAGGGTGGACTACGAGGTCGAGCTGGCCGTGGTAATGGGCAAGGGGGGCAGGCACATACCGAGATCCGATGCCTACAGGCACATATTCGGTTACACGGTGCTGAACGACATAACCGCCAGGGACATTGAGCTCAGGGACTTCTCCCTTTCAAGGCCATGGCTGAGGTCCAAGGGGTTCGACACCTTCGCCCCGCTTGGTCCGTTCATAGTTACTCAGGACGAGCTAGGGGATCCAATGGATCTTGAGCTGAGGCTTACGGTGAACGGCGAGATCAGACAGAAATCAAACACAAAGGAGATGATCTTTGGGGTGCCGGATATTGTAGAGTACATATCCTCCTTCACTACCCTCGAGCCCGGCTCGGTAATTGCGACAGGGACTCCAGAGAAGATTGGGCAGCTCCGCGACGGCGACGTAGTCGAGGCTTACGTCGAAAAGATAGGAACCCTTAGGAATAAGACAGTACAGGAAAGGTAGTCTAGGGGTCTCTCATTGAGAGTTAAAGCGAGGAGCCTGACGCTTATTGCCCTGCTGGCAGCCGTTTACGCAGTCGTCAGTCTTCTGCCAGGCTTCCCCATGATAGGCGCTCCCGGTGCGGAGATCGATATCGCCAGATCACTGGAGATCGGGTACGGTCTGGTTCTGGGCTCGGTCTTCGGACCGTTGGCCACCTTTCTTGGGGCAATCGTCGGAAAGGTCCTCACAGGCGGAGGCGTGGGTCTGTTCTTTGCCCCTTTGGCGATCGTATCCTCCTTCATGGCCGCTGCGATGAACAGGCGCAGCTTTTTAAAGCTTAGGGGTTGGTTCATTGCCGCAATTCTATTAGCAGCAATAATAGTTGGCTGGTATGCAACCACGACGGGGCAATCCGCTCCTTACTATCCCATACCCCATCTAATCGGCCTCGGCATAATACTCCTGTTAAGGGGGAAGATCACGGACCTTCTGCTCAGCAAGGAGAAGACCAGACTGACACTGGGCATACTGCTCTGCAGCTATCCATCCACGATGGCGGGGCAGATGCTGGGCAACCTCATATTCATGCAGCTCTTTAGTCCGGACCCCTTGTTCTTCATGGCCACCCTCCCAATCACCATTGTCGAGAGGTTAGTTCTATCGGTTGTCGCAACTGTTATCGGCGCCCCCCTAGTTCTTGCGGTGCGTGGTTTGTTCCCGGAACTTAGAGAGGGAACCTAAAAATCAAATAAGCTCGCTAGGTATGCCCTCTGG
>CAZNTO010000030.1:1738-3111 GCA_964576015.1 uncultured Nitrososphaerota archaeon
TCTAGGCACATATTTTTATAAATCCTCGTTCACTCTCTCCTTCTTAGAGTGGTATCAATGGAGTATGATGCTGTTATCGTTGGTGCTGGTCCAGCAGGGCTCATGGCAGCGAAGAAGATTGCAAAGAAAGGCTTCTCCGTATTGATCTTGGAGAGGGATAGAGATCTGGGGACGAGGACGTGTGCGGAGGCGGTGTCTTCCTCGGCGTTCAAGACCGCCGAGATCTCGCCCTCGCCCTCACTAATATCTAATAACGTCGATGGTGCTTACGTCTACCCTCCCGATGAGGGTAAGGTAGTGAAAATCTATGGACCGACCTACAAGGGCTACATCCTCAACAAGCCGCTCTTCCTCTGCGCACTCGCAAGCGAGGCCGTCTCAGCGGGCTCAGACCTGCAGATGAGGAGCGAGGTAAAAAGAGTCGTGATGGAAAACGGTAGGGCGCGAAGCGTCGTCTATGAGCAGAAGAGCGAGACCAAGGAGGTCTCCTTCAAAGTGCTCATCGGGGCCGACGGCGTCGGGTCGGTCATCTCTAGGGAGTGTGGCTTTGGTACCGAGGGATATGAGCTCATACCCACTATACAGTACGTGATGGTCAACTGCAACATCCCCGAGACGGGCATGATCCGCATCTACATGGGGAACGAGGTTGCTCCACTTGGTTACGCCTGGGTCTTTGCCAAGAACGAGTACATGGCGAACGTTGGGATAGGAGTGAGGGGAAAAGCCGCGAAGCTGTACCTAGACAAATTCGTGGCGAACCACCCTGACTTCTTCAAGAACGCCAAGGTCGTGAAGGAAGGCGGCGGAGCGGTTCCTGTGGGTGGCCAGTTGAAGGAGGTCGTTAAGGGCAATGTGTTGATCTGCGGCGACTCTAGCGGTCAGGTCATCCCCATAACGGGGGGAGGTATACGTACTAGCATGGCTGCTGGGAGCGTTGCAGGTGAGGCGGTATCGGAGGGGCTGGAATCAAAGAATCTCTCACTGCTTGAGGGATACCCAGCGAATTACAATAAGTACTGGGGATCAAGGATAAAACAGAGCCTCAGAGTGGTCAGGGCGCTGGAGAAGCTCAATGACGATGACCTCAACCTGCTTGGGGACCTCCTGAATGGCGATGATGTAGTAGACCTCGCGAATGGCTTAAACATGAAGAGGGTCGTTTCCAAACTCATGCGACACCCGGTAGCCGCCGTAAGGATCGCATCAGTAATGCTATGAATCCACCAACATGCTATTTTTTTACATTTTTCCGCCTATACTTACCCACGAATCTCAACGCGATTATTCGCCCATGACCTCGATGACTATCCTCCTGCCAGATCTTGGGCCATCGAGCTCAAGGAAGAACACGCTCTGCCAGGTTCCCAGCA
>CAZNTO010000030.1:3211-10447 GCA_964576015.1 uncultured Nitrososphaerota archaeon
GAGACCTCGTGAGTGATATCCACAACTTCCTTCCTCATCTCTGTGTTGATCCGTACCTCCCTAAACCCAATCTTCAAAATGCAGCACCCGATCTAACTTCTACTTCGGAACTAAAAAACAGAGCGGATAAAAAAGGAGGGTTAGAGACCTAGCATCCGTCGAGCCTCTTCAACAATGGCGACGAGATCATGCACTGCCGCATCCAACAGCTCCTCACCCTTCTTCCTTGCTGCCTTCCTTGCATCTCCAGTTAAGGCAATACCATACAGCTCCTCGTCGATTCTCTTGGAATATATTTTGAACTTGGGGTAGGTCACCTCGTGGGCCTTTGCCCTTTTCATGTCTACACTGCCCTCGGATATGGCGAGCATGGTGCTGGTCTCGTCCTCCCCGGCGTGACCTGGCGAGGTGAATATCTTGAGCTTCTCAATGCCGAGCTCCTTCCACCAGTCCAACACGATAATGGAGAGATCCGAATTACGCGAGACCTCTCTAGCAGCCATGGATATGGGCGTAGTGTTCCCACCATGACCGTTTACCACCACGAGCAGCTTCACACCATTCCTATGCGCCTCAGCCATAATGCTCTGTAGATACAGGTAGAGTGCCTTAGAGTCTACGTCAAAGGTGCCGGGGAAACCCCTCATAGCATGGCAAGAGCCGTACCAGACCACCGGCAATACGAGGCATTTCAGCACCCCTCCCGCCCTCTCCGCTAAAAACATCGGTATCGTACCATCGGTACCTAGCGGCAGGTGATCCCCGTGCCTCTCCACGCTTCCCACAGGCAACAGCGCGACGCTTTTTTCAAAGTCATCGAACCTCGAACCGGTCATTTCCGCAATCTTCATAATTCCACCGAGTTATCTTTTATCGGTTAAGATTTTAGCCTTTGCGTTACCTTAAGCGCTAGATAAGCGACCTCAAAATCATGGCGCAGAAAAGAAATTATATCGCGCCTTACTGCGTATAACATGAGTGGGCTCTAATGTTAAAGGTCGGCATAGTTGGTAAAACTAATACCGGAAAAACTACTTTGTTCAACGCCGTTACTCTTCTGAACGCCGAGATCTCCAACTATCCATTCACCACGAAGGTTCCCAACGTCGGGGTGGGCTATGTAAAGACCGCTTGCGTCTGCAGGGAGCTTGGTGTCAAGGACAACCCTCAGAACTCTGCGTGCATCAATGGGTGGAGGTTCGTTCCCATAGAGGTTATAGACCTACCCGGTCTCATAAAGGGCGCGTGGGCTGGGGCAGGCCTTGGAAACCAGTTCCTCTCGGTAGCTGCCCAGGCCGACGTCCTCCTTCACATCGTGGATGCCTCGGGCAGCATCAACTCCAAGGGTGAGATCTGCGAGCCGGGATTGGGGTCGCCGCTTGCGGACTACTACGACACTGAAGAGGAGCTGATAAGGTGGTACATGAAGAACATCATGGAGAACGCTGATCAGGTGCGAAGGATCATGGAGGGTAAAAACCTAGACCTCGCAAAGGCTTTCTCTGAGGTGATGGCCGGTATAAAGGTCAAGGAGTGGCACATCAAGACAGCCCTGGAGAAGACCCGGCTAATCGGCATACCCTTCGATGACTGGGAGGACGAGGACTTCAAGACCTTCGCGACCGAGATCAGGTACCTCTCTAAGCCGACGCTCATAGTTGCCAATAAGATGGACATGCCCGTGGCAGAGAAGAACTTAAAGGGACTGCAGGAGACCTTCGGAGAACGCTTTGTTGTCCCTTGCTCGGCGGATGTTGAGTTGATGCTCAGGAGGGCGGAGAAGACCGGCGCCATCTCATATGTGCCCGGCGAGGAGGGTTTCAGCGTAAAGGACAAGTCGAAGCTGACGCCAAAGCAGAAGTGGGCTATAGACTATGTCCGCTCCCGGGTATTCGATAAGTGGCTGAGGACCGGCGTCGATCAGGCGTTCTCTATAGCCGTCTTCAAGCTCCTCATGATGAACGTGGTGTATCCAGTTGAGGACGCCAAGCGATACTCGGACAGAAAGGGCAACGTCCTACCCGATGCGTACGTGCTCCCCCAGGGATCCACTCCTATGGACCTGGCATGGGCGATACACACGGACCTTGCGAAAGGGTTCCTCTACGCAATAGATGCCGCGAGCGGTTTAAGGCTTCCCAAGGATTATATCCTTCACGACAGAGACATCATCAGCATAGCCTCGACGAGGAGAAGGCCAAAGAAGAGCTGAGGTCAGTAGATGCTCTTGCGGTTATCGATGGCGGGCGTTACTCCACAAATATTGCATTATCCGACCATTCTTCTTTGATCTTCCCTTTCTCCATATTCACCATGAAGATGTAATTGTGGAATATCCTGATGGGTTCACCGAGCCTTATGGTCTTCACATCAATTATGGCATCCTCGCCATGGTTCTTCTTTAGCGAGGGAATTATCTTGGAGTTGAAGGCATCGTTTATCTCCTCGTCGCTCCGCCCCTCCACGAGCATTATAAGCGCGGTATGCCCGTCTACCTCGGCAATGTGGGACTCGTAGATGTGGTCGGTGAAGATCGTCCTGACGTTAGGTTCCTCTTTTATCTCCGTTATGAGCCGGGACTGCGGGAAGCCGAGCTTGAACTCTATTATGTAGAGGTGCCTGGCAAGGAATCTTCCAGTTCCCCCTTTGCCCATATTAACGTTCAAATGGTAGCTTACTATCTCATTGTCCTCCAGCGCCTTCCTCCTCCTGTTGACCGTCTTGACGGGCATACTGGCGAGTTTTGCAATCTGATTGTCAGAAATCGTTGGATCTCTAATGAGTCTCCTCAGAATTGCCCTATCCTTGTCATCAATCGAAAAGATCTGCCCTATTTTTTTGACCAATTATTGCACCTTTCCTATTTTTATGACCAATTCATATCACTTTATTTGTAGAAATGTATATAAATGTTTCACCTCAATGTAATTACCACAAGAAATAACTTAGGAAAATGGTAGAAAAATGAAGAATCTCTTAGAGATATGACATAGTCTGGACATGAATCATTAAGAGGGGGATACTAAGATCTGCGGAATTGCTGGGGTAATGCTTGACGGAAAGGGCGAGGTCGGCAAGCTGCTTATTGACATGCTTGAAGGGCTCCAACACAGGGGGCTCGATTCTGCTGGCGTCGCGCTTTACAGAAGCGAGGTCCTTCCCGAGGAGGAGTACTTGATAAGGGTCTTCACGAAGGATGTCGTGGGTGCTCTCAGCAAGGTATCCACCGCCATAGCACAGACGGGAGGGGACATCAGAAACATCCAGATTAACACCATGAAGGGCTACGGCTTTGACACGTACCTCGTGAAGGCGGAGCTGGGTAGCCTCACCGGGATCGTGGAGGGTATAAACAGTACGGGCATCTCGAAGGTGCTCAGCCTCGGAAGGAGGATGGAGATAGTAAAGGACACAACGACAGCAGACGAGCTAGACAGACGCTTTTGCGTCAGCAAGTTCTCTGGAAGCCATGGCATAGGGCACGTGAGGTTCTCCACCGAGAGCTGCGTGGATCTGCTCCATGCCCATCCCTTCCAATCCTTCAACTATCTAGATGTAGCACTGGTTCACAATGGGCAGATAACCAACTACTGGAGGCGCAGGGAGCGCTTGGAGAGGAAGGGCGTCTGCTTCCAGACCGAGAACGACTCAGAACTGATCGTGCACTACCTGATCGAGAAGCTGAGGGAGGACAACTGCCTGAGCGAGGCCCTTAAAACCTCGGTGGAGGATCTGGATGGTCCTTTCTCCTACATCATATCAACTGGGGAGGAGATCGGCATGGTCAGGGACAGGCTAGGGCTCAGACCCCTTGTAATCTTAGAGGGGAACGGCATCCGGGCCGTAGCGTCCGAGGAGAACGCCCTGAGGATCGTGAGCAAGGCCGGAAAGATAAGGAATCTTAGACCTGGGGAGGTATTGTGTTGGGGAGCGAAATGAAGGCAATAGACGCCGGCAACATGGGCACGAGGGAGCTCAACAGGCTCCTGAGAGGGAGCCTCTCCAGTAAGAGGGCTGTTATTGAGAACCCAAGGGGCATGCACAACATAGCTGCTGGTCTGAGGGGAAGGATGGACATCGAGGTGTCGGGATCGGTCGGCTACTTCGCCGGGACCATGATAGAAGGTGCTGAGCTGAGGATACGCGGAAATGCTGGCTGGTTCCTCGGGGATAACATGACCGCAGGTTCGATACTCGTCAGCGGGCACGCTGGGAACGGCGTTGGGCAGGGGATCTACGGCGGAACCATCGTAGTGAGGGAGGACGCCGGAGACAGGGTTGGCGCGCTCATGAAGAACGGCTCCATAATCATCGGTGGCGATACGGGGATAATGACCGGACTCTACATGATGGGCGGTGAGGTTGTGGTGATGGGCAGGCTCGGGGACTACGCCGGCGAGTCTATGATCGGAGGGAAGATCTACTTCATGGGGACGGAGCCAACGCTGGGCAAGAACGCTAGGGTCTGGGAGGTAGATAAACAGGAGGCGACTCACGTTAACGATCTGGTCGCTGGTGTAGGCCTAAAGCTCCCGAGGTCCTCATTGAAGAAGATAGTCGCCGAGAACCCGCGCTACTTCGTCAAGGCGGCCAAGGGTGTCTGGGATGTGCGGAGGGAGAAGGCGCGGTACCGCGTCATTGTGGATCACGGTGTCTGCGCTGTGTGCGGGGTATGCGAGTCGGTATGCCCCCAGCAGGTATTCAAGAAGACCAAGGACGACTACGTTTCACCAGTAAACGACCTGAAGTGCGTAGGGTGCGAGGTCTGCGTGGAGATGTGCAAGTCGAGGGCGCTCAGGATCTATCCCGTACCTGAGGTGCCGCGGGCGACATGGAGCAGGCAGGAGATAGATGAGATACAGCTAAAGGCGGCGAAGGGGCACCCCTCCGTTAGGGGCATGGGTGCCTGGGGGAAATTCCCGCACTTCGACGACCTAGTGTTTTTGTGTGCACAGACCTCGAGACCCCCCATAGATCATTACAGGGAGCCCTGCAATACAGAGGTGGTATTAGGTGGCAGATACGCGGCCAAACCCATCAAGCTCAAGATGCCGATAATAATAGGTGCGATGTCCTTTGGCGCCATCAGTAAAGAGGCAAAACTGGCGGTTGCCAAGGCCGCCGCCAAGCTCGGTATCGCGGTCAACACAGGAGAGGGCGGTATGCTAATGGAGGAGAGGGATCTAGCGCCCATCCTCATAGCGCAATACGCCTCCGGCAGGTTCGGGGTCTCCGCGAGTTATCTGCAGTCCGCTGACGCCGTGGAGATAAAGATTGGGCAGGGTGCGAAGGGCGGTCAGGGCGGTTTGCTCATGGGGGAGAAGGTCACGGAGGAGGTGGCAAATGTGAGGGGGATCCCCGCTGGCTCTGACGCTGTGAGCCCCGCCAGGCACCTGGATATCGTGGGTCCAGAGGACCTCAAGATGAAGATAGAGCAACTGAGGGAGATCACCGACTGGAAGGTTCCGATAATGGTGAAGTACTCTGCTGGCCGGGTAGGCGATGACGTCAAGATAGCGGCTAAGGCTGGTGCGGACATCATAATCATAGACGGCAAGCAGGGGGGGACTGGTGCCGCCCCGGACATAATAATCGAGCACGCCGGCCTCCCCACCCTCCCCGCACTAGTCGAGGCCGAGAGGGCGCTGAAGGAGACAGGCGTTAGGGACGAGGTGAGCCTTATCATATCTGGCGGTATACGCAGCGGTGCTGATGTTGCAAAGGCACTCGCGCTTGGCGCAGATGCTGTGGCTGTCGCCACAGGGGTGATGATAGCCATGGGTTGCAGAGCCTGTGGTCTCTGCGCCACTGGGCGGTGCCCACGAGGCATAACGACGCAGGACGCCACGCTCAGGAGGAGGCTGAGGGTTGAGGAGGCCACCTCCATGATTGAGAACTACCTCCGAGCCACCAACGAGGAGCTGGAGATGTTCACTCAGCTTACCGGCAAAACCGATGTCAGGAACTTGGATAGGGATGACCTAAGGGCGTTGAGCCTAGACTCTGCGGCCATAACAGGCGTGAGGCTTGTGGGTAGCGGCTAGGAAGAGTACGCCTCAAGTAATCCTTTGAGAAAGGGGATGAATCCTTAAATACTCCTCCATAAAATAAAATCCAAATCAAGGTGATTAGATGGAGTATGAGATAAAGTTCAAACCAGCTTATTCCATGGTGGTCATGAGACTAAAAGATGGTGAATCAATTGTCGGTGAGTCCGGCGCAATGACATATATGAGCCCGAATATAACCCCAAAGACCCGCGCGAGGGAGGGGATCCTCGGATCCCTCGGGCTGAAGTTCCTGGGCGGTCAATCATTCTGGGTGAATGACTACTTCGCAACAGGCGGTCCGGGTGAGGTGGCCTTCGTCGCTGCTCCAGTGGGCGACATAGAGCGTTTGGAGCTGAAGGATGGCAAAGGCTATATAATAAGGAGGGAGTCCTATGTCGCATCCTCCTCAACCATCGATCTGGACGTAAAGTGGGAAGGGTTCACAAAGGGTCTATTCGGACAGGGTCTGTTCATGATGAAGGCAAAGGGCACAGGCGACCTCTTTATCAACACCTTTGGCGCAATTGACCGGCACGAGCTGAAACCCGAAGAGACCATGATAGTGGACAACTTCCATATAGTAGCCTTCAGCGATACCTGCACCTATAAAGTGGAAAAGTTTGGTGGCCTAAAGGAGACGCTACTGAGCGGCGAAGGGCTCGTAACCAGAATCACGGGACCAGGCGAGGTGCTTCTACAAACCAAAAACCCGAATGAATTCGCCAAGTGGATGTTCACACTGATGGAGCCTATGCTCCGATCAAGAGCCAGATAATCCATGCCTGAAAACTTTGAGAGGACAATCTCCTCTCGCTCCCCCTTTTCTGGGAGACTTATCAAGGTCAGGGTTGATCAGGTAGTATTGCCCAGTGGCAGGAAGACAGAGAGGGAGATCGTGGTACACAGGGGTGCAGTTGCCATCGTTGGGATTAAGAAAGGGGAGGTCCTGATGGAGAGGCAGTACAGGCACACTGCTGGCAAGGTACTGTGGGAGATCCCAGCAGGAACCCTTGAGGAAGGTGAGGACCCAAAGGAGTGTGCTAAGCGGGAGTTGATGGAAGAGACTGGGTATATAGCCGGGAAAATGAAGGAACTAGCGCATTTCTACGTCGCACCTGGATACAGTACCGAGGTAATATACGTTTACCTTGCAAGCGGGCTGAAAAAGGAGAAAGCCTCGCCAGAA
>CAZNTO010000031.1:0-10338 GCA_964576015.1 uncultured Nitrososphaerota archaeon
GAGGTCGTTCTTGAGAACTTTATGTCCTATGAGTACGCTAGGGTGCAGCTAAGGCGTGGGCTCAACCTCATAAGCGGCCCCAACGGCGCAGGAAAATCCTCCGTCCTCCTCGCAATATCCGTGGCGACGGGTCAGAGCTACACCGAGCGGTCCAGAAAGCTGGCTGACCTGATAAGGAGGGGCAAGGAGACGGCGAGGGTCACGCTAATCCTTAACAACAAGGCTGAGGACGGCAAGAGGCCCGTCCCGCCCATCAACAGCGATCTCATCTCCGTCTCTAGGTACCTCAAGAAGGACGGGACTTACTGGTTCGAAATAAACGGAAGGGAGGCGAGCAAGTTCGACATTCAACGCCTCTTCAAGAACGTGGGCATGAACCCAGACAACATGCTGATTATAATGCACCAGAACATGATCGAGGAGTTCGCCATCACCTCCCCAGAGGAGAAGCTGAAGATGGTGGAAGAGGCGGTCGGCTTCTCCCAGTACCGGAGGGCGATATACGAGTCCGAGGAGAAGCTCAACCGGATCCTGGGGGAGGAGGAGGCCACGTCCCAGCTGCTGGCAAGTGCCGAGCAGACCCTGACCTACTGGAAGGAGCTGAACGACAAGTACAACGAGAAGAGATCCCTTCTTGAAAGGAAGGCTTACCTGGATAGGGAGCTCATATGGGCCCAGATCCTCAAGAACGAGAGGACCGTCGCGCAGATAGAAGAGAGGATGCGCCTAAAGTCATCCCAGCTCGAGGACCTGCGTAGGGACATCCTGAAGAAGGAGGGGGAGGCGAGGGGCCTCTGGGAGTCCTACCTAGCGCAGAAGGAGAGGTTCCGTTCATTACTTACCAGTGTGGAAGGCGAGGAGAGGCTGAAGGAGCTTGGAGTCGTGGACGAGAGGCTGGACGAGACCGTCAAGAATTATGTTGACGTCAGGGTAAAGGAGGCAGTTATGCGCTACAAGACTGGCGAGCTTGAGAGGGAGCTGAAGGACCTCAAATCATCGCTTGCGGAGGCCAAGGCAGCCATCGAGGAGTCCAACAAATTCATGAACAAGGCTGGCGAGCGCATAGAGACCTCCAGGACAATGCTGGAGATCTCCGACGAGATAAAGTTCGCCAACGCTCACCTCCTCTCGCTCGGCGAGGTTCCGGACGACGCGCCCTCCATGTACCAGACCTACCAGAAGACCTACAGCGATCTGAAACAGAAGGCTAATGTGGTGGGGGAGAACCGGAAGAGGACCATAGTGGAGCTGGACGAGCGGAAGAAGATCTGGAAGAACGTCATGGAACGCCTGACCGAGGAGATTAATCCCACATACCTCAATGTGCTGGGCAGGGTCGGAGGCATGGGTAATGTCCGGCTCTCGAATATGGAGGACCCAGACCATGCCGGCGTCGAGATTACTGTCGGCTTCAGGGGGGTATCTCCCGTGGTTTTGGACGCCTACGCGCAGAGCGGCGGTGAGAGGGCGGTCTCCACAATGGCATTCCTCTTGGCCCTTCAGGACCACCTCAAGTCCCCTGTTAGGGCCGTCGACGAGTTCGACGTGCACATGGATCCCCATAACAGGGAGTCTATGATGAGGATGCTCTTCTCATTCATGAACGAGAACGCGGACGTCCAGTTCATAGTCATCACCCCGAGCCAGCTCAGCGCCATAGGGGAGTTCGCAAACATCATATTCGTGCAGAACGTCCACGGAAGGTCGGAGGTGGCCAGAGCTGCCACAGCAAAGGCATAAAGAGGAGTACTACGAGGAGCTGGCCAGGATAATAAACCTCTGCCAGAGCATAAGTACCAAGAGCGACGACCCATTCCTGGTGGACATCCCTCAGAAGCTTATGATCCTGAAGAGGCTGCTCCCGCAGTGGAAGGTCCTTGACGAGCTGCTCATGGACGCGGAGGCGATAAAGGAGCTCTCGCTCATGGTAAAGCTCCAGAGCGACTGGGTAAGGCGGCGCGCCTCAGGCCTCTTCATAGACCCCTTCCTCGTGGAGGTGAAGATAAAGATGCTCGGAAGGGAGACGCTCGCCACTGCGCTCTTATCATCCTGGCGCCCTCTCATAGCCTCCGAGCAGCTCACGCCCCGTCGTCTGTCTGAGGCTATGGGCTACTGGAACGTGCTGCTTCCGCTCTCGCAGAGGATGAAGGAGCTTGAGGCCGCCCAGTACATGGAGGAGAAGACCCTAACGGTCTCGGAACTTATGCGCTTGAAGTTTCTCTCGGATAAGGTCTTCAACGAGGAGATAAATAGGCTCCGCGACGAGCTGACCGTGGCTACCGAATCGGGTCCGGTGGACTACTGGAGATTCATAACCAGAAATACCTATGAGGAGACTGTTATGCGGGCGTACGCCCTCAGCTTCCTCATCTCCAACGGGCACGCCAACCTGATCATAAACCCGGTGGAGGAGACCACCTCCGTGGAGGCCCTCCCCGAGTCCGGGCAGAGGCGAGGCGGAAGGTCCGTACCAATCTCAATCTGGTACCAGAAGTGGAGAGAGTTGAGTGGTGTGAAAAATGAGTGATGATCCAACAATCTCAAAGAAGCTGAAGAAGGTGTCCCAGCTCCTCCTTTACCAGCACCACCGTCTGCCGGGCGCGAAGGGATGGGAGCTCAGGAAGATCCTTGGAAAGGACTACATAAAGATCGTGAAGCTGCTGGAAAGGCGGCTGGACGACCTCGGCCTGGAGGTCAAGGTGGTCTACGAGGATGGTCTCGATCATCCGACCCCAACCGAGGATGATCTTGAGCAGGCAAGGTTCTACGTTCTATCAAAGTCGCCGATACAGATCGGCGAGGTGTCCCTCTCGGGATGGAGGATCGACACACTGGCCGTACTGGCCGCCAGCCTGGCCTTCATAACCTCAAAGCAGGGAAGGGCTACGAGGAGGGAGGTGGAGGACCTCCTGAGGGAGAAGTTCCCGGACTGGAAGGTGGACCAGGACCTCAACAGGTTCATAAGGAGAGGGTACCTGGACGAGGACGAGGAGGGTAACCTCTTTATCGGTTGGAGGACAAGGGCCGAGATAGACCGGAGGGCTCTGCTAGGGATAATTGCAGGATCATCTACCGAGGGACTGGAGTAATAAAGGTAAAGGTAAATCCCTTACAGGCCTTCAGAGTTGAATTTCTTCGCCCTCCCGCAGCAGAACTACCTTGATATTTGAGCGACCCTCCACCCTTTTCTTGAACTCCTCCGGGTTCGTGCTCAACCGGTGCATTGGGACTACAATCTTAGGATTAATTGCTATCGCTGCCTCGGCGGCCTCGGCGTTGTTCATCGTATAGGTATCCCCGCTGGGGAGCAGAGCCACGTCAACCGGGCCAACCTCCCTCATTTCAGGAATAAAGTCCGAGTCTCCGGTGTGATAGATCCTCTTGCCTTCGACCGTTATCAGGTAGCCGACGCCGTACCCCTTGGGATGGAAGGGGTTTCCGGGAGACCTGAAGCGCTTGGTATTGTATGCGTGGAACGCCTTGACCTTCACTTTACCCACAGTGGCCTCCTCTCCTGGCTTGAGAGTCTTGACATCCCCACCGATCTTTAAGGCGCAGTCCACTGGGGCAATTACTACCGTGCCCTCCTTTCTGACCTCTCCTATCTTCTCTGGATCGCAGTGGTCCGTATGGGAGTGTGTAACCAGTATCAGATCTGCCTTCTCAGAAGGCTCGCTATACTGCTCCAGGTCGATATAAACTATCTTCCCATCACCAGTGATCTGAAAGCTTGAATGAGCCAGCCATTTTATCGAAACCGCCAAAATGCCCACCAACTAAATTTAAGAAATATCGCATTTTTATCTTTTACCAGTAGTTCAGCTCTTGGAAGCGGCTTCCCTCTTTGGGTACGAGCGCCTGAACCTGCTCTTCAGCGCCGCCCTCTCCTCCTTCAGAATAAGGTCGACGAAGTAGTCCATGTCCTTGACCTCAGAGATTGCCAAAGTCATCATCACCGGCTTGGGGAGTCCCCTTGCAACGAGGACCAGCGCTGCAGGCAGCCCATAAAGGCTTACCAGCTCCCCGCTCTCTATTGCCGATTTGTAGATCCCGCGGAATCTCTCCGAGACCTTATCAGTCTCCGCCTTCTCCGCAGCCATCTGCGCCGCCTCCTGGGGATCCTCGCTCAGCAGCCCTATCTTGCTTGAGCCGCACTCCGGGCACCTCACCTCGCCCATGAACCTCTTTATCTTAATGTTCTCCACATACCTGAAGCAGTTTGTGCAGACCGCAACCCTCGCCTCATTGAGGAGCCTCGCCTTTCCTGACTCTATGAGGAGCCTCCTGAGCCTATCCGCAGGGACCAGATCCGTCTTCCAGCTGAGCATGCTGACTCCTATCCTCGAAAGCGGGGATAGCGGCAGGTCTCCCTCCATGATCTTTACCTCGAACTTTCCTCCCCTTATCCCTCTGATCACCCTGATCGTACCCTCCACGTCTAGATCCTTGAAGAGGACCTCCCTCATAGCCTCCTTCCAAATAACCGTGCCCCTAAGCCCGTCCACCAGCTGGTTCATCCCAACATCGCTTATATCCGCGCCCTTCTCCACAACACCGAACCTCTTGGCGACATGGAGGAGCCTCCGCCTGAAGAGGCCAGTCCTCTCCACCGCGATCTCCGTGAGTTCCTGCACCCTTTCCGGGTCCATCCCGGTCAGAACCTCTGCTACCGCATTGGGATCTATCGCCGTCTTCAGGTAGATCCTGTACGCGTCCTGCGATGCCCCGACGCCGCTCCCCGTCCTCTGAGTCAGGAGGTAGCCGAGCAGCCTCGAGAGCGTCTTGTTTATCATGAGCCCAAAGGCGCAGCTGACTATCACGTACCCCTCCCATCCCTCTACCGTTACCAGCCTGTCCGTCGGTACGTCCCACCGCCCCTCAGCCTGCTCCCTCAACTCCCTGAGGGCTCTGACAAGGAATTCCCGCGAGACCGGGTACTCCTTCAAGAGCTCTTCCACGGCCGCGTCCATTGACGCGCTTCCCCTCAGTATCCCCGCGACCCGCCTCCTTATCGCACCAACCTCCTGCGCCACCTCGTAGGGGATGGGTATCTCGTCCCCGATCCAGTCCGGTATCGCACCCGTCGGGTCCTCCTCGCTCCTAACATAGATCACCTCGTTATAGACCTGGATGATCTTCCAAGGCGATCCCCTGACGATGAACTTCACGCCGGGCTCGCCGTACTCCGCCACGAAGGCCTCGTCCAGCATGCCGATCGCCTCGTCCTTCTCCTCGTCCATGACCATGTAGTGCTTCTCCTCGGGTATCATCGAAAGGTTCTCGAAGTAGTACTTGTAAAGGGCGTCGGAGGGCCTAGGCTTGAGGACGAGCCTCTCCGAGGGAATGTACATGGCGAACCTCGGCCTCCTCCCGCTCATGTAATCCAGAACCTCCAAGAGCTCCTCCTCCCTCAGGTCCAGGAACGGGTAGGCGCTCCTCACCACGTCAAGGATCTCGTCCAACTTCATGCTGCCCTCCTCCAGAAGGAGCCCCGCCACCTGGTGCGCCACGACGTCAAGCGGCTTCTCCACGATCTCCACCTCCTCAAGCTCCTCCTTGAGGCTTCTCCTCGCGATTACCGTGGACTCCAGCGCGTCGTCCGCGTTCATCGTGATCACCACTCCCTTGGATGTCCCCCCGACCCAGTGCCCGGCCCTGCCCACCCTCTGTAGGAGACGGGTGACCTGCCTCGGCGAGTTGTACTGGATCACGAGGTCAACACTCCCGATGTCTATGCCCAGCTCTAGCGAGGAGGTGCATACGACGCCCTTCAGCTCCCCCTTCTTGAGGCTCGACTCGGTCTCCACCCTCGAGGACTTGGCCAGGCTGCCGTGGTGTATGCTCACCGGCATGTCAATGTCCCATACCCTGAACCGGCTGGCGAGGACCTCTGCCTCCGACCTCGTGTTCGTAAAGATAAGGGTGGATCTCTGCTTGTCTATGAGCTCCCTGATCTTCCTCAGCCTCGCTGCCACCTCCGGGAAGGTTGCTATCCTCTCTGCGAGCTCCGAATCACTCGCGTCCGCCTCGGGGAGTATGACGTCGAGCTTCGTGCTCTTCGCTACAGAGACCCTCACGATCTCGCAGTCCCTGCCCACGCCGACGAGGAACTTAGCGACCTTCTCGGGAGAACCTATCGTCGCAGAGAGCCCGATGATTTGAGGCTCCACAGCGGTTATTCTCCTAAGCCTCTCAAGTGCTATGGTGAGCTGGCTCCCCCTCTTGTCGTTGGTCAACTCGTGGACCTCGTCGACGACCACCCACTTAACCTTTGAGAGGTGCTTCTTCAAAATCCTACCTGGGAGCATCGCCTGGAGGGTCTCCGGCGTCGTGATCATAACGTCTGGAGGTGCCATCGCCTGCCTCCCCCTATCCTTCGTCTCCGTGTCCCCATGCCTTACAGCGACCTTCAGGTCAAGCCTGTTGCACCACCACTGGAGCCTGTCCAGCAGGTCCCTGTTAAGCGCCCTCAGGGGCGATATGTACAGGAGCCTTATCCCCCCCCTGCCCCCCTCCCTTATGAGCCTGTCGAGTATGGGCAGGAAGGCCGCCTCGGTCTTCCCAGTTCCTGTAGGTGCGATGACCAGGACATTCCTTCCCTCCGCTATGAGCGGTATCGCCCTCTTCTGCGGCTCCGTGAACTCCCCGAAGCCCCTCTCCTCCACTATCCTCTGGATGGGCTTGGAGAAGGTCGACAACAGATCCTCCATAAGTATCCAAAAAAGGTAAAGCAAACCTCTTAATATCTTTGTTATTGTCAGAACTGCTACCGTTGCTGACTTGTGCTCACACGCATAATCCCACCCAGCAACACTTTTAAGGTCTATATTATCCACCTGTGACGATGAGAAAGATTTTCATCATAGTTGGGGTTCTGATAGGTATAGTGATAACGCTAGCCACATGGTTTATCGAGACACCCGGACTCGGTCCCCCCGTCGGCGCAACCAACTATGGCGTTCCGCTCCTTTGGCGCTCCGTGATAGTCTACCCCGGCTCGCCTATGCTTATAAATTACTTTAACCTCGTACTCGACCTCGTCTTCTGGATCGCAGTATTCATTATTGTAGTGCTTGTCGCGGAAAGGTTCATTAAAAAATAGGCTCCTGCAAACTAATATATCCCTAAAAACAGAAGAAAACCTCATGGTTCAAATTGGCATACTTACAACCTACGATCCCGTCCCCCCTGCGGTGGAGGAGAAGGCGAGGGCTCTCGGTAGAGCCTTGGCAGAGAGTGGTGCCATAGTCATCACTGGCGGCAACGGAGGGTTGATGACCGTCGTTACAGAGGCAGTGACCAAGGCAGGGGGTGTAACCGTGGGCATACTGGCGCGCGAGCTGGAGGATATTGGCCCAGATCACAAGTGGTACAACCCCTACAATACCGTAGAGATCAGGACAGGCCAGACCTTCACCGCCAGGAGTTCAACGGTCGTCAGGAGCAGCGACGCTGTTATCGTGGTGGCAGGGGGGGTTGGAACATTGACAGAGACGGCCATAGCCTACAACCTGAGAAAACCCATCGTGGTCCTGAAGGGGAGCGGGATGATGGCTGACAGGCTGCCAAGTCTCTTTCTGGACGGCTATCTGGACCACAGGCGCCTGGTAAAGATCAGCTTCGTAGAAAACCCAAAGGAAGCCGCCGAGACGGCCGTGAGGCTTGCCAAGTCTACGAGGTTGAAATGACCTTACTTCTTCTGCATCAGGTAGTCGTAGGCTGACAGCGCAGCCACAGCCCCATCTCCCGCAGCTATAATTGCCTGCCCGTAAGGTAGGTCCGTGATATCCCCAGCAGCAAATATGCCCTCGCAGCTCGTCCTCTGTTCCCTGTCCACGACAACCTGACCGATCTTGTTGGTCTCCACGAGTTGCTTGACGTAATCCAGCCTGAAGTCCCTGCCGATCTCCACGAAGACCCTCTCGACCCTCAACTCCCTCACCTCGCCCGTCTTTACGCCCCTTATGAGGACGCCCTCCACCTTTTTTTCGCCCCTTATCTCTTCAACCTCGGAGCTAAGTAAGGTCTCTAAGTTTGGTATCCTCATTACCTTTTCAACGAGTATCTCATCTGCCCTGAACCGGTCTCTCCTGTGGATCAGGTAGACCCTGCTCGCGTACTTTGCAAGCAGCTCGGCGCTCTGGAGGGCATTGTTCCCGCCACCCACCACCGCTACGACCTTTCCCCTCGCCAAGGGTGCGTCGCAGGTGGCACAGGTGCTGACGCCCCTGCCGAACAGCTCCTCCTCCCCGGGGACCTTCAGCTTCTTATAGGAGCTGCCTCCGGTAACGATGACTGTTCTTGCCAGGAACTTACCCTCGCTGCTGTTGACCATGAAAAGACCGTTCTCCCTCTCGACCCTCTCTACATCACCCAGAACGATCTCGGTTCCCAGTTCCTTGATCTGTTGCTCAAAGGTTTCCGCCAAGGAGATTCCACTTTTTTGGGTAAACCCAGGGTAGTTCTCAATGTACATGGTCAAGAGGACCTGGCCCCCAATGTCCTTGCTTATTAGCATGGTCCTCAGGAGTTTCCTCCTTGTGTAGATGGCTGCGGTTATGCCCGCCGGTCCTCCGCCGATAATGATGACATCATAAACATTTTCCATACAGTCCGCTGCCCCTTCAATATAGTCGATTGATATAGGTTTAGGTGGGTAAGATTTTAAATCTTACACTCAAACTGCTTGTCCTTCCCAAGAATGTCAGGAGAAATTACCTATGCTGAAAAGAAGCGTCTCTGTAGGTATAATAACGAAATCAGTTCAACAAAATAATTAGGGTAAAAAAAGGGTCAGTAATGGCCCTATGGCAATTCAATCGTATTGAGAGTTTGCAGAGTTGCCAGATCGTTGGCCATTACCTTGTTGGTTGAAACAGTGTATAGCGCGTCATCAATGTAGAGCGATCTCTGTATGCTGCTGTCGTAACTGTTATCCGTTCCCATGTGGCTCACCGTCCCCTTCAGGACGAACCCTTGATCCAAGGTCAAGTTGAAGACGAAGACGCCGTTCCAGTAGCTCCACACCCCGTCGATAAAGTTCTCGGAGTAGACCGGCAGCACTAGCAGGTCCTTGGACCTGTCGAAGAGGAATGCCTTGTGCTCGTAGAGCGCCTCGGAGCCGGACCAACTTCCGTCCACCACGTACTTTGATAGTTCGGTGGGCGAGGTCACATTTGTAACATCGAACAGTGCAAGCTTAAGGCTATGGTTCTCCATGCCAACCCCGATTATGTGCGAGTCGTCGTAGGGGTGCATGTAGCTGGAGTATCCCGGGATCTTGAGGTAGCCAAGCACCTTTGGCTCTGAGAGTACTGAGAGGTCTATCACGTAGAATGGGTCAACCTGCCTGAAGGTTACTAGGTAGCAGCGCTCGCCAACGAACCTCGTTGAGTATATTTGCTCCCCTGGCGCAAGCCCCTCTATCTTCCCCACCATATTGAGGCCCCTGTCAAGCACATAGAGGTTGTTCAACGTCCCGTTTGTTCCCCACTCTGTGGTTGTAACCCTGAAGGCAAGGCCGCTCTCGTCCATGCTGAACTGGTTGTTTATCGTACCCCAAACCTCGCCCTGGGCCTCCACACTCATGTCAAGTCCGTTAAGGCTTACCCTATAGAGGAGCGTCCGCTCCCGCCCCGCCGCACCCTCATCGTTGACTGCACCCTCAAACCACATGACGCGCCACGGGTAAACGGGGACCGCAAGGTAGAGGTTGTCCTTAGACATGTAAACGGTGGACACAGAGTCGGCAAGGAAGCTCTCGTAGGCAGGTGCCTGCGTATCGTCCCTTAGGTTGAGAGCGAGAATGGTCACAAAGTTGTAGGGACCGGGAACATCCGCGTACCTTATATCTTCAGCTGGCACCACCTTGGTCTGGTTATCGTAGCTGATGGAGGGGAGGATCACCTGCTTCAGCACCATGGCCGGCTGTGCAGAAACAGCGTAGACATAGCCATTGTACATCCTTGATGCAACAACTGATCCGTTCACAGTAATATCACGGATGAGGCTGGGGTTGGACCGGTCTGTTATGTCATACACCTTGATATCTGCCATGGGGAAGTAGAAGTAAGACGGCGCAATACGGGTTATGTTTTCAACATCAGACGTCTTGTTGACTTCTGGCGTGTTGATGACGGGCTGCTCATAGAACACGGTGTAGTTGTTGCCGATGACGACGAGGCGGTCTCCATCAACGAAGAGCTGCAGGTCGTAGAGCCCGAGGCTGAAGTTGGAGAGGATCCTCATATCGCTTGCTGGATAGGCTGCCAGGATGTAGACCTGGTCGCGGGAGACCACATACAGGTAGTTGCCATCGGTCTTCACGATATCCGCCTC
>CAZNTO010000032.1:0-2690 GCA_964576015.1 uncultured Nitrososphaerota archaeon
GGTTGGGTCCCTGAGTGGGCAGGGAGGGCAAGGTTTGGTAACTGGATAAAGAACGCAAAGGACTGGGTCATCTCCAGGCAGAGGTATTGGGGTATTCCGCTACCCATCTGGGTATGCGAGAGGTGCGGCGAGTACGAGGTTATTGGATCTGTTTCCGAGCTGAAGAGGAAGGCCTCTGCAGGGGTGAAAAGCCTGGAGCTCCACAGACCTTGGGTTGATTACGTAAAGATAAAGTGCGGTTGCGGCGGCATGATGAGCAGGGTCAACGACGTGGCAGACGTCTGGATGGACTCCGGCGCAGCGTCATTTGCAACGCTAAATTACCCGTCTGATGAGAGGGCATACCGGTACTGGTGGCCTGTAGATATGATCCTGGAGGGGCAGGACCAGACGAGGGGATGGTTCTACACGCTGATGGTCTGCGGGGTCATTGCGTTCGGCTCTGCGCCCTACAAACGCGTGCTGATGCACGGGTTTTCTCTGGATCAGGAGGGCAGGGCCATGCACAAATCTCTGGGGAACGTGGTCTACCCGGAGGAGGTCATCGAGAGGTTTGGCAGGGACACCCTGAGGTGGTACGAACTCGGCTGCACCACCTGGGAGGACCTGAAGTTCGCCTGGAAGGCTGTGGAGGAGACATCGCGATTTGTTGGCATCCTGTGGAGCACCTATTACTTTGCCAGCCTTTACATGAGCCTTGACAGATTTTCACCGGAGAAGCATCCGCTAGAGGAGCTGGAAAAGGCGCTCAGGCCTGAGGACAGGTGGGTGCTCTCAAGATTTGAGAGGCTGGTCCAGAGGGTAACGGAGTCCATGGACGGGCTCAAGGTCTTTGAGGGCGTAAGGGAGCTGGAGGATTTCATGAAGGAGGAGATGAGCAGGTGGTACGTGAGGCTCATAAGGAAGAGGACATGGACGGAGGAGGAAGACCCTGACAAGATGGCAGTGTACGCCACACTCCACCACATTCTGTTGAACTACCTCAAAATGGCAGCCCCCATCATCCCATTCGCCTCAGAAAAGATCTACAGGGATATGTTCCGTGGACTGCCTGGAATGCCCGAGAGCGTGCACATGCTGAGCTGGCCAAGGGCCGAGAGCAGATGGCGGAACGAGGAGGTCGAGGGGGACATGGAGGTAGCAAAGGAACTTATAGAGGCTTCGTACAGCGCGAGACAGTCAGCCAGGATAAAGATCAGGCAGCCGCTCCTCAGGCTGAGGGTTGTCTCTGATGAGGAGAAGATAAAGCAGTCGATCTCCAGGCTGAGGGGCGTCGTGCTGGAACAGACCAACGTCAAAGATGTTGAGGTCATAACGGCCAAGGAGGAGGAGGACATGAAGGGGGTGCTCATTTCGGCCAATAGCTCTGTTTTGGGGCCCATATTCAGGGGTAAGAGCGGGAGGATTGTGGGGCTGATAGCAGCCCTCGATGGCAGGTTGCTCCTAGAGTCCTTCAAGGAGGGGCGACCCTTCATAGTGGAGCTTGAGGGGGAGAGGATCGAACTGAAGAGGGAGTACGTCACGCTGCAGGAGAGGCTTCCTGAGAACTTCAGGGGCGTGAAATCGCGTTACGGCATGGTGTATATTGACACGACAAAGAGCAGAGAGCTGATCTCAGAGGGGCTAATGCGGGACATTATAAGAAGGGTTCAGGAGATGAGGAAGAGGGCGGACCTGAAGGTTGATGCGTACATAAAGGTCGCAATATTCGCCCCAACCGAGGATAGCAGGGAGCTCCTGGTCAGCAGGTCAAAGGACATAGCGGCCGAGGTGAGGGCAAAGGAGGTAACGATAACCAGAGAGAAGGGGGTCACGCTCGACCACAGGGAAGAATGGGACATTGAGGGGGAGAGGTTCGAAATAGGGATCGAGGAGCTAGGATCCCTTGGACAATAGGTGCGGATTTTGAGAAGAGTCGGCCTTATTATAAACCCGATAGCGGGCATGGGAGGGGCGGTTGGGCTAAAGGGGACCGACGGGGCCAAGATCGTTAAGCGGGCCTATGCCCTGGGCGCAGAGAAGGTATCGGCGGAGAGGGCGAAGGCATTCTTGAGGTCCTTTGGAGCCCTGTCGAACACCATAGAGTTCCTTACCTGCCCGGGCGAGATGGGGGAGGGGGTGTTTCAAGAGCTCGGGATACCCTGCAGGGTAATTCCTGGAAGGACCACGGAGACCTCAGCTGAGGACACGAGATCAGCCGCAAGATTAATGCAGGATTCAGATGTCACGATCATAGCCTTTTGCGGCGGTGACGGCACAGCTAGGGACATCCTTGATGCGGTGGGACAGAGGGTGCCGGTGATAGGCATCCCCTCAGGCGTCAAGATGCACAGCGGGGTCTTTGCTGTGAGCCCCAAGGCTGCGGCAGAGATCGTGACGAAGTTCCTGTGGGATGAGCTGCCACTGAAGGAGGGAGAGGTCGCCGACGTGGATGAGGAGGCGTTTAGGGAGGGAAGGCTGTCCGCCAGGCTGTACGGCTATCTAAGTGTGCCCCATGAGCCCGCCAGCTTACAGGGGATGAAGGCGCCGACGCCCATAACGGACGAGGCCAGCGAGAACAGGAGGGCCGTTGCCAAATGGGTAATTGAGAGCATGGTAGGTGGCATCCTCTACATACTCGGTCCTGGAAGCACGGTAAAAACCATCAATGAGATCCTTGGTATCGAGGGAATGCTCCTGGGCGTTGATCT
>CAZNTO010000032.1:2790-5890 GCA_964576015.1 uncultured Nitrososphaerota archaeon
GGGGACTCTGATGTGGACGCCCTCTTTAAAGGAACTATGAAGGTCCTTGTGGACTATAACATTTTCAGGGCCATGAGGGTCGAGAGCTAGAGCTGCTTCTTTACAGCCTCGGCATAGGCTTCAGGTGTGAGCAGCAGGTCACCGTTGCCCTTCACATCGACCTTGACCAACCACCCCTCGCCGTATGGATCTTTATTGATCAGCTCGGGTTTGTCCAGGAGGGTCTCGTTTACCTCGGCCACAGTACAGTCCAACGGCGCATACACCTCGGCCACGGCCTTTATCGACTCCAGGCTGCAGAGGGTTGCCCCCTTCTTTATGGATTGTCCGACTTTGGGGAATTCCACGTAAACCAGGTCGTGGAGGGTCCTTTGCGCATAATCGGATATCCCCACCGTTGAGGGCCTCTCCTGCAGGTTTATCCATTCATGGGTGGGGGCATAGCGGAGGCCGGCCTTTATGATACTTTCGCCGACTTTGATAGGTCCCGGCATATGAAATCAACCTAAAGAGTTTTGTGGACTAGGATATTTAACCTTTGTATAATCAAGATACTTGCGAGTGATAGCGTTGGCTTCGGGTCTTCATTCAGGCCACGATATCCGGGTCAGGTCATCTCTGGAAGAGTCTTAGGAGACCTCTTCGTTCCTCCATATTAACGGATATCACAAGTCCTGAGGGATCGAAAATAAGCGGCGTGGAACACTTTGGACACTTTGAGTCGTGCTTTTCGAGGATCTCGCTTGGCGAGACGAGTTCTGGGTTCTCGTAGAGGACGGACTTACATTGGTGGCAGGTTATTCTTACTGGCAAACAGGTCACCCAAATTCACATTGGCGAACACGTCACCCAGAAGGGTGAGCCCTTTCTTGGCCAAGGACTCGCGCCAGATCTCGGTGGCAAATACCAAATAACATTCAGTGGCTTTTAAATGATTCTCGCCGGCGAGGGTTTGAGACTGGTTGACCAGCCCCTCTATGAGGGAGGAGGATTGCCTAGCGTCAGAGAGTATGCACAGGGCAGTGCCCCGGGAGCCCAAAACCTCTATCGACTCCTTTAGGTTAAACGCGATACTTATTCGACCCCTCCAGCTGCCTGCCAGAAAGAGGGACAGCCCGATGAGGGCCAGGAACTCAGGCAGAGGGTAGAGGGTCGCAGAGAAAAGGAGATTACTGATGGCATATATCATGCCTGAGAATCCCGTAATGAAGAGGCCGAGCATGCCGATAGAGGCCCTCATGAGGTCTGGATCCGTCCATATCCTGCTGACAAATGCCACATCGTAGAAAAGTGAAAGGGCGAGCAGCAGGAACCTTACCTTTATTGTTTTGAGCGTGATCACAGGATTTAATATTTTGGGAGGGGTAATAAGTTTTGAGCCGACTTCAATGCCCTACCAGCTAATCATCTGCGAGAAGCCAAGCGCAGCCTGGAAGATCGCCTATGCCCTGGGCGGAGGGAGAACCAAGAGGAGAACGGTGAAGGGGGTGCCAATATACAGATTCGAGAGGGGCGGCAGGGAGGTCACGGTTGTCCCTGCCCTCGGGCACCTGTACGCTGTGAGCCAGCGAGGCGTCGGTTGGAGCTTCCCCATCTTCAACCTTGGTTGGGTGCCAATTTATGAGGTGAGCAGGAGGAGGGGCGGGAGGATGCGCGCCTGGATAGAGGTCATATCCAAGCTTGCCGGGGATGCGGATTCGTTCGTCAGCGCCTGCGATTTTGACACGGAGGGCAGCCTGATAGCGTATATGATACTGAAGCATGCATGCGGCGGTGCAGACGCAAAGGCTGGAAGGATGAAGTTTTCTACCCTGACGAGAACCGATATTACGGCTGCATACGAAAACATGATGGGCAGCCTGGACCTCGAGAGGATAGGCGCCGGGAAGACGAGGCATGAGCTCGACTGGATCTTCGGCGTGAACGTGTCGAGGGCGCTGATGGATTCGCTCAACAGGAGCGGCGGGAAATTTGAGGTGCTCAGCGCCGGAAGGGTGCAGAGCCCCACGCTTTACATTCTTTACAAAAGGGAGGTCGCAGTGAACCTTCACGTGCCGGACCCCTTCTGGACAATCGGGGCGGAGGCAAACATAAAAGGCAGGCTATTACCCGCTGCGTATGAGCTGAAGGCAATCTTCTCGCGCGACGATGCCCTGGCTGTGGCCGGCAGATGCAACGGCCGCAGGGGGACGGTGAAGGGCATTAATGCCAGAGGGGTCGCGATTCCACCGCCCCCTCCGTTTGATCTTGGCGGGCTGCAGAGCGAGGCATACAGGCTCTTCGGCTATACCCCCTCGAGGACGCAGAGGATAGCCGAGAGGCTTTACCTCAGCGCGCTCATCTCATACCCGAGGACCTCCAGCCAGAAGCTTCCCAGCTCCCTGAACTTTGAGGGGCTGATAAGCAATCTGGGCAGGAATCCAAATTATAGGGAGCTTGCAGACGAGATCCTTTCATCCGGGAGGCCGCTCAGACCGAGGGAGGGCAGCAAGACGGATCCGGCCCACCCAGCCATTCACCCCACCGGCGACCTGTTTGGCGGGGGGCACGGCAGGGAAGAGTTCCGGGTATACGACCTGATAGTCAAGAGGTTTCTCGCAACCTTCGGGGAGTGGGCGTCAAAAAGGATTACGGAGATAACGATAGTGTGCGGGGAAGGGGATCTCTTCAGGGTGAGGGGGGAGAGGGTGTTGGAGGCTGGCTGGATGGGGTACTATCAGCCCTATGCATCGCTGGCGGAATTCAGCATACCTGAGGTGGCTGTCGGTGAGGAGGTAGAGATGGGAAGGGTGTGGGTCGAGGACAGGTTCACGGGTCCACCGCCGAGGTTCAACCCCAACAGTATCCTGAGGAATATGGAGCGGAATGGGCTTGGCACCAAGGCCACAAGAGCGGATATCCTTGATACAATGTACAGGCGCGGGTACATACAGGGGTTGAAGATCGGCGTCACTGATCTTGGCTTCGCGGTGGTCTCCATTCTGAGGAAGTTCTTCCCGGAGCTGATCTCGGTAGAGTTGACGAGGAAGATGGAGAGGGATATGGAGGAGCTTGAGGCTGGCTCAAAGAGGACAGACGAGGTCCTGACTGAGGCCATTGA
>CAZNTO010000032.1:5990-10043 GCA_964576015.1 uncultured Nitrososphaerota archaeon
GAGCTGGCTGGAGCCTGGGTCAGGGAGGTTGCAGGGTTCATGCTGAAGAAGGGAGAATTGCCTACAGAGCCGAAAGGGCAGAGTACATAGAATCCTTCCGTTTCCCCAATAGCTGCGAGAACTCAGACAGCCTTTTGTTGGCAACGGCTAAGGAGCCCCTCCTCACCGCGATCATACGTCTGACCTCTTTAAAGGATGGGCCGCCTTTGGTCGACCTGATGTTGACGTTTTTGATCGGGTCGATGGCCAGTTTGATGGCCTCAAGCTTTATCCTTACCCCGGCCCTCTTGAAGATCATTTCCGCAAGGTGCTCTGGTCTCTCCTCGGAGAGGGACGAGGAGGAGGCGCACAGCTCGCGCACCATCTCGCCGACCACCTGGTGAGCCCTCCTGAAGGGAAGGCCGCCCTCCCTGACGAGCGTATCGGCCAGTTCGGTGGCAACCGAGAAGTCCCCCCTTACGGCATCCTTGAGCCGATCCGCATTGAACCTCACCTTTGCAATGAGATCGGCCAATACCCTCAGGGAGAGAAGAGATGTCTCGCAGGCGCGCCAGAGGTGCGGCGTCAACTCCTGCATATCCAAGTTGTAGGTCAAGGGAAGGGCTTTCATTGTTGTTACCATTGAGACCAGTTCGCCAAGTACGTCGCCGCACTTTGCCCTGAGGACCTCAGCCGTAACTGGGTTCTTCTTCTGGGGCATTATGCTGCTCGTGGAGGAGTGGTCGTCCGGCAGCTCGATGTAGTTGAACTCCTGAGAGGACCATAAGACGAACTCCTCGGCGAGTCGGCTGATGTCCACCATGAGGATGGAGAGGCAGGATACCGCCTCCAAGGCAAAGTCCCTGGAGGCGACCCCGTCAAGGGTATTCTCAACGAGGCCGTCAAAGCCAAGATGCTCCGCAATGAGAGACCTGTCCAGCCTGTAACCAGTGCCAGCCAGCGCCGCTGACCCCATGGGTGAGAGGTTGACTCTGGAATAGCACGCCAGCAGCCTGTCCAGATCCCTATTGAACATGTCGAGGTAGGCAAGGAGGTAATGCGCGACGGTTATTGGCTGCGCATGCTGCAGATGCGTGAAGCCAGGCATGATGATCTCAACGCTGGAGGATGCCCTTTCGAGCAAAACCTCTTGGAGCCTTACAAGGTTCAGGCAGATCTCGATCAGGAACTCCCTGAGGCGCATGCGGAGCGCGGTAGCGACCTGATCGTTCCTGCTCTTGCCGGTATGGATCTTTCCGCCTAAATCAGGCCCTACTCTTTTGACAACTGCCTCTTCAACGACCATGTGAACGTCCTCCATCCTGGGCGGGATGGAGGTGATCTTGCCCAGCATCCCCCTCAGAGCCACGGCGAGGGACCTTCCCTCGGCCTTGGAGATGATCCCGCTCCTCGCAAGTGCCAAGACGTGGGCGAGGTTTATCTCCACCACATCGTCGGCTATGTACTGGTCGTGCTCCGAGGAGGATGTGAACCTGGCTACATCCTCTGTAAGATCCCCGGATAGGCGGCCGCCACGCGTGAGTTTCAATGCATGCACCACTACTGCTTCTTTCTCTTGGAGATCTTAGACAATACCTTTCTGGAGACCACCGTCTGGAGACCCCAGAGCGGGACGAAGCCGTTGGAGAGCGTCTGATCGAAGGTGGAGGAGGAGTCGTAGGTTGCCGTCTTGAAGTCGTAGACGGAGTAGGGCGATTCCCTTCCCACCACTATCACCGAGCCCTTGTACAGCTTGACCTTGACTCTTCCATCCATGCGCTCGCTCGTCTTGTCTATGAAGGCGTCCAAATCCTCCCTGAGCGGGTCGTCCCATAGGCCAGCGTAGACCATGAAGGTCCACTGTTCATCCACGAGCCTCTTGAAGGTCAGCTCCCTCCTGTTGAGGATCAGCTTCTCCAGGTCCTTGTGGGCCTCGAGTATGGTGAGGGCTGCCGGGCACTCGTAGGTCTCCCTTGACTTGATGCCCACGATTCTGTCCTCCATGTGGTCGATCCTGCCGACGCCATTCTCCCCTGCGACCTTGTTTACGTGCTGGATGAGGGAGACAGGATCATACCTCTTTCCGTTGATGGCAACGGGAACGCCGCCCATGAACTCCATCTCCAGGACCGTGGGCTTTTTTGGCGCCTCCTCTGGCGATGTGGTCCACTCCCAGCCGTCATCCTCAGGAGCGTTCCACGGGTTCTCGAGGGGGCCACTCTCTATGGACCTTCCCCATAGGTTCTGGTCTATGCTGTACTTCTTGGCAGCCTTGGAGACAGGTATGCCGTGCTTGCTGGCGTACTCGATCTCCTGGTCCCTGCTCATCCCCCAGTTCCTGGTGGGGGCAAGGAGCGTGAGGTCCGGGTCCAGAGCCTTCGTGGAGATCTCGATGCGCAGCTGGTCGTTCCCCTTGCCGGTGCAGCCATGGGCGACCGCCCCAGCCCCCTCCTTGTGCGCAACCTCCACCAGCTTCTTTGCGATGAGGGGCCTGCCAAGAGAGGTGGATATGGGGTACTTGCCCTCGTAAAGGCCATTTGCCTTTATGGATGGGAATATGTAGTCCTTGGCGAACTCTGCCTTGGCGTCTATTGTGTAGTGGTTCTCGGCGCCGACCTTAATGGCCTTCTCCCCTATGAACTTAAAGTCCTCGCCCTGCCCGAGATCCACGGTACAGGTAACGATCTTCGCGTGGTACTTGTCGGCGAGCCACTTTATGGCAATCGATGTGTCGAGGCCGCCGGAATATGCAAGAACGATCTTCTTTATTTCAGGCATTCTACAACCACCTATGTTTTTTTTTCTTTTAATTTTTGATAGAAAAACAAATGATTATTGTATGTTATAAGCTTTCTCTTATGATAAATTTAAGCATTAATGGATGGAAAATAAAAGAACTTTAGTTATATTGAACGCCAAGCTTCAGCTCCTCACAGGACCCTGTATTTAGTACAGGTTGGGGTAATTTTGCCTCTACGATGCTTCCTAACAGAAAATAGCTGAATGGGTATGGAGTACGGCGCAGGATGCGGCCTAAAACATGTTGCTCAAACCCTCTCTGATAGCACCGGCTCTCCTTACGTTACTTAGGAGGGTATTCATGCGGAAGGCGCTTTTAGAGGTCCTTGCCAACTCCTCCAAAATAAAACTGGGTCGTTTCAGAAAATCATACAGGGCTCCATTCAGCATCCGTTTTATGTCTTGAAAGGGAACCGCATCAGGGCAGACCTTTGAGACCGGCACACCGCTCTCCCAATATTCCTCTTCGTTTATAATCTGCTTGGCCACGAGCTCGCTCCAGATATCCATGCCAGGATAAACGCCAAGTATGTTGAACTGTGGGAAGTCTATTGGATTTTTTTTGGCAAAGTTTATTGTATTTTGGATCTCCTCCCTTGTTTCATCGGGCGCACCCACAATGAAGGAACCAATAATTATGTCCATTCCGGCCTTCCTTGCGGTCTTCACGGCATTTTCGGCCTGCTGGGGGGTTGCCTGTTTATTGTAATAGTCCAGGATTCTTTGATTGGCGCTTTCTATGCCGAAATACATGACCCTGCATCCTGCCCTTGCCATCTCCCAGAGCATCTCATACGAGCAGTTGTCCACGCGCCCCTCGCATATCAAGTCCACATCCATTTTTTCCCTTCTTATGGCTCGGCAAAGTTCGATCACCCTCTTTTTGTTTGTCGTGAAGTTGTCATCTGAGAAGATAAACTGTTTATACCCGTCGCCTACCAAGAGGTTCAGCTCCTCAAGTGTGTTTTGGACGGATCTGTGCCTCCACCTGTTTTGACAGAACTGGGTACAGTTGCAAAACCGGCATCTGTAAACGCATCCCCGCGAGGAGATGATGCTTGTGAACTTCTTCGGGGCGACATTAACACCGAGGATTATGCAGTGGTAATCTGAATCCAACAATTTGCGGTCCGGAAATGGGATGGAATCCAGATTTTCTATTAATGGCCGGTCAGGGTTAGAGATTATCTTTCCCCCCTCCCTAAAGGAGATTCCGCGGACCTCCCTCAGGTCGCCCCCGTTCCCCAGACGGCTCACGAGCTCGGTGACGGTTCT
>CAZNTO010000033.1:0-2839 GCA_964576015.1 uncultured Nitrososphaerota archaeon
GATCCGATTCCACCCACTGCCCATAAGTTTACGGAGCAGGCGGAGAAGAAGCGCGAGATCATGAAGGATATCGGGACGGGCAAGAAGCTTGCCTTCGACCCGGAGAAGAGGGTATACAAGTATTGATATGGAGGGAATGGAGTGACCACTTCAAAATCAAAGGATAATCCAGACGAGAAGTATGGCTACTTCCTAGGGTGTGTTATGCCGGCCAAGATGCCGTGGGCCGAGAAGGCAACCTTCCTGGTCGCTGAGAAGTTGGGTATCAACTGGGATTACATGAAGGAGACGCTCTGCTGCGTCAGGCCCGGAGTCTGGAAGGCGATCGATCCGGACACATGGCTCACGCTCACCGCCCAGAATCTAGCGCTGGCAGAGAAGCAGGGCGTAACACTCGTGGACTCGTGCAACGGATGCTGGATAACGCACTACGAGGCTCTCAATGAGCTTCTAGAGGAGCCAGAGAAGATGGAGATGGTGAACAAGCACCTCGCCAAGGCGAAAATGAAGCTAAAGGGGACGGTACAGGTCAAGCACTTCCTGCAGGTCCTATACGAGGACGTTGGCCTTAATGATATTAAAAAGGCTGTAAAGAAGCCTCTCAAACTCCGGATGATGAGGCATATAGGCTGCCACGCAAGGAAACTAGGTAACGATGTCCTACCAAAATACTTTGACGAGATCTTGGAGGCTGTGGGCGTAGAACTGGTCGATACACCCTATGACTCGATGTGCTGCGGACTCCTATTCTACTTCGCGGACCCCAAGACAGCAATATACCGCAACGTCTTCAAGAAGTTCAAGCTGGCACAGGACCTAGGTGTTGATGCCATTGCGATCATATGTTCTGGCTGCTACGACCAGTTCGACAGGGGGATCAAGATCCTAGAGGATGAAGGTGACCCAACTGGGCAACTCCCACAGGGTTTTGACATTCCGATAGTCCACCTCTCGGAGATCTTGGCACTTGCCTTCGGCTACAAGCCAGAGGAGTTTGGGATGGACGTCTTCAGAACTACGTCCCCAAGCAAGCTCATCTCAAGGTTAAAGGGGGGAAAATAATTGACCACATCTGTTGATCCAACTATAATGGAATGGCTCAAGACCGAGGTAGTTCCTGAAGGGCTGGAATTCAAACCCCTGAGGGAGAACAGGGTTTTAGTCAGGGTCAAGCTAGAGGACGTCGCCAAGCTGGCCGAGAGGTTCGTGAAGAAACTGGGTGCCAGACTGAGCCACGAAACTGGTGTAGACAGGGAGCAGTCCGGCTTCGACATCGTCTATGTCTATGACTTCTCAAATGTGAAGAACCTGGTGCTCATTCTTGAGGCTAGTGTCGATAGGGACAACCCGATCATCCCCTCTGTGGGTAAGGTGACATGGCAGGCTGTCTGGGCTGAGAGGGAGATCAAGGAGTTCCTAGGCATAAACGTCGAGGGAATGCCGGACCCGAGGCACCAGTTCCTGCCGTACGAGTGGCCGAAGAACCCAGAGACGGGTCTACCGAGTGACCTGAGCCTCTACACACCTGCCACCACTGGAATTATACCAACTTCTGCTAATTGGAAGCCAATAGGCATCGACCCCACGACAGCAAGGTCATCACTCCTGCCCATAGGTCCATACCATCCGGGCGTAATCGAGGGACAGACCGTCTATGTCAGGGTAGATGGCGAGCACGTGATCGACGCCGATATCAAGACAGGTTACCACCACAGGGGCATCCACCGGCTCATCGAGCGGAGGGGCTACAATAAGGGAGTTTTCGTGGCCGAGCGCGTCTGCGGAATCTGCAGCGCGGCCCACGGCCTGGCTTACGTAACCTGCGCGGAGAACCTGTACGATGCAGAGGTTCCAGAGAGGGCTCAGTACATTAGGACGCTGCTGGTCGAGCTAAACAGGGTTCAAAGCCACATCCTGTGGATTGGCGTGGCCGCCGACCTAATCGGATGGAAAACTGGCTTCATGATCACGTGGGGTCTCAGGGAGCGTGTAATGGATATAATCGAGGCGATAACCGGCAACAGGGTTAACTATGGAATATGGAGGCTGGGCGGCGTCAGCAGAGATGTATCCCAAGAGCTCGCCATGAAGGCAAGGCAGACAATTCCAGGCTTGAAGGAGGCGCTCACACAACTTATACCGGCAGTTGTAGATCACCCGGTTGTCAAGGCAAGGGTTGTAGGCGTCGGGCCACTCACATTTGCCCAAGCCTTCGACGGCGGCGCGGTTGGTCCGGTTGCCAGGGCGAGCAACTGGAAGATAGATACCAGGAGGGACAACCCGCCACACGCAATGTACGACCCACGCAAGATATCATGGGAAATAGTGGTTGACGACCACTGCGATATGCTCGGGCGAACGCTGGTGAGAGCCAAGGAGACCTTCGTATCCGTCGGCATAGTGGACCAGTGCCTAGCATACCTTGAGAAGACCACCGGCGAGATAAGGGAGAAGCCCCAGACAATAGAACCAGGCTCCGAGGCAGTAGGTCTCAATGAGGCACCCAGAGGTGAACTCTTCTACTATATGAGGGCAGGCGGGACCGATGTCGCCGACTACATGATGCCGGAGGGCAAGCACAACGTACAGGGATCCAACCTGCTGCAGGCGGTCCGCATCAGGACCCCGAGCTACCGCAACAACGCGATCATCCCACAGATGCTCATCGGTTCAGCCCTCGCGGACGTGCCAATTGTCATGGGCAGCACGGATCAGTGCCTGGCATGCACAGACAGGGTTGAGGTCATCAACGACAAGACAGAGGAGAGCCACACGCTCACATGGGAGGAATTGGTTAGAATGAGCCAGAAGAGATGGAGGTCCTAAAGATGGTGGACAT
>CAZNTO010000033.1:2939-7494 GCA_964576015.1 uncultured Nitrososphaerota archaeon
CCATACCTTGCCTTCCTATGCGCCTTCTTGGCCATATTCTTCATACCATTTCCGGGTGTTCCGCTCCTGTCCACAATGGAGGATAGTTTGGTCATTGCCTCATATTTGCTCATTGGTGCGGTCATGTTTACGATCCTTGGCGCAGCCTCAAGCGGCTCGCCATGGGGTGCAATCGGCGCGAGGAGAGACGTCGAGATATTCCTGATATATGAGGTGGGCTTTGTCATCGCCCTCTTCTCAGTCGGGCTTGTAGCAAGGTCCCTGTCCTTGTGGGAGATAGCCACCAGACCGGGTCTGCCGATGCTGATACTAAACCCGTTCGCGGCCGTTCTGCTCTTCCTCGTCATATTAGGCAAGCTCGCAATAAAGCCCCTTGACATGGCGGAGGCGGAGGCCGAGATCGTTGCCGGGCCATTCACGGAGTATGGTGGCAAGCACTTGGCACTCTTCCAGCTCACAAAGGCTTTCCTCTTCTATGATATGATCGCACTCTTCATAACGCTCTTCCTTGGGTCCGCGCTAAGCTCAATACTTTGGCTGCCTGCCTACATAATAGCCGTCATAGTGTTATTGTTCTTCATAACTGTGATGCAAGTACTGCACCCCAGGTTCCAGATAGCCAAGGGCATGTCTTGGTATGGAAGGTGGGTGCTGGTCTTCGGCGTCCTGACGGCGATAATGGTTCTGGTACTAAGATTTTATTGGGTGGTGTGATAAAATGGCTCCAGCTAGGATTAAAATATTAAAGGAAGTCTTAGCCCATTACAGCAGCCCCATGACCCTCAACTACCCCTCATCCGTAGATCCCAACAAAAAGTACAGTACGATACCAGAGGGCCTAAGAGGGGTACCTGAGAGGGATCAGGAGAAGTGCATAGGCTGTGAGGCGTGCGCCCGGGTCTGCTCCGGAATGGCGACTAAGATCTTCGACGACGAGGCCGAGGCAAAGAGGCTTGTGCAGATATTCCTCTTCAGGTGTACCTTCTGCCAGCACTGCGCGGACGAGTGCCCCACAGAGGCGATAAAGATGTCCAAGAAGTTCGAGGTCGCCACCGGCAACAGGACCGACCCTGCGAACTATGTGGACACAACCCTAGATCTACTACGGTGCGGGAACTGCGGGCATACATTCTACCCTAGGAAGTACGTGGACAAGGCAAACGAGCTGCTAATGCAGAAGATAAACCCCTTGGTGAAGGACGTGGTGGCAACGGACTTTAAGAAGGTACAGGACTACTGCCCGTCCTGCAGAAGGGCATTTGCCTACAAGTTCGATACGCATACCAAGAAGCATGTTTGGTTGGAGGGACAATAATGGGAATAATGGACAAGGCTAGAATATACTCGCCCTGGCTCTACCACCTCCACTGCGGTGGATGCAACGGCTGCGACATCGAGACGCTGGCCGCCCTAGACCCGAGGTGGGACCCCGAGAGGTTCGGGATACAGCTTGTGGCATCGCCGAGGCACGCGGACATACTCATCGCAACGGGATGCGTACCCAAGCAGTTTATACCCATGGTCAAGAGGGTCTACGATCAGGTCCCCGAGCCGAAGGTCGTGGTCGCCATAGGCGGCTGCGCCTGCGGAGGGAGCCTCTTCTACAACGAGGATCCGGACAACTATGCCATACTCGGTTCCCCAGACCTCCTAATACCGGTGGATGTTTACGTGCCAGGCTGCGCCCCCAAGCCGGAGGCCATAATCAACGGTATAGTTCAGGGCATCCTGAAGCTGGCTACGAAGAAAAAGTCAGCCCCGGCTCAGAAAGCCTGAACATCCCACTCTCTTTTTTCATTTTTCCAATTTCTACAAATAGGTACTAATGATAAAAATAGAAAGAATTGGATTGGTTAATACCAAGACTTGATCTCGTCAAACCACTTGCCTATTCCGTCCCAATTGACCACGTTCCAGAACGCCTCAACGAACTTCGCCCTCAGGTTCTTATAGTCAATGTAGTAGGCATGCTCCCACACGTCCAGTACCATCACCGCGGTGAAGTCCGGAGCGTAGTTGACGTTGTGCTTTTCTATCTGCTGAAGCATCAGCCTGTCCAGTTCTCCGTCGTAAATCAGTGAGGCCCATCCCGATCCCTCTACGCTATTAGCGGTCTGCGAGAACAACTTCTTGAACCTGTCCAGGCTCCCGAAGTCCACGTTGATTTGGTCGGCAAGCTTTCCCCCTGGCTTGTCCCCTCCCTTGCCCGAGGGGGCCATGTCATCCCAGAAGTACGAGTGTAATGCGTGCCCACCTAGGTTGAAGGCAAGTTCTTTTAACAGAGCCTTGATATCAATATCAGTTCCGCTCTTTGTAGCGTCGTCAAACTTCTTGTTAATATTGTTAACATTGTCCACGTAGGCCTGGTGATGCTTGGTGTGGTGAATCTTTAACTGCTCCTCAGATATGTGCGGTGCAAGAGCGTTGTACGCGTACGGCAGGCTCGGCAGAGAATAAAATTTCTTCTCCAAATTAATACCTCCAAAATTCCTTAACGTATAATGAACCGCGCTTCATATATCCCTTTCATCAGGCGGTAAACGCAATATATAACCTAGAATCTTCCCAAAAAATATCAGAACAGCGAGCTTGTTGATGTACCTACATAAAAAAATAGTACTTCCGAATGGCATAGATTTAAATACTCGTTTAATCACCCAAGATGGGTCTAAAGTGCAAGGCCTCGACAAATAGCGTTAGCCTATCATGCTAATTCTATTGCTTTTGTGACTTTGGCAACAACAAGACAACAATAAACAAAATAAAAAAGAGATGATGTATTACGACGTTTGAGGATTTAAATATTGAGAGGGATGTACTGGCCTCTCTAAATGAGATTGGGTTCGATGAACCCACACGAATCCAGTACGAGACTATACCGCTTATTAAAAAGGGATATGACGTCATCGGTCAATCCGAGACAGGCTCTGGTAAAACCGCAGCATTCGGGATACCGCTAGTAGAGAAGATTACCCGAGGCACGCCAGTACAAGGGCTTATCCTAGCACCAACCAGGGAGCTGGCGTTGCAGAACGCAGGAGAGCTCAAGAAATTCTCCCGCGCCAAGGGGCTCAGAATAGAGTGCGTCTACGGCGGTGTATCCATGGGACCCCAGATCTCCGGGCTAAGGTGTTCGGAGATCGTGGTGGGAACACCTGGCAGGATAATGGATCATATGAGGCGGGGGACCCTAAAACTAAACAACGTAAAAATATTCGTCCTGGACGAAGCCGACAGGATGATCGACATGGGCTTCATCGAGGACATAGAGACCATCGAGAGGAGCCTCCCAATGGAGAGGCAGACATTACTCTTCAGCGCAACCATGCCCTACGAGCTTAAGTCCATAAGGGACCGGTTCACCAAGAACCCTAGGGAGGTCATCACAGACACAAAGGTGAAGGAGGAATACCTGAAGCAGTACTACTGCGACGTGGATCGAAAGATCAAGTTCTCTGTTCTTGTACACCTACTACGGAAGGAGGCTCCCCGACTTGCCATGATCTTCTGCAACTCCAGGAGAGATACCGACATGGTAGCCAGAAACCTGCGGGACAACGGCATGAACGCGACGGCACTACACGGCGGCCTGTCTCAGCAGAGAAGGGAGCACATAGTTGAGGAGTTTCATAAAGGGTTCATTAAGGTTCTCGTTGCGACAGACGTGGCCGCCAGGGGGCTCGATTTCAAGGATGTGACTCACATATTCAACTACAGCGTACCAATGAATCCTGAAGACTACGTGAACAGGATCGGTAGGACAGCGCGGGCAGGGCAGTCCGGGAAGGCCATCGTTCTGCTTACCAGGGAAGACTTCGACTCATTCAGTAGGATAGTGAACACCTTCGCCTTCGATATCCAGCAGATTGACTATTCCGCGGACGACATAAGGATGCTTCCATTCAGGAGATGGGAGTTCCGAGAACATACAGATAGGAGAAGTTCATTCCGGAATCATGATGACAGGGAGTTCAGGCACCACAGAACATACGAGCGGCGACCGAGGGGTTTCGTTTTCACATAAGTGCCTAGTTAATGTGATAAAAAGTCGTTAAACCCCCAGCTGCCGTAAAAGCCTCTCAACATCTTGGAGGCTCATCTCCTCTCCTTGCCCCTCCGCCGTTCCCTCCTTTTTCTTGCCCTCCTCCTTCTTAGAGGGATCAGCGGAATTGGATGGAACCTTCTCCACAACCGACTCCTTCTCTGAGAGGATTATATCACCGACGATCCTGCCCTTCAACCCCTTGACCTCTATAGGGTGGTCTATCTCTATCCTAAGATTAGCCTTGAAGTTGCCCTCTTCGATCTGTTTCTGGATCCATTTACCGAGCGCCTCTTCGACGTAGCGCTTAAGCTCCTCGCTCATCCAGGTTCACAGGTGATTATCGTAGCTCCATGACTATAAAAGTTTCTTGGGAGTTGCCTCATTCGGCAATAGTATTAGCCGCAAACAAATGCTTCAGTGGGTCACACATTCATTAGTAGGCAAGCCTTATGAAGTCAGAACCACCTCATTTCATATTGTGGTGGTCCTCACGCCCTCAATTTACGGTTC
>CAZNTO010000033.1:7594-9481 GCA_964576015.1 uncultured Nitrososphaerota archaeon
GAAGCAGGACCTCTTAGGATGGCTGGCCAGGGGCTTTGACAAGACATTCTCCATGCTCAAGTCTCTAAAAATTAACATCCTCTTCAGTGGTGGCGAGACTGCCGACCTGCCGGACATAGTCAGGACCTTCGACGTCTCCGGAACTGTCTATGGCGAGGTCGAGCTAGACAAAGCCATAACTGGAGAAAGGATCTCGCCCGGCGATGCAATCGTAGGGCTCAGGAGCGGAGGGGGATGCTCCTACGAGGAGGGGAAAAACAGCGGTCTGATGTGTAACGGTATAACGCTTGCGAGACACAGCCTCCTTGACAGAGAGTACCTTAGAAAGTATCCCGAGATAGGTAGCAAGGAGGTAAAGGGTTACTATGGGCGCTTCAGCGTGGACTCAAAACTACCTGATCTCGGCATGACCGTAGGCGAGGCTCTGCTATCTCCCACAAGGATCTACCTCCCCATAGCTCTGGAGGTGCTGAAGAGCGTGGATGTGAAGGCGATGGTCCACAACACCGGCGGCGGCCTAACGAAGTGCAAGCACCTCGGTCGGAAGATTCTGTACATCAAGGATAGCCTTCCAGAGCCAGAGCCCATATTCACCCTTATACAGAATGAGAGTAAGGCTGATTGGCGGGAGATGTATCAGGACTTTAACATGGGCATCGGATTCGAGGTTATAGTTGGAAAGGGGGAAGAGGAATCTGTCATAAAGGCCTCAGAGAAGTTCGGCGTTGGCGCACAGGTCATCGGCAGATGCGAGAGGTCCGCTTCAGGTAACGCCGTTTTGATTACATCTGGTTTCGGAAAGTTCAAGTATTGAGATCCATACTAATTGGGGATAAGTTCATGTTATGGAGAATTGTTTTTAAGCTCCCTCCATTAACATCTCTCTGGTTTCGGTGATCCGGCTAAATGTCAATATCGAAGAGGCTTGACAGGGTCCCGGAGTCGGGAATTAGGCGGCTGTTCGAACTTGCCGGGAGATACAAGGACGTCATATCCCTGGGCATAGGGGAGCCGGACTTTGACACCCCTGAGCACATTAAGGAGTACGCGAAGGAGGGGCTCGATAAGGGCCTGACTCACTACACCCCGAACAACGGTCTCAAGATGCTAAGGGACGCCATAGCCATTAAGCTACAGAGGGAGAACCGAATAGAGGCTGACCCAGATAAGAACATCATTGTAACGATCGGCGGGAACGAGGCCTTTCTGCTCGTGCTGTCCTCTTTCCTTAATCCCGGCGAGGAGGTGCTGCTCCCCTCTCCGTACTTCGTGACGTACGGAGCGGTCGTCACGCTGGTGGGTGGTAGGGGGGTGGAGGTGGGCACGTTTCTCGAGAACGGTTTCCGGGTCGCTGCAGAGGATCTCAAAAAGGCCGTCACGAAGAAAACCCGTTGCATAATTATCAACTCCCCGAACAACCCTACCGGCGCCGTCCTCAACAGGAAGGACATGGAGGAGATAGCCGAGGTTGCGGTGGAGAGCGGACTAAGGGTGATATCCGACGAGGTCTACGAGAAGTTTGTCTACGACGGCGCGGAACATGTTAGCATGGCCTCGCTTAACGGCCTGTACGACAGGGCTATAACCGTCAACAGCTTCTCCAAGACCTATGCCATGACAGGCTGGAGGATCGGCTACGCCGTGGCGGACGAGGCCACGGTCGCTAGGATGACAAAGTTACAGATGTTCTTCGCGACCTGCCCAGTGGCATTCGGACAGTACGCTGTGGCCAAGGCGTTGCGGGACCCTAGGAGCAAAAAGGCCACGGATATGATGCGATCCATGTGCGAGGACAGACGAAACTATATCTATGGAAGGCTCAAAGGGTTAACGAATTTTACCGTGGCGAAGCCCAAGGGCGCCTTCTACATCTTTCCCAGAATAGAT
>CAZNTO010000034.1:0-1833 GCA_964576015.1 uncultured Nitrososphaerota archaeon
GCGTTCTTCACCTTCTTAATGGCCTCCTCGGGCTTGTCCGAAAGGAAAATGCAGGTTTCTGGCATGCTGGCGCTCATCTTACCGCCCGCACCCAGCCCCGGGATGAACTTGCTGTATATGCCAGCAGGCTTCCTGTATCCAAGCTTTGGCGCCACGTCCCTCGAGATTCTCCAGTAGGGCTCCTGGTCTATGGCGCACGGTATGAGTATGTGGGCGTCCTCTCTATTCAGGATCTGCGGCAGGAAGCAGGGAGCTGCCTGCATGGCTGGGAAAAATATTATCCCTATGTTCGAGCTATCCGAGAAGCCGAAGGTGGCCTTCGCCGTCGAAAATGTAACATGCTTTGCCACCTTTACCGCTATGTTGTACTGCTCCTTTGTGTAGTTGAGGTTCGAGAATATCCTGGTCTTCTTCGGGTCGAACCCCACGGCAATAATGTCAAGTAAATTATCATAGGTGTACCTGTTGACGTCTTCCATGGTGAGGTCTTGGTCCACAAGGAACTTCTCGTCGTCCGTGATCTGGAAGTAGAGGTCTGAGCCGAAGGCATCCTGCAGGTACTTAGTAAAAATCCACGGGATCAAATGGCCCAAATGCGTGTGCCCGGAGGGTCCCCTCCCCGTATAAAGGACCGCCTTTACCCCCTTTTCATAGGAGTCCATCCAATCCCCGAACTCCCGGTGGGCGTAGAACACCTTCCTCCTCAGCAATACGTGTAGGCTTCCGGCGTGCCTCTTGAGCCTCTCGAGGAGTTTATCGTTTAATGGCTCGACCCCGAACTGCTTGAGGAGCTCCTCGTAGTCTACCTCACCCTTCACCTCCCAGGGCGTTACCTTGAATCCGTTGTTAGACATCTTGAGACCCCATTAACCGAAATTCAAACGCAAATACATATATTAATATAACATCTTTAAATCCCCTCATGCCATCAGCGCCAAGAAGGATCTGCGACTTCCACACCCACTCCCTGCTCAGCGATGGTGAATTGTTGCCAGCAGAGATCGTTCGACGTACCTATGTCCTTAGGCACAGGGCTGTCGCCATAACAGACCACACGGATCCATCGAACATGCAACACATCGTCTCATCGCTCGTCCGCGCCTCCGATTTTGTCTCGAAGTACTACAGCGACTTCCAGCTAATCCCCGGTGTTGAATTGACGCACATCCCGCCGAAGAGTATCCAATCGTTAGCGAAGGAGGCTAAGAGGTACGGCGCAAAGATAGTGGTCGTCCACGGGGAGTCCCCGGTCGAGCCGGTTCAAGAGGGCACCGACGAGGCTGCCTGCAGTTGTTCTGATGTGGATTTAATCGCCCACCCCGGCTACATATCTAGAGAGGCCGTGGAGAGGGCGAAGGAGAACGGCATATTCCTCGAGCTCACCTCCAGGGGCGGGCACTGCTTGGGCAACGGGCATGTTGCCAGGCTCGCGAGGAAGATCGACGTCCATCTAGTTGTAGACTCGGACGCCCACGACATCGGCGATCTCCTCACGCCCAAGGTAGCGATGGGGGTTGCGCACAGTTCCGGGCTGACGAAGACTGAGGCTGAGAAGGTAGTCTTCGATAACCCTGCTTTGTTGATTAAGAGGCTGAACCTCTGAAAAGGCGTCTTCTAGCTTACCTTCAGTCCGTACTTCCTGGCTATATCGAGGAAGGCGTCCCTCACGTACCTTATCTGGTCCCATGTCAGCCCGTATGTGTTGAACTTGAAGTGCTTGGTCAGTCCCGGCTGTATCCCCACGATCTTTCTCGATCGGAGCTCGTCGTACAGGAAATAGCCTTTCCTCTTGTGGGTCTCCGAGACCCTGTAGAAGGACTCAGTCTCCATGTG
>CAZNTO010000034.1:1933-4568 GCA_964576015.1 uncultured Nitrososphaerota archaeon
GTGGGCGCGCTTGCTGCCCAGCTCTTGTGTCCGCTGCTTGTGAGCACATCGGCACCCAGCTCCTTACCGCTGACCGGCATTATCCCCGCAGAATACGCGCAGTTAAGTATGTAGGGGACGCTGTACTCCTTTGCTATCTTCGCGACGACCTTTGCGTCGTTGAGATTGCCGTATAAATAATCGACATGGGTCAACAGAACAGCCACTGGCAGTTTCCCCGTCTCCTTCTTGACCTCATCTATCTTCGCAGCGTATGCCTCCAAGTCGACCTTATACTCCGGCGGACCACTGTTCGGCACCTCCTTCACCTTCAACTCGGCGAGCTCTGCTGCTATGTAGCTCGAGTAGTGTGCCATTGAGTCCAGCACCACGTAGCCCCCGGGTCTGCCCAGCATCCTGAAGGCCAGAAACTTCGCCTCCCTGCATCTTGTCACAACCCTGGCAACGTCCATTCCCAGAAATTCCGCCAGGTCTTGGTAGAACTGCTGTATAGGCGGGTTCGTTATCATGTCCAGCCTCGCAGTCTTGGGCGGGCACCAGTCGCAGGCGGAGTAGCCGTCCCCGAACTCGAGGATGACCCTCCTAGCCTCCTCGGTCAATATGCCCCCCCTCTGTATGGGCTGGAGGTTGATGTACTCCTCCTCGGCGAAGTCTCGCCTCATACCAATGTACCTGTTTAGCCTGTCCTGCGGGATCTTCATGCCCCTATTGCCTCCTCCCTCATCTTCTTCAGCGTACCCTCCGCCTTCTCAATCGCCGTGAGAACTTGCTTCTTCTCGTTCTCGCTCATCCTATGGTTTGGAGAAGTATTCCTCAAAACCTGCTGAATTCTTATAATCTCACTGATTATCTCCTTAACACCCGACGTCAGTGCCATAAAATCACCATGGAGCCAGGGTAGGGATTTGAACCCCAGTATAACGGGTCTGCAGCCCGTCGCCTAACGGCTCAGCCACCCTGGCACATCATCAAAATCTCCCTGTCACGCTATATATCTTTTCTTATTCGTGCGATGTCTTTTATAATTGCAAGTAAAAATGTCATACGAGGGTATCCAATGGAACGATCCCTTAACAAGGAATTTCTCCGATACGACCGCCAAATGATGGTGAGGGGCTTTGGGCTGGAGGGTCAGAAGAGGCTTAAGCAGGCGAGGGTTGCAGTTGCAGGAATCGGGGGTTTAGGAAGCGCCGCATCCCTATACCTAGCGGCGGCTGGCGTAGGGTACCTACGCCTCATTGACTATGATGTTGTGGAGCTCTCCAACCTCAACCGGCAGGTTGTACACTGGAGCACAGATCTGGAGAGACCGAAGGTAGAGTCCGCCGCCATGAAGCTAACCCAGCTCAACCCTGAGGTGAAGGTGGACGCCGTCAACGAGATGATCACCAGGGACTCCGTGACTAAGCTCTTAGAGGGGATAGATCTTGTCCTGGACGGTCAGGATACGCTGCAGACGCGCATGATCATAAATGAGGAGTGCGTAAGGCGGAGGATCCCCTACATCTACGCCGCGGTCTATGGACTCGAGGGGTATATGACGACTATCGTTCCCCATGCCGGACCATGTCTGAAATGTGTTTACCCTGCAGAATGCCCGCAACCGGAAAAGGTTCCAGTCTTGGGTCCCACCCCTGGGGTGATGGGTTGTCTCGAGGTAACGGATGCCCTGAAGCTGCTGACGGGCATCGGCAGACCCGCCATCGGGCGCCTCATAGTCTATGACGGGGAGCGAATGTCCTTCCAGGAAGTTGCCATAAAGAGGAATCCACGCTGCCCAGTCTGCGGAAAAATTAAAAAAAATAAATAACCTCATTTTTATCAAAATAGTCCGTCAAACAAAAAATAAGGAGGGATTGGCTTTGTCATTGCCGTTACTCGATGAAATTTCTTCCCGTCTTCTTGAGCAACCTCTCTTGGGCAGCCCTGAGAATTGCCTCTTCCCGCCTGGCCTCTTCCTCGATGCTCCTTGCCGTTGCGGAGGTCTCCCTGTCCACAAGCCCACACGAGCCATCAGTGAGCAGAGCCCTCTTCTCACAGAAGGCATAGTTACACTTTGCCGAGACACAGACATCTCCAACCCAGTTGCAGAAGGCGCTACCCTCTTGAACCGTCCGCTGCTCCCACGGGTTGCTCCTGTAACCAACCGGATTCTGTGGGTTTCTAGATCTTACGTTTAAAGCCCTCTGTCCACACCTGAAATGAAGACAAGTTGCTTCGCATGGATGTTTACCCTTCAATTTCAAGACCTCATTTTGTGGCAATATCATGCTTTCCCTGCATTTCTATCATAGCTCAAAAGGTCATAGTAAATAGAATCTTTTCAAATAGATAAACCTTATCATTGATTCGTTATATTCTTACCCGAATAAAATCACCGCTTATATCCGATCTTTCTCAGGAACTCGACCCTTTCCGCTCTATCATTCTCACCCTCGACTCCTTTAGGCGAACTCCCGTCGATTACCCCGAGTACCCCCCTCCCAAGCCCACTCTCGGCTACCACGACCTCCACCAGGTTGGCTGTGGCGCAGAATATACTGCAGACCTCCTGTACGTTCTTCAGGGCGTTAAGTACGTTTATGGGATATGCCTCCCTCATGAAGATAACGAACATGTGCCCTGCCCCTATCTC
>CAZNTO010000034.1:4668-9378 GCA_964576015.1 uncultured Nitrososphaerota archaeon
ATAATCAGTTTTGCTACCCCAAAGAATATCACGCTCGACATCGTCTGGGAGAACCTTGAGAGACATAAGGCAAAAGCTTCCACGGTCGAGGCTTTTATCAGCAAGTACTTCGATGAGATGAAGAAGAACAGGGACATCAAATCTTTGGATTATATTAAAGGAACCCCCGTTGTTGCGGACGAGCATGAGACCCTACTACACGAATTTACCTACGAATACAAGCGAAGACTAAGTAGGGGGTTAACGCTGAAGATTATCGGTCTATCAATGTACTGTCTCCACTCAAACAGATTCGTTATCTTATATTCTAAATCAGACCCGAAGAAGGATAATCCTTATGAAGTCGCCATAAGGGATGCCATAAAAACTTTCAATTGTTCATGTAACAAAAATGCCAAACTTTAAAAACTCAAAGCACCCATTTATCATCTAAGGAGGGAAGGAACATGGTAGACAGTATTATTATTATCGCAGTGGCCATAGTCATTGCCGTCTTTGGAGTAATAGGTCTCGGTCTATGGAGCCAGAAGGCAGAAGTTCCCGCGACAAAGCGGGTTTACGACAGTTATACCAAGACTTGGTTCGAAGAGGACCCTAAGACTGGCAAGAGAACTTTAGCGGTTCTGAAGAAATAATAGACCACTTTTTTATTTTTATCTTTTTCCATCATTACGGAAATTTTTTTCGACATTTTAAAAGCATATTATAGTTTGACGGCTCGAATTATCGTCGGTCCAATTGAATAGAAGCAACATCATTATTCTCCTTAAAAATCTTAAAAATTCGCTCTCCGTCATTATAAAAAAGTTTAAATTGGCGGAGATATGCTTTCTCTCGGCGTCAATAATGTTTAGTCTGCCATCCTTAGCCTTTGGTGACATCGTCTTGTTGCCAGCTCAGATACTTGTGATAGCCGGGCAGATCTTCGCAATCCTTAACCCCTTAAGCGTCCTTCCGACCTTCATGTCCCTCACTGACAACCTAGCGACGGAGGAGACACATCGGATAGTTCGCAACTCTTCAGTTGCCGTGTTGATAATAATGCTTCTGCTGGCCGTTGGGGGCAACTACATTCTCGGCTTCTTCCATGTTGGTATAGCTGGCCTGCAGGTAGGCGGTGGAATACTTCTCATGAGCATAGCTGTGGAGATGCTTGGTGGTCTGCCCAGAACGAAGTCCCTGGAGTCCCACACCGAGGTGGCTATTGTGCCCATAGCCACGCCACTGCTGGTGGGTCCCGGGACCATGACCACCATAATCGTACTCTCGGCAACTGCCTCGATCGTGGCACTGATAATTAGCATCTTTGCAGTATCCGCCTTGACCTTCCTCCTGCTGAGGTACTCTAACATCTTGGTCAGGATCTTGGGTCGCAACGGGACGAGGGCCTTGGGTCGCTTCATGACCATAATCATAGCCGCCTTCGCCGCCCAACTGATATACTCTGGTATTAGTGAGTGGCTTAGATCGTGGGGCGTGACCTTGAAATAGGTTCCCCCGATAAGCAAACCCACTTTTTAATTAAGGCTTTATCCGCAATACGAACATGAGGATGTAGCCGATCAATACTCCTAGGGACGTGGAATGTTCCTGGCCACGCCGAATGGCGACAGGAATTGGCTCGTTCATGGTCATAAATACCCTAACGCCACCGGCGAATGCCAGCCCGAAGGGCACAAACCCCATGTAACTCTGCAGGAGCAACGCAGAGGTCAAGACTCCGAACGGTTTGATTAGACCTGAGATAAGGGTCAGCTAAAGGCTCTAAATCGAAAGTTTCCTTTAGGATCTAATGGTAGCCCGGGAGAGATTCGAACTCTCGTCGGCGGGGCCAGAGCCCGCTATGCTTGGCCGCTACACCACCGGGCTGATAATTGAGATTAATCTAGCTTTATTAAAGCTTTCTTCAAGGAAACATACCATCAGAAACAACTGAAAAAATCTTTTCCATACCGCTCTAGTTGAAATATACGGAACTTTTATCGTGCTTCCAACCTTACGATAACTTTAACTACTAGGTTTAACGCTGAAATATAAATAAATCGAAAGATTTAAATATAAGCAATGTTAAACGTTCTTTTCCCCAAAGTATGGCCCCCCAAGCTGGTGAAATAATGTCCAAACCAGAAGTGAAGAATGTCGTAGAACATGAGGTTAGGGAGAAGGATAGGGGAGAGTCCGGCTCCGAGTCAGAGGGTATCAGGTGCCCCAACTGCAGTAGTGCCAACTTCGTAAGGAGTTTTGAGAGGGGCGAGGTCACCTGCGCGAACTGCGGTCTGGTCATCACCGAGAAGATCATTGACAGGGGTCCTGAGTGGCGAGCATTCACCTCCGAGGAGCGCGATAAAAGGAGCAGGGTAGGGTCGCCGTTGTCCCCTACGGTTCATGACAGGGGTCTCTCAACCGTCATCGACTGGCGCGACAAGGACGCCATGGGAAGAAAGCTCGAGCCGAGGAAGAGGATAGAGATACTGAGGTGGAGGAAGTGGCAGATCCGCACAAGGGTTCACAGCTCCTTGGACCGGAACTTGGCGCAGGCTATGAGCGAGCTCGACAGGATAAGCTCCCAGATAGGCCTTCCCAAGAGCGTCAAGGAGGAGTCCGCCGTAATATACAGGCGCGCCGTTGAGAAGGGTCTCGTCAGGGGAAGGTCCATAGAGTCGGTCATGGCAGCCTCGATCTACGCCGCCTGCAGGACGCAGAAGGTACCCAGAACGCTGGACGAGATCGCAAGGTACACCAAGGCTGGGAGGAAGGACGTTGCCCGCTGCTATAGGCTTCTGTTGAGAGAGGTCGACGTCCACATACCCATTGCTGACCCCATTGACTTTATCACCAGGATAGGCGGTGCCCTTGAGCTCAGTGGCACCACACAGCACAAGGCTGCCGAGATCATAAGAAACGCAAAGAAGCTTGGAATAACAGCCGGTAAGGATCCTGCTGGACTCGCAGCGGCCTCTATATACGTCGCCTCACTACTGGAAAACGAAAGGAGGACCCAGAAGGAGATAGCGCAGGCCGCTCAGGTCACAGAGGTTACGGTGAGGAATCGCTACAAAGAGCTGATGAAAGAGCTCGGGATAGAGGTCCCGCTACAGTAGCCATCAATGCGCCCGGTAAGCCGTAGAAAGACTAGTCCTCTCTTTTTTGTTCCCCTTCTAAGGTAGACTCCCCTTTTTCTTCCGCATCCTCCTTCTCCTTGCTGATCTCGAGGAAGATGTAGCTTTGGAAACCGCATCTGTTGCAGGAGTATATAGGCTGTGTAACATATCCGGTGAGCGTCAAGACTGAGACATCGGCACTGCCGCACCTGGGGCAGAACTTAAGCTTAATCCCGACCCTCTTGAAGGAGGATATGGTTTCCTTAAAATCTTTCGCACTCAAAGAGAGGACCTACTCCACGTCTATGTTGTCCTTTGGAAATCCGCTCTCCATAAGGATCTGTGCAGCCCTCTCGCGGTGGTCGCCTTGGAGCTCAATCCTTCCGTCCTTTTCCGTCCCGCCGCAGGCAAGTTTGCTCTTAAGCTTGCCCGACAGCTCCTTGAGGTTTATGTTCTTGTCGTCGATCCCTTCTACGATGGTGACGTCCCTGCCCCATTTCCTCTTTACCCGGAAAACTCTTATTCTCTGTTGCTCTTTTACGATGGCTTCGCAAACACAAAGGTCTTTAGGTAGTCCACATTTAGAACAAATTTCACTCAAGTTTGCAAATCACCTAATGCATGGTTCAAGTATAACCTTAATGGGCTATTTATTTTTTGTTTTTTTGGCAGTCAAAATTAAATCCTCGAACCGATCTCGATAATTATGCGAACAATATTATTGAATTGAGGAAAAGGGGGTTTACCAATGAAGTATGACATATACCTCTGCAGGAAGTGTGGGGGCGTCTGCGCAGGGCGGCAGGGCGCTACCACATTCACGTGCTGCTACTGCGGGACAAGGAATAGTGCCGAGAAAAGCTTAAGGCTAGTTGGTGGGGTCGAGTCTAAGGAAGTGCCTAACACTATCGGCAGGTTAAAGGCGGCCAGGGCAGGAAAAGATTCAGCACTGAAGTGAAGGAATACGGAGCGAAGAGGCACTTGACATAACTCTGATGGACGTCGCCTTGGCTGTTACCGTTGGTTTTGTAGGTATGTAAGCCCTTATCTTCTCGGGGATCTGAAACTATCTTTTATTCTTCTAAATGTCTCCTCAAGGTGCTCCGGGATCACTTTGGTGTCCGAGAGCACAGGCATAAAGTTGGTGTCACCACTCCACCTCGGAACCACATGCAGGTGGAGGTGCTCATATCCCGCTCCAGATGCCTTCCCCACATTAAATCCGAGATTGAACCCCTCCGGGTGCATAAGGTCGTTGAGAACCTTCATAGTATCCCGCAGGAGCTCTAGGATCCCCATCCACTCATCATCCCTCAGGTCCGCAAAGCTAACGACATGCCTGTATGGCGCGATCATCAGGTGCCCTGAGTTGTAGGGGAATCTGTTTAAAACCCCAAAGACGAGCTCCCTCCTCTCATAGATGTAGTTCTTCCTGTCGTCATTCTCGGCTGGTTTTGCGCAGAATATGCACTCGCCACTCTTCTCCTTGGTTACAAAAGCGAACCTCCAGGGTGCCCAGAGCGTCTTCAAATCTCACACCTAACTATACCACTGTGAAAGACAATCTTTCTCCTTTGCTGTTATAGACATTCACCGTTCTTTCGTTGTA
>CAZNTO010000035.1:0-2692 GCA_964576015.1 uncultured Nitrososphaerota archaeon
ATGCGTTTGATGCATCCGCTCCCGCGGGTGGACGAGATATCTCTGGACGCCGATGAGGATACGAGGGCGTACTACTTCCAACAGGCTGGCAATGGGATGCTCGTGAGGGCTGCCCTACTTGGGCTAATATTGGGGGCGATGCAATGAAGGAGGTGCAAACATGAGCGAGAAGACGAGCGCAAAGACGAAGAAGGGCCTGATAGTCAGCCCCATAGAAAAAGGCACAGTGATAGACCATCTGCCTCCCGGTAAGGCGATCAAGATCGCAGAGATCCTGAACCTCCTTCAGGGATCCGTGATTATAATCGGTCAAAATCTAAAGAGCACAAAATATGGCAAGAAGGATCTCATAAAGGTGGAGAACCGTTACATAGCGGGCGATGAGTACAACAAGATCGCGCTGATAGCACCATACGCCACTGTCAACATAATTCGTAACTTTGCCATACAAGAGAAGAGAAAGGTTTCTGTACCGGATGTGCTGGAGGACGTCGCCCTCTGCGCCAACGCCAACTGTATCTCAAACAAAGAGCGCATCCCATCGCGCCTCTACACAGTAAGCAGGGATCCTCTGGTCATGGTGTGCCACTACTGCGGCTTTGAGTTCAAGGGAGAGGAGCTTAGGCTTAAGGGCTAGGTGGTTCGCACGTCCTTGCTGGTACGTAACGGGGTCGTAGTCACCCACAAGGGGCAGGCACGCGCAAACGTCCTGCTAAAGGACGGTAAGGTAGAGGCATTGACCGGCAGCGAGCCCCAGGCGGATGAGGTTATAGACGCCGAGGGGCTCTTTGTGATGCCGGGCGTAATCGATCCGCACGTCCACTTCAGGCAGCCTGGCATGGACTCAGAGGATTGGAGGAGCGGCTCCAAGGCTGCCCTGGCAGGTGGGGTGACTACCGTGCTGGACATGCCCAACACGAAGCCTCCCACAACCACCACTGGAAGGCTGGATGAGAAGAGGCGATTGGTCTTGGGGTCTGTCGCCGGCGAGCCATGCGTAAACTTCGGTTTCCACTTCGGGGCCACGAGCGAAAACATTGACGACATCGCCAAGGTTGCGGGCTTGGACGTCCCCTCGCCCTTGGGCGCCTCGGTTAAGATCTTCATGGGAAGTTCGACAGGCGAGCTTCTCCTAACGGATCTGGGGATGATAAAGCAGATCATCCATAAATCAAGGCTTGCCACCGTTCACGCCGAGGACGAGGCAGTGATAAAGAAGTGTGCCGGCGAAGGGGATCACGGCTCGAGGAGACCCAAGATTGCTGCCCTCTGTGCTATAAGAAAGCTACTTGCGGTTGGGATCCAGGGAAGGGTCTATATCCTTCATGTAACCTCTTATGAGGAGGCGGATCTCGCCTCGCCTTTCTACAGAGAGGCAACACCCCACCATCTCTTCCTTAATGCCTCAACAACAAAGGGGCTGGGTAACTATGCAAAGGTGAATCCTCCAATAAGGGAGGAGGGCGACAGGGCATCCCTCTGGCGCGCCCTCAACAGTGGAATGATCGATACCATAGGGTCTGACCATGCCCCACATCTGAGGGGAGCGAAGGATCGTGAGGACGCCCCCTCCGGAGTTCCGGGCGTCGAGACCTCTCTGCCGCTGATGCTCGATTCATCGCTCAAAGGCCTCCTTCCACTGGAGAAGGTCGTGGAGCTCATGTGCTACAACCCATCAAAGATCTTCAGGATCAAGGGGAAGGGAAGGATAGAACTAGGGGCGGACGGGGACGTAACAATTGTCGATCTGAGGAAGGAGCGGAAGGTCAGCGGTGAGGAACTGCACTACAAGTGCGGCTGGACTCCCTATGAGGGCATGGTGCTGAAGGGATGGCCAGTCGTTACAATTTTGGGGGGGAGGGTGGTCTTCAGAGATGGAACGTTCTACCCGATTCAGGGGAGGGAGGTATCCTATGCGCTTTGAGCTGCCCAAAGAGGTGTTCGTCCTGCCTTCCGGGATAATAGCCTCGACGCCAGACATAATCAAGAGAATGGCTGAAATCGAGGAGTTAGGGGTCATAACCACAAAGAGTATCGGCTCGGTGGAGAGGGAGGGGTATAAAGAGCCCATAGTGGCCGGAGTGGGCGGTTCTCTCATGAACGCAGTAGGCCTCTCCAACCCTGGCGTCGACGCCTACCTCGAGGAGATAAAACGCATTCACCCGCTCAGTAAGGTTCTGATGACCTCCATATTTGGCGGCACGGCAGAGGAGTTCGCCGAGCTGGCAAGTAAGGTCGAGAGGTATACGGACTGGATAGAGCTCAATCTCTCCTGCCCGCATGCGGAGGGGTACGGCGCCACTATTGGCGCCTCACCCGACCTCGTGGCCCAAGTCGTATCTGCGGTAAGGGAAGTAACGGACCTCCCCATCTTTGCGAAGATAATCCCGAGCGTGGGCAGCGCAGGACTGATAGCAAAGAGGGCCGTGGAGGCAGGGGCGGATGGAATAACGGCCGTCAATACGGTTGGGCCGCTCGTCTTCACCGATGAGATCAGCGGCAGCGCGTTGCTCTCAAATGTATCGGGTGGGCTTTCGGGGAAGGCGATAAGGGAGGTTGCACTGAAGTGCGTAAAGGAGGTCAGGGAAAGGGTCTCTGTCCCGATAATAGGGATGGGCGGCATTTACTCGTCGGCCGATGTTGAGGCATTCAGGTCAGCTGGAGCATCCCTCTTCGGGGTGGGAACGGCGCT
>CAZNTO010000035.1:2792-4551 GCA_964576015.1 uncultured Nitrososphaerota archaeon
AAGGCTAGGGTCGCCTTCATCGGGGGTAAGAGCAGCTCCGAGCTCCCGATCTACGACTACTTGTGCGACCATTTGGATGTGAGGGTGGCAACCGAGGACGGATCCCTTGGCAAAAAAGGCCTGGTAACAGACATCCTCGAAATAGGCGGTTACGCGGGCAACGAGTTCTTCAACTGCGGGCCAGAGGCCATGCTGGTAAAGGTGGCAGAGTTGGAAAGAAAGGTCACAAGCGCCGATAGAATATACTGCGCAATAGAGAGATATACCAAGTGTGGCATAGGAGTTTGCGGCAGCTGTGCCATGGACGGCTACAGGATCTGCGTGGACGGGCCTGTATTCCCCTACAACATTCTAAGAAGTGGAATCGACTTTGGAAGGTGTAAGAGAAGTGCTAGTGGTAGGAGGGTACCGATAAATGCGTGAGGATATTTGGAAGACGAAATCTGAGTTCTCCGACTTCCTTTTAGGAAGCGGCGCGATCAAGTTCGGCACATTCAAGCTGAAGAGCGGTAGGATCTCTCCGTACTTTGTGAACATAGGTTCAATTGGCGAGGGTCTCTCCGCCTCAAAGCTCGGGGAGTTCTATGCCAAGGCCATAGTCGGGTACGGGATGCTTGAGGATACTGATGTCCTCTTCGGTCCATCCTACAAGGGGATACCGATAGTCGTATCCACAGCAGTCGCCCTCTCGAACCTCTTCGGCTCCTCCAAGCGCTTCGCCTTCAACAGGAAGGAGGTGAAGGATTACGGCGAGGGCGGGGCAATAATAGGCGGCGGCATAAAAGATGGTGACAGGATCGGGCTTCTTGACGATGTAATGACCACGGGAAAGACGAAGGAGGAGGTACTATCAGTCATCCTATCATCCGCCAAGGTGAGGATCTCCTACGTCCTGATAGCGGTGGATCGGCTCGAGAGAGGAGAGACGGATCTGATGGCAACCTTGGAGTTCGAGAAAAGGTACGGCATCCCTGTAAAGTCGATAGTCACGATAGAGGAGGTGGCAGATAGGGCACTGCAGACGAGCCTTATCGCGAAGACCGAGGTCGATGCCATAAAGGAGTACCTCAACACTTATGGGGGGAAAAGAGATTGAGAATAGTTCCCACGAGGAGCATAGTGGTGGCATGTGACCTCACGTCAATGAGTGATCTGGAAAGGGTAGTGGCTGATACCTGCGACCTCGACGGTATAGGGGGCTACAAGATTGGTTTTGCATTGGCATTAAAGTACGGCGTCCCATCGGTAGTAGCCGCCGTAAGGAAGCATACGGCGAAGCCTGTGATATATGACCATCAGAAGGGGGGCACGGACGTACCGCACACCGGGGCGCTCTTCTCCGACGTGCTGTCAGAGTCAGGGGTGGACTACGCCATCCTCTTCCCCTTCGCCGGTCCTTCGACAGAGGCCGCATGGATAGGGGCCCTGACCAAGAAGGGGATAGTTCCCGTAGTTGGAGCGATCATGACTATACCAGACTTCCTGAAGGAGGGTGGTGGCTACATAGATGGGAACTCTGCCACCAGAATCTTCGAGATGGCTGCCTCCCTTGGCGTGAAGGACTTCGTGCTGCCGGGGAACAAGCCCGACATAGCCTCAGAGTATAAGCGGCAAATAGATCGCCTAGCGTCATCGCCGACCTACTACCTTCCAGGGCTTGGTGCACAAGGTGGCGATATCCGATCATGCTTCAAGGTGATGGGAGAGAATTGGCACGCTATAGTCGGCAGATCCATATATGACGCGAAGGACATTAGGG
>CAZNTO010000035.1:4651-7308 GCA_964576015.1 uncultured Nitrososphaerota archaeon
TACGTCTTGCCCTGAAGTACCTTCATAGCCTCCGTTGCAGCTCTCCTGATGTTTCTCGGTACACCGTTGTCCTCCGCTACCCTCTGCAGAACGCTGAGAGCCTGGACCATCTTTTCGTCGCCCATAGGAACCACCAATCAATTAGCAAATAGCATATAATCCTACTTATATTATTTCTATTCGGTAATGAAAATGAGCAAAAGAGACGCCGATGCCAAGAAGGGGGCAGAACTCCTGCGATCTGGGGCGACCATGCTCGCCCAAGCATGCCCGGACTGCAAGGTCCCGCTATTCAAGCTGAGCGAAGGGGAGATAATCTGCCCGAGCTGCAACCGAAGGGTGATCTTCGTAAAGTCCACAGAGGTCGAGAAGGCGGTTGCTGAGTCTGCTAAAACATCGCAGTTTGAGGATGACCTGCAGAAGAAGATAGCACAGATCAAGGAGAAGATGGTCTCAACCGAAAATCCAGAGGATATCGAGAAGATGGCTAAGACCCTCTCCTCCCTGTTTGACCTCCTGGAGAAGGTTCATCGGACAAAGGCCTGACACCGTAGAGTCCGGATGCGGCTTCCCTGATCCGTCTAGCCTTCTTAGGACCTATTCCATCCACCTCCATCAACTCTTCCTCACTTGCGGAGAATACCCCCTCCACAGTCTTGAATATCGAGAGCAGTTTCTTGGCGGTAGCAACCTCAACAAATGGCAGGCTGGCCACTATGTACTCCCTCTCCTCATCTGGAGTTTTAGGCCTTCTTCTGTCCTTTAGGGCAATTTCCCTTATAATGCCTCTCTGCTCCCTCCTTGCCACAGTCATCAACAGCTTGGCCGCCTCCTCGGCATCTTCTGCCCAGAGGATGGGCACCTCAAAATCTAAAATTAGACTTACAAGAGCCCCCCTCAGGGCTTCTTCCGTGAGACCCCTTGTTGTGGGTCCCCTCCCCTCCAGTAGCAGAATGGGGCTGCTGTACGCCTCCTTCATAGCCCTCGTCTGCTCAAACAGCCTCCTATCAATAATAGAGCTTGCAAAATCGTTGTATGTCTTCCTCTCAATCGCAACATTCTCCGAGACCACGTAATCTCCAACCTTCAGGCTTTTGAACTCCAATACGGCACCAAGTCTGGAGAGCTTCCCGACCAACTGAGACGACCTTTCCCTATGGTCAACTACAATCTTCGCGGGCTCCTCTCTTTTATCATTAGACAAGAAGGTTATGAGCGTCTTCTGCTTTCTCTTATTTTTTTCATCGTCCGCAAGGTGCATCTCTCCTCTTCCTCCAAAGCCCTTAACCTCTCATATTAAGCAAAGACTCATAATAATATTTTACATCGCCCCAGTGGAAGGAATTCGATAGAAATATAATCGCTTTAGCCCAGATATCAGAGTATGGTGGAGCTCAGAAGGGGGGCTTTCATTGCTATAGAGGGGGTGGACGGGGCGGGCTCCTCTACTCAGACCAGGCTTCTCGTTGACTGGCTGATTGAGAGGGGCTATCCGGCCGTCCCTACGAAGGAGCCAAATCCTAGGGGCAAGGTCGAGTCCGTCATAAGGCACTTCCTCCGCGAACCGTGCCCGGCACCTGAGCTGGACGCGCTCCTCTTTGCCTCCGACAGGGTGGATCACGTTGAGCGTTTCATAAAGCCATGGCTAAATTCGAGGAATATCGTCGTCTCTGACAGATACTTAGAGTCCTCAATATCCTACCAGACATCTCAAGGCCTGGACGAGCAGTGGGTCCTCTCAATAAACCGATGTGTGGTTGCTCCGGATATCACAATCATACTTGATGTTGACCCTGCGATCTCCCTTAGAAGAAAGGGTGCGACCCCAGAGCGGTTTGAAAACATTAAATTCCTCTCAAAGGTCCGCAAGAGGTTCCTTGAGAGAGCGCAGAAAATGGGCTACCGCGTCATCGACGCCAGCAGACCGTTAAAAGACGTACACGAGGAGATCCTGCAGGCCGTCCTTCCCCTTCTGGAAAAGGTCAGTAGGAGACCCTAGCCGACTCTGGGAGGTTTCCGAGCACCTTCTCCGCCGCGTCCTTTACCCTGTCCCTGTTCCTCTCATCGGTGTATACCCTCACTATGTTCACAAACCCCCTCAGTACCTCTATCGTCCTCGATAGCTTGGTCGCCTTCAGGAGCTTCTTCACATTCTTCTCAACGTCCACTATCGGTATCTCCATCGGGTCGAAGTCGAGGGCATGTCGATAGGGTATGGATGGAAGGGAGGGCGTATCTATGAAGACCTCTCCTGACCCAACTCTAGCAAGCGCAGCTATCTCGTCCTCTACCTGCTTTCTTATCCCCTCCAAGCCGAATAGGCTGCTGACCGCCTTGTCCTCTGCCTGTACCTCCATCTCGTAGGCACATTTGAGGAGCCTCCTCCTCTCCAGGTCCTTGATTATCTGCCTGGACCTCTTGCACTTCTTCAGCTCGCTCCATAGGCTGTAGTCGTCCATCTCCATGTACTCCTCAGGCGTCTTGAAGGCGCAGATGCCAAGTTCCTCGTCTGCTGCCTCCAGCGCCTTCACCAGAAGGATCTGCGCCGCCCTGGCAGTCTTATGATAATAGATGGCCTTGAACGACTCCATCCGGGCTATTAGGAATGCCTCTAGGGTAGGAAGCGCAGAGCTGTCCACAACCAGGGTGTCGTCCAA
>CAZNTO010000035.1:7408-9120 GCA_964576015.1 uncultured Nitrososphaerota archaeon
GAGAATGGTCCGTGCCCCAAATCATGGAACAGCCCGGCAAGCCTCACCCTCTGGATGTTGTCCTCGCCCATCTCTACAGGCAGGGATCGGCCAAGGATCCCGGCGAGGTGCATCACCCCCACCGAATGCTCGAACCTTGTGTGGTTGGCGCCGGGGTATACAAGGTCGGCGAAGACAAGCTGTCTTATCCTTCTGAGCCTCTGAAGTGGCAGGGTATCAATGATCTCCTTCTCAACATTGGATATGTGGACATAACCATGAATGGGATCCTTTATCATTCCCCAAGCTCTTTCCATCGTCAACCCCTTTCTATAACTTCGCTTCAATCAACTTAAGGCTGATGGTCTACTTCCTGATGATTACCCTGCCCTCCCTCCCGTCAACGATCAGGTGATCCCCGCTCCTTATCGCCTCCAGGGGGTTCACCTCCAGTTTATCGACCAGCGGCACCTCCGCGAGGATGCACCCTATGGCTATTATCGTCTCGGTCTCTACGTTCACTATGCCCGCAGGAGCGTGACCATTCTTCTTGAGCTGATAGATCACATAAGAGCCCACGGTGCTGCCCTTCCCCTTTGGAAAGACCAAAACCCTGCCGGTTACATCGGTACCGCAGAGGTCGTGCCCCTTCTCCCTCACCACCCCTGTTTTCGGGTCCACGCCGCCGAAGAATGATATGCTCTGCCTCGAGACGAGGGCATCACCCTCACCCACGAATTTTGCCACCCCTCGCCCCCGGTAGACCCTTTCTTGCATCAGGAGTCCTCCAGAACCTTGCTTAAAGCGGTGTGCATGTCCGCCACCGAGGCCCTCAGACCAGCCGTGGAGGGGACGTAGTGGCATGCCTTGCATGAGTTGGACACCATGTGCCTGAAGCCCGACCTCTCCAGCGGGCAGACCACCATGCAGGTGTCCGTGAATACCCTGCCCCCCGCCTTCTCGATGGTGCCGAGGTAGCCCCTCCTCCTCGCAAGCTCGTAGACGCCCTTGGAGGTCCATATCCAGAGCCCCTTGCCCTTGATCACCCTCCTTCCCCTGATGGTCCGCGCCAGATCACGCATCTCCCCCAGGCTGGCATGGGGGCACCCAATGCAGGCGAGGTCCGGGTCCCCATCCGCCGCGAGCTTCTCCCTGGAGGTCTCCAGCTCCTTATAGTCGATGCAGAGCCTCTCAAGTCCATCCGTACTCTGCCCCTCCGCCTCTGGGGTCACTCCCTTTATGTGGAACATGGCGATTCCGCCCGAGGCTGCCATGGCTGCGGACATTATCTTCAGCCCGTCCGGCTCCGCCCCGGTCACGCCGTTGAAGTAGGGGATGCCGGAGCCGATTATCCGCCCCACCGAGTAGCCGAGCAGGCTGTAGTCATAGGTGGTGGCGAGCCTCGCCTTTACCTCCACGACCACCGTGGGCCTCCTCCCCTCGTCAAGGTGGAGCCCGTAGCGCGGGGTTTTCCCCGTCAGCGCCGCGGCGAGCGCAGAGGGCCCACCCTCCCTGTTAGTCCTCGCCCCCAGCACCGAGTTCGCGTAGCAGACCGCCGAGGACTCCGACCAGGCGATGTGGTCGCCCAGCTTTGGCAGGTTCCCCACAAGGTAGGGGGTACAGGTGCACGTGATCTCAACGCCCATCCTCTCGAATGCCTTGATAATCCTGAGCTGCCTGTCGTGGTACTCCTCGTCCACGCCCATCTCCCGCCACCTCTCGAGGTCCATTCC
>CAZNTO010000036.1:0-5873 GCA_964576015.1 uncultured Nitrososphaerota archaeon
AGTCTTTACCATCTCACTTTGGTGATGATGGATGAGTGACTTGGCATTACCAGTCTGTATATCGTGCAAAGAGCCCATACTCCCTGAGCATAAGGGGGTAAAGCTTCCCTGTCCAAGCTGTGGGGAGGTTGTATTCTGGCGGTGCAAGAAGTGCAGGGATCTCGTCAACGGCTATAAGTGTCCAAAGTGCGGATTTCTAGGTCCATAGAGGAGGGTTGCGAGTGTCAAGACTTTTAGCTATAATAAAGATTTTGCCTGAGGATGATTCGGTTAACTTGGATTCAGTGAAACAGGGCTTAAGAGAGGCCCTTCCAAAGGGAAACAAGGATCTGTACATCCACAAGTTCGAGGACGAGGAGATAGCATTTGGGCTCAAGGCGGTCAAGGTCTATGTTATTATGCCAGGGGTCTATGAGGGCGGTACTCAGCCGGTTGAGGACGCTTTCAGCAAGGTAAAGGGTGTGAGTCAGGTGGACGTGGAGATCGTTCAGACCCTGCCCGGCTAATTTTTCGTATGTATAATAAAAGATTTATTGTGAATTGCTAAATCCTTACATAGACCCCAGTAATTATTATTGAGTGGTGTGGCATTTGGAAGGAAAGGGCACTAACGATCTGGTAGTGAGGGTAGCAGAATCAAAACAGAGGGATGTGGGCAGAGGCAAGGTTAGGATTGACGCGGACGCAATGAAAGCCATAGGCGTCAGTGTTGGAGACATTATCGAGATCGAGGGCAAGAGAAAGACCGCTGCCATAGTCTGGCCGGCCTACACCGAAGATCAAGGGATGGATATCATCAGAATGGACGGACTGATAAGGAAGAATGCCAGCGTCGGCATAGGGGAGAGGATCACCATAAGGAAGGCTGAGGCCAAGGTGGCGACCCTCGTTAAGCTCGCGCCACTATCCTTCACGATCACGGTTGATTCAGGCTTCGTGAGCTTCGTCAAAAGAAGGCTTGCAGACACGCCGCTCGTTGAAGGTGATAACGTTCTAATCCCAGTCCTGGGCCAGGCCATACCATTCTCGGTGGTCTCGACCAAGCCGGCGGACATAGTTATGGTAACCGAGGAGAGCAGCCTGACAATATTGGAAAAGCCTGCAGAGGCTGCTAAGTTACCAAGGGTGACCTACGAGGACATCGGCGGGCTGAAGGAGCCGATAAGGAAGGTGAGGGAGATGGTGGAGCTCCCGCTGAAGCACCCTGAGCTCTTCAAAAGGCTGGGCATAGACCCGCCAAAGGGAGTTCTCCTTTACGGACCGCCAGGGTGCGGAAAGACCCTGCTGGCTAAGGTGGTTGCCAACGAGACTGAGGCTTACTTCATAGCCATAAACGGACCCGAGGTAATGAGCAAGTTCTACGGTGAGTCGGAGCAGAAGCTGAGGGAGTTCTTCGACGAGGGCAAGCAGCATGCTCCGGCTATAATATTCATAGATGAGCTCGACGCCATCGCCCCCAAGAGGGAGGAGGTCACCGGGGAGGTGGAGAAGAGGGTCGTGGCGCAACTTCTCGCTTTAATGGACGGGCTGGAGGCGCGCGGCGACGTAATAGTGATAGGGGCGACCAACAGACAGAACGCCCTAGACCCGGCACTGAGGAGACCGGGGAGGTTCGACAGGGAAATTGAGATAGGTGTCCCATCGGCAACGGAGAGGTACGAGATCTTCCAGGTGCACACTAGGAACATGCCACTCTTCAAGGATGTTGATCTGAAGAGAATAGCCGGTTTGACGCACGGGTTCGTGGGGGCAGACATTGCGGCGCTCTGCAGGGAGGCTGCCATGAAGGCGCTGAGAAGGTACCTGCCTGAGATCGATATACAGCAGGAGAGGATCCCTCCAGAGACAGTGGAGAGGATCGAGATTATGATGGTGGACTTTGAGGTGGCTTTCAAGGAGATCACGCCCACCGAGCTGAGGGAGGTATACGTGGAGATACCTACGGTAAAATGGGAGGACATCGGCGGGCTGGAGGAGGTTAAGCAGGAGCTCAAGGAGGCTATAGAGTGGCCACTGAAGTACCCAGAGAGGTTCAAGAGGATAGGGATAAAGCCACCAAAGGGGATCCTCCTCTTCGGACCGCCAGGGTGCGGAAAGACCCTGCTGGCCAAGGCCGTGGCCAACGAGAGCGAGTCCAACTTCATCACCATTAAGGGACCTGAGATCTTCAGTAAGTGGGTAGGCGAGTCCGAGAAGGCGATTAGGGAGGTCTTCAGGAGGGCAAGAACCGCAGCCCCCGCCATCATATTCTTCGACGAGATCGACTCGATTGCGCCCTTAAGGTTCGCGGGATCCGGGGATTCCATGGTCACGGAGAGGGTCATCAGCCAGCTGCTCACGGAGATGGACGGGCTTGTTGGTCTTGAGAACGTGGTCATTATGGGGGCAACAAACAGACCGGACATAATAGACCCAGCGCTTCTAAGGCCGGGGAGGTTCGACAGGCTCCTATACGTGCCAGAGCCGGACAGCGAGACAAGGCTGCAGATCTTCAAGATACACACCAAGGGAATGCCACTGAAGAACGTCGAGCTTGAAAAGCTGACAGCATTGACGAGGGGCTTTGCCGGATCGGATATCGAGGTTATATGCAGAGAGGCTGGCCTGATAGCCCTAAGAAACGACCCGAACGCAAAAGAGGTAACCATGTACAACTTCGAGAAGGCGATGAGGAAGATCAGACCCTCGATTACGGAGGGCATGGAGAAGTTCTACAAGACCTGGGAGGAGAGGAGCAGGCAGACACTGGGCGGGAAGCAACCTCTAATGAACTTCGCTTAGGTGAGAGGCATGGATGTAGAGGGCGTGAGGTGGAGGACAGAGTCACTGGACCTTATAGTACTCGACCTGTTACGAAAGAGGGAGGGCACCATAAAGGAAGACGAACTGCTGGAGATGCTCAAGGCGATGATGAAGGACTTCTGTGCCTCCGAGCTCAACAAGGTACTGCTGAACTTGGAGCTGAGGGGGAAGATCAACGTGGCACTTCAGAAGAAGGGGAGGGTCATAACCTTGCTGAAGCCCAGAGGAGGACAGAGTTAGGGTATGGGAGTAAACCTGAGAGATCTCGTAACTCCCCATATCATATCTCTCGAGGAACTCAAGGGCAAGGTACTCGCCATAGACGGTTACAATGCCCTCTACCAGTTTCTAGCGATTATAAGGCAGCCCGACGGCACGCCGCTTAAGGACTCCAAGGGAAGGGTGACCAGCCACCTGAGCGGGATCTTCTACAGGACGGCTAACCTGCTGGAGGCTGGCGTGAAGTCGGTCTACGTCTTTGATGGAAAGCCGCCGGAGCTCAAGACTAAGGAGATAGAGAAGAGGATCGAGGTCAAGGAGAAGGCGGTTGTGGAGTATAAAGCCGCCCTCAAGAGAGGGGACATAGTGGCGGCAAGGAAGGCAGCGCAGGCAACCTCCAAGCTCACAAGAGAGATGGTTGGGCAGGCGAAGGATGTTCTGGCAGCTTTGGGAGTTCCGTGGGTTCAGGCCCCGTCCGAGGGGGAGGCGCAGGCGACGTTCATGACCAAGAAGGGGGACGCCTGGGCTACGGTCAGCCAGGACTATGACTCGCTCCTCTTCGGGGCGCCGAGGCTTATCAGGAACTTGACGATATCGGGCAGGAGGAAGCTACCAAACAAGCCTGTCTATATCGACATAGAGCCGGAGATCGTCAAGCTCGAGGACGTTTTACTAGAACTAAAGATCACGAGGGATCAGCTCATAGATACAGGGATACTCCTCGGAACGGACTTCAACCCCGACGGGTTCAAGGGGATAGGTCCCAAGAAGGCACTAAAGGTGATAGAGGAGTTCGGTTCGCTGAAGGCTGCCTTGGAGCAGAAGAAGCTAGAGGCGGATCCCACACTCGATGTGGACGCCGTAAGGGATATCTTCCTGAACCCGAAGACCACAGACGAGTACCGTCTGGAGTGGGGGAGCTTTGACGGGAATGCTGTGAAGGAGATACTCTGTGGCTCTTTTGACTTCTCCCCTGAGAGGATCGAGGCAGCGCTCCAGCGGATCGAGAAGAGTACTAAAGAACTGAAGAAGCAGTCGAGCCTCGAGAAGTGGTTCTGATCGCGAACCTATGGAGACCAGCCGTACTTGCCACAGAGCGGCACGAACACGCAGCCACCATAAGTCCATTCCTTGAAGTTCTCACCCGTGCGTTCCACCACAATTAGATCCTGTATGGAGTAGGCCTCGCCCACTGGTATGACCATACGCCCGCCGTCCTTGAGCTGCATCTTGAGGGGCGGAGGTATCCTCGGGGCGGCTGCTGTCACCAGTATCCGGTCGAAGGGGGTCATCTCAAGGTATCCCAAGGTCCCGTCGCCCTCTATTATGGTGACCCGGTCAGCATAGCCACACCTCTGCAGGTTTCTGTTGGCAAAGTCCACTAGAGTTTTTAGTCTCTCGATGGCGTAGACATGACCCCGTTCATTTTCCGGTACCTCTAAGGGGGCTACGATCTCTGCGCAGACGGCCGCGTGGTACCCAGTCCCCGCGCCGACCTCCAGCACTTTATCACCACGTCTAAGATTTAGCAGCTCGCACATAATGGCTACCATGTGTGGCGCAGAAATGGTCTGACCGTTAAGGGACGGGAGCGGAGAGTCCATGTAGGCATGATCTTTAAGCTCAGAAGGTACAAACTCTTCCCTCGGGACCTTCAGCATTGCGTTGATGACCTCTGGCTTCTTGAGGACTCCCTCCTCGATCAACCTCTTGATAAGCTGCTCTCTCTTCTCCACGAGGGATTCCATTTAAGCCACTCTAAAGGTTTATTTGAAGACGGTTCTAAAAAAGTCTTGGTTACCATGGTAAGGTTTGTATTCTACGCGAGGGGCGACCCACGAATAACCGCCCTCCACCCGACGACCCTAGAGATCACTAGGGAGGAGATAAAGTCGGATTATGGGGACTGCGTTGTTGCCACGTCGGCGGAGGTCGGCTTGGCTGGGCTGCCGGAGGAGCTGAAGCGCGCGGCGAGGCAAGGCGCAGAGATGGTTATGATAATTGAGGCGGGGGGGCTCGTGGAGAGGGTCCGCGGAAGAGGGCACCCCTCTCTGACCTTCTCTAGCGAGAGTGAGATGGTGCTCAGGAGGAGCCAATACGTATGCGAAAGAACGCTCATGGTTAGCTCAGATAAGGCAGCCGTTGACCTCGAACGGGCGTTAGTGGAACAACTGAAGAAACAGGATAACCATATCAAGATAACGCTGATCGTGGGTGAGGAATAAGGGTTATTTGAGGGCCCAGACGTCTAAGGCAACCTGCCACTCTTTAGGGGCTACCGGCTTTACTACACGCACGCCCCTGATCTCGTAGTGCCTGAACACCTTCTCTGCTGTATCCCTGAAGGCCCTCTCAGCTTTTATTAGGGGCTCGTCGGTAGCAAAGACGTAGATGTGGATAATTCCACCACCACTCTTCAGGTCCTCTGAGGCGGCGTCTAGGAAAGTCATAGAGCTGGCAGGTAGGTTCATTATGATGTGGTCAGCTACCCCGGACAGCTGCCTCGAGACCCTCCGGGCGTCATCGCAGATGGGGATCACCTCACCGCGAAGCTTGTTCAATTCAATGTTCTCCCTTAGGAGCCTGATGGCATCGGGGTTCAGGTCTATGGAGTAGACCTTTGCCTTGGAACGCTTTGCAATCATTAGGGAGAAAGGCCCCACCCCAGCGAACATGTCCAGGACGGTCTCGCCGTCCGAGACTAGGGATGCCACCCGGTGGTGCTCAGAGCCAAGTCTTGGGGAGAAGTAGACCTTGGAGAGGTCAACCTTGAACTTCATACCGTACTCCGTATGGATGGTATCGAACCTCTCCCTTCCAGCCAGAACCTCCAGTTGTGGTACCCTGAATTC
>CAZNTO010000036.1:5973-8783 GCA_964576015.1 uncultured Nitrososphaerota archaeon
TTCGTCCAGCCTGGGCCGATGTGAGATTGGAATGAGGACGGCACCGGCGGTTGTCTTTATCCTCCTCGTATTGTCAAATAAGTCGAGTCTTAGCAAGGTTCGCCTTACGGACTCTGCTGCAACCCTCTCCACACTGACGCAAAGATTCCTAGGCATCAAGCACCAACTCAAATTTTGAACGATCACACCACAGCGTTCTCATATAGAATTCTTGAGCAGCCTATATATTCTCATTTACGCCAAGGCTCGATCCGGTCATCATGCCTTTTTGTGGAGACACTCTCGGGCGAAACTGCCTTCAGTGGAAATCCGCTCCATTAGTGATGGGCTTTTTCATGGTGTCGTTAAGGATTTCGAGGCGAAAGTGATAGTACTATACCCCAAGCTGGGGGTCGCGCTTGGGGTCGGGTACTGCCGCCATAGGCACTTCGTTCGTAAGGGCATCCGCCATACAGGCGAGCAGGAACATGCTGACGACCGGCTACCCATCCCTTGACTCCCTGATAAACGGGCTCAGGGGAGGGCAACTCTACCTATTCTGCGGCACCTCGCGCTTCATCGACGAGGTGGTGCACAGGCTGGCGGTCAGGGGTGCCGTTGAGGGCAAGGTCGCCTACATGAACAACACAAACTACTACAGCGAGAAGACGCTGGTGAAGCTGGACCGGCTGGCCTTCCACGCAAAGCGCGAGGGCGTCGATCCATCCACGGTTCTGGAGAACATCTACTTCGCGGCTGCCTACAGCGAGTTCAGGCAGGAGAGGGTAACGGATGCCTTGGAGAGGGCGGTGGAGGGCGAGCCCTCGACGAGGCTGATACTCGTGCACAACATCTCAAGCTTCCTGAAGGACAACAAGAACTGCAAGAGGGCCATTGAGGGCATCAACCGCTCGGTCTCCTCACTCTGGCACCTCGCGGCGGAGAGGGACGCCATTATGGTGGTCACCACGACAGGAGAACCACCGAGACCCTTCGTCTCCAGCATGGTGGCGGATCTGGCGAACGTCATTGTGTTTTTTCGCGACGTCTACGGGGGGGCCAACGCGGTTCTGCTCAAGCATCCTGAGAAGGCGACCCCGGAGTCCGCGTTTATACTCAACGGAGGTGAGACACTAATGGGCAGGATAACGCCGCCCTTCAGGCAGATGTACCAGGAACAGCTCGAGAGGCTGCGGAGTGACTACGTGGCGCTGCTGAGGGACCCCAACCACAGGAGGGCCTTCGAGCTCCTACTGAAGGAGGCATGGGACAGGGAGCACGCAGCCATGGGGAACTCGGAGGTGCCGCTGGTCCTTGACGCCCTCAACCTGACGGCAAATGTCCACAACAGGGGTGCCATAGAGTCGCTGAGGGATGGGCTGAGGGAGAGGGACAGCAGGATCGCAGCGCTGGAGGAGAGGCTGCGCAGGCTGGAGGGCAGGTCCGCCTCCGCTGAGGGGGAGGAAGGGTGAGCGGTGAACCGCCTTGGCGGAGGCGAAAGGCTGGCTCTTCGACGTCTACATCCAGGGCTCTAAGGCGGTCCTGTGGATAAAGACCGAGGAGGGGGAAAACCTAAGGCTGATTGATGGCTACGCCCCCTTCTTCCACGTGGAGCCAACCGACGCCGCGGCGGAGGAGGACCTCCTTTACCGCTTGTCGGAGTGCCCAGAGGTTAGAAATGCGCTGGTTGAGGAGAGGTTCACCTCCCTCGAGCCGGGGGGAAGGAGGCGGAGGCTGATAAGGGTCGAGACCTACGGTACCTCCCTATTCAGGAGGCTCGCGGAGTCGCTGGAGAGGAACCCCTCCGTGAGGAGGGTCTACAACATCAATTTCAGGCACGTCCAGCGCTATCTGTTCACCCATTTGAGGATCGAGCCCACCAGCAGGGTTACGGTTTCGTATGACGGGGAAAGACTCACCGGAATGGAGAAGATCGACGACTCCCAAGAGATCGTGCCGCCCCCCTTCAGCCTGCTAAGCTTCTTCGTGGACTACGAACTCTCAGGCAGTAGCAGGATGGTGAGGCGGATACGCACCGCATCGAGGCACGGCAGGAGGAGCTTCGAGGGCGATGAGGCGGAGGTGCTGTCCTGCTTCTGCAACTACATAAGGGAGGCAGACATTGACCTTTTGGCATGCCATAAGTGCGACAGCCTGACCTACCCCGTGCTCAGAGCGGGCTTCCGCCGTAACGGACTGCCCTTCGACCTCGGGAGGTGCGGGGACAGGGACCTGGTGAGGGTGCAGGGCTCCTTCGCCGGCAGGGTGCTCCTGGGAGGCATATTCTACGGCTTCAGCCCGGACGAGTGGGGCGTGGCGGGGCTGGTTGAGAGGGCGCGCTTCGCCTTCGCCCCCATGGGGCTGTCGACGAGGTGGCTGAGCAACAAGAGCATCGACTCCCGGGGCGGCTTCGAGCTGCTGAGAAGAGAGCACGCCATACCGAGGGAGGAGTACTTCGAGCGGGCGAGGGCACTGAAGGACCTGGCGGCTAGGGATAGGGGAGGGATAACCATAACGCCGGAGGCTGGGAGGCTCCACGAGAACGTGGCGGTGCTGGACTTTGACTCCCAGTACCCCAACATCATACTGAAGAACAGTCTCAGCTACGAGGCGCCAGGCGACCGAGAGGGGGGCGCGGGGCTGCTCCCTGCGGTGGTGGAGCCGTGGCTGAGGAGGAGGCTACGCCTGAAGAAGGTCAGGAGGACGCTGGAGGAGGGAAGCCCTGCGAGGCTCTACTGCGAGGAGAGGGTCGATGCGCTAAAGATGATATTGGTTACGATTTATGGCATATCCGGGTGCTGCAGGAACCGCTTCGGCAACGTGGTGACCTT
>CAZNTO010000037.1:0-4869 GCA_964576015.1 uncultured Nitrososphaerota archaeon
TCCGATGTCCACGAACGAGACCAGCTTGCAGCTGTTGAGGTAGACCTCTGCCTCGTCAAGCGGGGACGGGAGCATATAGTTCACAACCGTCCCTTCCTCATCGAAGCCCATCACCCTCTCCGCAACGGAGGAGGTCCTCCTCATCACCACCTCGTGCTTGTACCTCGCGATCTTGCCCATGATCAGCCCGTCGCCGTCATCAAGCTCGCCGGCAACCAAAACGCCCACAGTGGTGGTCTTTCCATGGTCCGCCTGACCGGCGGCCACGACCGATATCTGTATAGGTAGCTGATCCCTGCTCCTGCGCAGGAGCAGCTCCACGATCCTGCCGCTCTTACCCTTAGCCTCCCTAACCCTGCTGATCCTTGCCCCCGCGAGAGCTGCTGCCTTGTTCAGGTTCTCCAACGACAGCTCGAGCTCCTCGTCGCTTATCCCCAAGGGTGCGCCGGAGTCGCTCACCCCAATTATGTAAAAAGCTTCCCCTCCCTTCTCAGCTAGCCGATACCTTATCTGAGAGGCAAGCTGCTCCAGCCTATCCTTCGTAGGCTGGGTTATCTTGAGCTTGTACTCGACATTACCCTCCTCGCGTTCCTTTGGGAGGCTGGAAATGGTGTCACGACTCATAGTTTGTCTAGTCCACGTAATATTGTATATCTTTCGTGATAACTTTTTCGGAAAAGCAATTCGAGGTTTGTCTATCTCTAACCTTTGTCTGAATCCCTAATGAAGAATTTTGGCTTCAAAATAATAGCATCAGGGCTGATAGCAATGGTTGAAAAAGAAACACAACAATTATCATCTAATAGAGGAGGAGTTGGATAACACAAAAAAAAGGTCGCGGAAAAAGTTGCAAAATAACTTCGGGGTTAGTATTTTTTCCTTATCAATTACTGTCATTTTAAGTGGAATTATAACAATGATTATAAAGCTATAAAGGTAATATATTAGGTGAGGTTGTCATAATGGCTGCCGCAAAGAAGAAAACACACTATAAGAAGAAGGAAGTTAAGGCAAAGAAGAAGAAATAAGCTAATTAAATAAAGTCTGGCACGAATGGATGAGACCGCCAGAAATCTATTTTTTTTATCTCTACAATTTCTATAGGGTAGCAGACCTTACTTACCAGGCCATTGAGGGAAAAGGGCACTCTTGCTAGCCTTGCCTCGCCGCTGGTTACCCAAGGATCTATGGCAAAGCCCATTTTCTTGACCTCCTCCGCCAACCTCTTTCGTGCGGAGCGGTCCATCTCGTAAGCCTTGTCATCCTCCACGTAAATGTGGAAGCCCCTCCCGGAGTAGACCGTGGAGAGCTTTCCGTAACCCTTTAACTTCAACCACCTATGGAGTCCTACCGTCTGATCCAAGGCTTTGTTAAAGCAGATGTAGCAGAACTTGAACATTGAGGCACCCTTTACCCTGTCGTCCAGCGAGCCGCAGTTTGGGCAGTCAATGTTCTCCGGATCCACATCAAACATCAGCTCCTGACCCCTCACATCCTCGCAGGATAGACACCCCTTGCCCCTCTTCTCGCAGTCGGCGCACTTCTCAACATCCTTGTAGACATTCCTGTCGTAGTAAAGGTCCTCAGGCAGATATTCTAGGACCATCTCCTTAAGCTCATGGAAATCTTTTATTTTGAAGTAGAGGAGCTTTCCTAGCTCGCTTTGGTACTCCCTCTTGTAGTACCTCGTCTCGTTTCCAATATCAAGGTCGAAGATGGGTCTCCTCAACTCCTCCAGCTTTTCCTTGAACCACCTCTCCATAAGATTAAAGTCCAGACCTGAGTAGTACATGCGTCTCTCGGAGACCTTTGCCGGCCTAAAGTTGAGGGGGTAACAATGTCTTAGTTTCGTCATTTTCATACTACCTACAGCACCGCCCCCGCTATCAAGGGGAGAGTTATAGTTACGTCCCCGATGACCGCCACATGCTTCGCCTTTGGCTTCACCTTCCCCCAGGAGATGGCCTCCCTGGGCAGCGCCCCGGAGAGGCTCCCATCGTACTCCTGCGCGGTGGTGAGGTAGATGCAGTAGTCCAGCCCTTCCTTGAACTGGTTCCACCATATGACATGGTGCTTGCTTATTCCACCACCGATTATTACAGCACCGGTCCTCTTGGAGTCGTAAACGGCATTAAGGATGGAGTTCATGTCCCTAAAGAGGTCCAGCTTCATTTTGCTTGTCTGGGCATAAAAGAAGAGGTTGGTACCGAAGGAACCATCTATGATTCCGGGAACGTACACAGGGATGTTTTTATCGTAGGCCGCCTTCAATATCGATCCCTCGTCCTTTATCCTCTTACCGAACTCCCTAGCAAGCTCGCTCGGGCTTATAGAATCCCTTCCCTTCATGATCTCCGGAAGCGCTCCCCTCATTACCCTTTCAATAAGCGGTCCGTAGTCTTCGAGTGGTATGAGTACGTTCCCGAGCCTGTGGATCTCGAGTTCATTCAGCATAACGTCGTCGTACTCGAACTCTCCGGAGGCGTACCTAGCCCCGAAAGACCTTGCTAGGTCGTGGTCGAGCGCGCCGCAGGTAGTCACTATAATACTGACCTTACCGCTCCTAATCATCTGCGATATTACGCCGCGGAGTCCGGTGGATATGACGTTGCCGGTAAAGGAGAGGAATACCGTGGTGCCGCCAGTGGTCATCTCCTTCATGATCTCGGAGGCCTCGGCAATACGGGGGGCCATGAACCCTCCCATCCTCTCGAACCTCTTGACCAGCTCTTTTATGCCCATCTTCCCGTCGACCAACAGATCCTCAACCCTGCTGGAGGTGAGAGAATCTCTAAGGTCTTTACTGCTTTTTGAGCCCGACTTACCTCCCATGTGGTAGCCTCCTGGCTGATTTCAGATCTCTACTGTCTCCCCTTCCTTTTTAATTATAACATCTGCCATAGTCCTTTGCAAGACGAGCCTTTTGAGTGATCAAGCCACTTACTTGGTATTGATCCCCAAACAAAATAAATAAACACGCCATATATAGTTCTGAGGAGGATTTATGGAGGCTAAGGTCAAGGACAACGCGATCGTTATACAGCTCGATAAAAAGGCAGTTGCCAACATCAAGTTCCATATAGAGGGGAACAGAATGCATCTGGACTCAACCTACACCCCCGAGCAGTACCGAGGAAGGGGGGTTGGTAGCAAACTCATTCAGGTCGCAATGAAATATGCTAAAGATAAGGGTCTACTCATCGTACCGGTCTGCACCTTCGCAGTCGAGTATTTTAAGAAGCACCCAGAATATGGCGACATACTCTATAGAGGCTGATGGATAAAAATGGGTGTCATAAAGGCGAACAAGAACTATTTGCTTATCTCGACCCTACTAATGATCACAGGCGTAGTTGCAGGTGCCGCTATACCGCAGGGGGGGAGTTTATCGGAGAACCCTTTACTAAAGAACCTAATGCAGTATGCCCCATTCTTCAAACCCTACGAGCCCTTTACTGTCCTGTTCCTTCTGGCTAAGAACTCACTGGCTGCTGCCATGGCCTTCTTCTTTGCCCCACTCCTCCTCTTGGCACCCGCAGGCGTCCTTCTGCTAAACGGCTTCATGCTAGGAATGGTGGGCTCGGGTCTTGCAACCCAGATCTCGCTCATCGTTGCGGTGGGGGCGCTGGCACCGCACGGAGTATTCGAGATACCCGCCCTCATATTCGCCTGTGCCGCTGGCATGCGTTTCGGCATAGCATCATTTAGGAAGCTCATCAGCCTGTTTGAGCACAAGCAGTACTCCCTCTTTGCGGAGTTTAGAGGAGCGTGGGAGCTCTTCGTTATCTCTATAGTGCTTCTGCTCGTAGCCGCCATCTTGGAGACTTACGTTACGCCCTTCGTTTTAGGTTATTTATACTAAACCAGGATCTCGCCTGTATCTGGCAGGGTATTTATTCCCGGCGCCCTCTTCTGAAGCTCCTCTCTGAAGGCTGCTGAGCTTAACGCCTTGACAAATGCCCTGACGGAGGGCTTACGGAGCCTCCTTCTCTCGGCGACAAAGTCGAAGCTCTCATCGCAAATCTTCACAAAAGCGAGACCGTAGATTATGGCTGTCGCCTTTAGCCCTAGTCCGGCGTATGCCTTCCCCTCCTTTATTGCCCTTGCAACCTCCTCATGGGTTCTGACCTCGAAGTCGTAGCCCCTTATGTCCTTAGAGGGAACCCCTTTCTCTCTTAGAAGTCGGTCGAGCAGCTCCCTCGTACCGGATCCGAGGTTCCTGTTCACCAAACGCAAGCTGGCGCTTCGTAGATCCTCTATACCTTTGACCCCCTTCGGGTTTCCCTTCTTCATAATCAGACCCTGCTCCCTGGCGTAGCCCCTGATGAGGACCGCTGTCTCTCCTGGAAAAGCCCTCCGGACGAATGGCACGTTGTATGTTCTGGTCTCCTCGTCGTAGAGGTGGATGCCTGCCACATCTGCCTCGCCTAGCATTACTGCAGTTAGACCCGCGGTCGAACCTACCTCCACGACCTCCGTTGAGAAGCCCTTTACCATCCCTGCCAGTATCTTGACCCCGACGCAGCTGCTCCCAATGATGGAGAGGTCTGGTCTCTTGAATTCGAGGAAGGTGAACTCCTTTCTGGAGCCGAGGAAGTTAGAGACCTTCTCCTCGAGCGCCTTATACTCCTCCAGGAGGCGTTCCCCATCTTCGGTGAGCGTTGCGCCCCCGCCAGTGTCGCCTCCCCTCTGCGCCCTCACAACAGGCTTGCCCACCCTCTTGGAGAGCTCGTCCACCACCGTCCATGCATGAGCGTACGTTATGCCGAGCGACTTGGCCGTGGCCATGAAGGAGCCGAACTTCTTTATGCCCTCCATTATGCCTGCCTCCCTCTCCCCCAGGACGTACCTGCCGTCCTCCTCCAGCCA
>CAZNTO010000037.1:4969-8453 GCA_964576015.1 uncultured Nitrososphaerota archaeon
TCCTCCTTGTGCATGACCGTGTCAGGGAGGATGCCTTCGTGGCCTCTGGCAATGGCACACTGAGGGTGACCGTGATGTATAATGATTTTATCATAATAGGCCCGCCTAACGACCCAGCCGGCATCGCTGGGGAAAACGCTACAGACGCATTGTTGAAGATCTCCCAAGCCGGCCACGATGGCACCACCGTTTTCGTATCAAGAGGAGATGGTTCAGGTACGGATGCGCTGGAGAAAAGGCTCTGGAAGGCTGCTGGGATCAACACCACTGGAGCAATCTGGTATGAATCCGCTGGTCAGGGCATGGCGCCAACCATCAGGATAGCAAATGAGCATGTTGGATACACCATAAGCGACCGCGCGACCTTCCTGAAACTCCAGTCAACAATGAACACCACCCTCAACCTAGTTGTCCTTTGCGAAAACGATACGGCGCTCCTCAACCCTTACGGCATACTACTCCTGAACTCAACAAAATATCCAAACATAAACTCGACTGTCGCCACAGACTTCCTGCTTTTCATGATAAGCCCACAGGGTCAGTCGCTGATCAACAACTACACGATCAACGGCAAGCAGCTCTTCTTCCCGGTATACGGTCACCCAGAGACGATTGGTCTACCCTCAGAAAACGCCACCGTGACCTATCTCAACTCGCTTCTTAAGTCGAGGGGTCTTGAGTAGGGGGTATAGTTGAGCGGCTTCGAGATAATATTTGAGGGCTTCATAAGAGCCCTACAAATCCTTTTTTCTGGCGATCAGGAGATTCTCGGCATTACCCTCTTATCCCTGAGGGTCTCGTTAACAGCAACCCTCCTCGGAGCAGCCTTCGGCATCCCCCTCGGTTTCTTGGTGGCAAGGAAGGACTTTCACGGTAAGTCCGTGGTCACTGCCATTATCAATACACTTATGGGTCTGCCCCCTGTGGTAGTCGGTCTCGTGGTCTACCTCTTCCTTTCTTCATCCGGTCCGCTGGGCTTTCTGAGGTTGCTCTACACCCCGGAGGCAATGATAATTGCCCAGATGATCCTCACCTTCCCGATAGTATGTGGGATCACGATTTCCTCGATCCTTAGTTTGAACCCGAAGCTAAAAGACACCTTGTCATCCCTGTCTGCTCCTCGTTCTTGGGAGGCGAGGGTTCTGCTTAATGAGAGTAAGCTAGGATTGATAACCGCAATAATAGCCGCCTTCGGCGCAGCGATCTCCGAAGTGGGTGCCATAATGATGGTAGGCGGAAACCTCCTAGGCTACACACGCGCCCTCACCACTGCCATAATGCTCTACACAAATATGGGCGAGTTCGCAACTGCTATCGCGCTGGGGATAATACTGCTTCTGATAGCCTTCAGCGTGAACCTCTTCCTTACGTACCTGCAGATGCGTTCGAGGGTAAAGAGGACCATATAAAATGAGGTGGAGATAGTTTGTCCTTCCTTGAGTGCCGTGCAGTAAGCAAGAGTTACGATGGGAAACATGCCCTAAAGGGTGTGACCTTCGAAATCAAGGATGGTGATCTCCTCTCCGTAGTTGGTCCCAGCGGCTCAGGCAAGACTACGCTTCTCAGGATCATCGACGGGTTGGAGAAAGCTGACTCTGGAGAGGTGTTGCTCAAGGGCAAAACGATCTTTGGTGAGCCCTTTCCTCACCGGAAGATGATCGGGATGGTCTTCCAGAACCCCGTCCTCTTCAACACCACGGTCTTTAACAATATTGCATACAGCCTAAAGTTCCGTGGGGAAGAGGGTGAGACGATAAAAAAGAGGATGGACGGGATGCTGAGGCTCCTCCGCCTCCACGATCTGCGTGCGAGGAACGCCCTGACACTCTCCGGTGGGGAGGCCCAGAGGGTGGCGCTCGCGAGGGCTCTGGTGTACGATCCTGATCTCCTCCTACTGGATGAACCTACTGCAAACCTCGACCCCTACAATGTCTCCATAATCGAGGAGGTGTTGCAGAAATCAAACAGGGAACACGGAACCACGGTAATTGTGGTCACCCACAACATATTCCAGGCAAAGAGGCTGGCTAAGAAGGTCGCCTTCCTGCTTGAGGGCGAGCTCGTGGAGTTCGGTGATTCCACCACCTTCTTCGAGAGCCCCAGGGACCCTAGGACGCTCTCATTCACCAGGGGAGAGATGGTCTATTGAAGGAATAAAGCGCAGACGCTTGAACCTCGGTTTAACCCCTCCATCAGCCCCGTTGCAGCCTATCTATATAGGGCTCTCCCTGAAGAACTGGTTCATTGCGGAAGCTGAAGCCCTGAAAAGGACAGCGATCAAGACCGCCCCTACCACCAACGTGGCGATCAAGGCAACCAAGAAGTTTATACCAATAGAGAGGGCGAACTGCTTTGCGAAGGCATAGACCATAAATGGGCTCACCAAAGCCAAGCCCGCTGCGCCTGCTATAAGGAAGGCGAGCAGCATCCCTGTTCCCGTGACATAGCTGCTCCTAGGCCTCTCCTCCAGATCAGGGTACCTAGCTCCAAAGTAGCAACCGACAAGAACAGTGACTGCTGTGCCAAGCAATGTGACTGTCAGCAGCGCCACGGAGGCATTGAATCCAAACCGGAAGATCGCCGAGAAGACCACCGGGAATATGGCTGCGATTATCAACGATATCGAAAGTGGCAGAGTGACCTTGGCTCTGAAGAGAGACCCAGCGCTGATGGGCGAGGAGAAAAGGTTCCAGACAGCGCGACCCTCCTGCCCCACCGACATTACTGAGAGGAAGAGCCCAAGTATCCCCGCGCCGAGTAGACAGATCATGGTAGTGTACTCGTACGTCTCATAATATTTCATAGAACCTGTGGTGAGGAGGATGGGTATGATCATTATTATCGGGATCGACCAGAAGCGTACCATCTCCTTCCGCCTGAAGAGGGATCGTGCGTCCTTGGATATGATCGCCGACTCTGCCTGGCTAAAGCCAATTGTTCCGAAAATACCCCTTCCCCTGTACCCTCCCGCCTTCGAGCTGCTCAGCTTTATCGTGACTGGGAGCGGGACCCAGTACTTGGAGCGGAGGTAGACGCCTAGGCCCATGAGCGTAAGTCCGAAGGCAACCGTCAGGCACGAAAAGATGACTGCTCCTAGCAGGTTGCCGTTGGCTAGATTTAAGACCACTATGGAGGGCCACATCACCGGAACGAACCATAGTACGTAGATCTGGGGTGCAAAGATCCCGAGAAGACTGTAAAGGATGTTGGGGTTGAAGAAGAGCTGTGAGACCACCAGGACAAAGACTATCAGTATCGCCCTGGATATTATCGCGGACCTGCCACCACGCTTGGAGAAGCTCGAGGAGACCCTGTTCACGATCGCCCTGATTATCTCCGATACAAAGCCTCCTACAACCATAAAGAAGCAGGAGAGGAGCGCGGAAAAGACCCAGATCGCCAGCATGTTGAACTTTAGCGCGAGGGCGAGCGTGATTCCTAGGACCGCTGTCAGTATATAGAGGTACATGAAGGCGGCGGAGAG
>CAZNTO010000038.1:0-2339 GCA_964576015.1 uncultured Nitrososphaerota archaeon
AAATTGAAGGAAGTACAGTCGCCTTGAAACGCTATCTTTTTTAATCATCCCATAGAGGTCTATTCAGAAGCTGGACTTTAGAGGATGAGATCTTGTTCTCAAAGGAAATAACCAAACTTGCTAATGACATAAAGACCATGCATATAAGGGGGGCAGCAGAGATAGGGCGCGTCGCCGTGGATGGTCTTGCGATCTTTGCCTCGCAATCCAAGGCAAGGAACCCCCAGACGTACAGGGATCAGTTTGAGGGCGCCTACCAGTTTTTACTTGCCACCCGACCCACCGCCGTCTCCCTCCCCAACGCACTTCGCTACGTTAGACATAGGGTAGACACTGCCTTTAGGAAGGGGATGGACGAGGACGAGCTGAGGGCACTGACCATAAAGGCTGCTGAGGATTTCAAGAGGTCGTCGCTTGAAGCTGTGAGGAAGATAAGCGAGATAGGCTCGAAGCGGATAAAGAACGGCGACCTCATAATGACCCACTGCAACAGTTCCGTTGCCATCTCTACGCTACTGGAGGCGAAGAGGGTGGGTAAGGACTTTAACGTAATAGTTACAGAGACCCGACCCAGGTTTCAGGGGCGGCTCACGGCGAAGGCTCTCGCGGAGAAGGATATACCGGTCACCCTAATAATCGACTCTGCTGCCAGGTACTTTATGCCCAAGGTAGACAAGGTTTTAGTGGGCGCAGACGTGGTCACGGCCAACGGGGCTGTGGTCAACAAGATAGGCACTTCGCAGATAGCCCTCATAGCCAAGGAGGCAAGGGTACGGGTATTCGTGGGCGCGGAAACCTACAAGTTCAGCCCCGGCACTGTTCTAGGGGAGCTGGTGGAGATCGAGGAGCGCCCCGCCGACGAGGTAGTACCTAAGGAGTATCTGAAGAAGTTCAAGGGAGTGAGGATCGTAAACCCATCCTTCGATGTCACTCCCCCCGATTTCATAGATGTCATAATCACCGAGAGAGGGGTGATACCGCCCCAGGCTGCGATCCTCATACTAATGGAGGAGTTTGGCTGGACCATAGGCGAGGAGCAGGTGGGCAAGACGCTGGTCGAGGAGGAGTACTAAATGAAGAGCAAGGGAAGCACGAAGATGGGGATGTACGTCGATGAGCTTTTCACGGCTAATCCCGAAGCGATCGACCCTGACAAGTACATCACAGCAAAGTACTACGTAGAGAGCCCGCTCGGGCTGAAGTCCTCTGGTATAGCCATCGCCACCGAGGAGTCCATAGGCACTTGGACCGAGATAACCACAACTAATGAGTGGGTCAAGAGCAGGCTCCCCGCAAGAGTCTTTAAGACGGAGGGTAAGGGTAACTCTGGCATCGTGTACATTGCCTTCCCCTTAGAGCTCTTCGATGTGGAGACCAGTGGCGTCGCCAACATATTGAGTATGGTCGCCGGTAACCTATTCGGTCTCTCAGCCATAAAGAACGTCCGCCTACTCGATTTGGAGTTCCCCCGAACGGTCGTTGAGCAGTACCCTGGACCTCGTTTTGGCATTGAGGGTGTGAGGAAACTTGTTGGGACAGACAAACACCCTAGGCCGCACCTCGGCACCATCGTTAAGCCAAAGGTTGGACTGAACCCTGCACAGACCGCGAAGGTGGTCTATGAGGCTGCCTTAGGGGGTGTGGATTTCATCAAGGATGATGAGACCCTTGTGAACCAGATATTCTGCCCGCTTGAGGAGAGGGTGTCAAAGGTAATGAGCGCGCTGGACAGAATAAAGTCAGAGACCGGCAGGACAGTTCTCTTCGCTGTGAACATCACCGGCGCGCCAGACAAAATGGTCAAGCTAGCCGAAACCGCGATGGAAAACGGCGCCAATGCCCTAATGCTCGATATCTTGATACTGGGACTCCCCACGGTGGAGTGGTTTTTGAAGGAGTACGACTTTAAAGTGCCGATACACATGCACAGGGCCATGCACGCCGCCTTCACGAGGAACCCGAGGCACGGCATATCGTTCCTTCCAATAGCGAAGATTGCGAGGATGCTGGGTGGTGACCAGCTGCATACTGGCTCCGGAGCTGGTAAGATGGGAAGTAAAGAGGAACATATTCATGTCCTGGGTCAGATCTTATCATTCCTTAGGGGAGACTGGTTTGGCAAGAAGAAGACCTTCCCAGTTGCATCGGGCGGGATACACCCTGGCCTTGTACCGGCCAACTTCAAGGCGATGGGCGTGGACTGCATAATAAACGCTGGCGGTGGCATACACGGTCATCCGCTTGGGACAAGGGCAGGTGCGACCGCTATGATGCAGGCCATAGAGGCATGTGTCGAGGGGATCAAACTTGATGAGTACGCTAAGACCCACAAAGAGCTG
>CAZNTO010000038.1:2439-5883 GCA_964576015.1 uncultured Nitrososphaerota archaeon
CAATATCTTACTACAGTGGTATTATGCCGACTTACAAGGTCAAGATGATCGATATCGATACTGGCGAGAAGAGCGTGATCATGAACGAGCACGATGTCAAGGACCTCATGCTCAGGGTGCACGACCGCGTAATGCTGACAAAAGGGAGCAATAAGGTCATCGCCATGGTTGACGTTTCAGACACGGTGGTCAGGGGAGGCGAGATTGGCATATACGCTGATTTGAGGTCCGACCTTCCGGTAGATGAAGGCGAGAAGATAGAGCTTATGATCGCTCCGACCCCACCATCCGTGGACTACATTCACAAAAAAATGAGGGGCGAGAAGCTTACGAAAACCGAGATATCTCGCATAGTTAAGGACACCATCTCCCACTCTCTCAGCGAGCTGGAAATAGCTGCGTTCCTAATGGCTCAGGAGTATGTAGGAATGGACATGGACGAGATAGAGGATCTCACACGCTCAATGGTTGAAACTGGCAACGTTATTGACTTTGGGGAGAGCGTCGTGGACAAGCACTCCATCGGCGGGGTTCCGGGAAACAAGGTCACCTTACTAATAGTGCCCATTGTGGCAGCCGCCGGTCTGAAAATCCCGAAGACGAGCAGTAGGGCTATAACAAGCCCCTCAGGCACCGCGGACACTATGGAGGTCCTGGCGCCGGTGGAGTTCTCCATCGACGAGCTTAAGCTTTTACTCCAGAAGGTGGGCGGATATATAACATGGGGTGGGTCCCTGAACCTCGCTCCTGCTGACGACCTCTTTATAAGAATAGAGCATCCCCTCTCCATCGATCCCAAATCACAGATGCTCGCCTCGATAATGGCAAAGAAGATGGCTGTCAGTACCGGCACTCTCGTCCTGGATATACCCACAGGGAGGGAGGCCAAGGTTGAAAACTTTGACGATGCCCGGAAGCTGGGGAACGAGTTTATCGAGCTGGGGAGTCGCCTCGGAATAAAGGTGAGGTGCGGAATAACCTACGGTGGTCAGCCTGTTGGGCACACTGTGGGACCAGCGCTGGAGGCAAAGGAGGCACTTGAAACTTTAATGGGAAAGGGTCCGAACAGCTTGATTGAAAAGTCCACCTCCTTAGCGGGCATGCTATTTGAGCTGAACGGAATCGCCATGAAAGGGAACGGACAGGCTATAGCCAAGGACATACTACGGAGCGGAAGAGGTTACAAGAAGATGCAAGAGATCATAGTGAATCAGGGTGGGGATCCCAACATAAAGCCCGAAAACATACCTTTGGGAGAGAAGCGGTTCATCATAACCGCCCCTGCCGATGGGTATGTGAGCAGCATAAGCAACAGTGCCATAAATGAGGTAGCGAAGGCAGCCGGAGCTCCTGTGGACAAGGGGGCCGGGGTGTTGCTGTATGCCAAGATGGGCTACGCTGTGAAGAAGGGCGATCCTGTGATAGAGATCTTCGCCGAAAGAGACCAGAGACTTAGGGAGGCACAGTCCATCGCTTCTCGGAGACCGCCATTCGTAATCGAGGGGATGTTGCTGGAGGAGTTGCCCGTTTTCTGAAATTTTGCTGCAACAGACCGCGAAGGAATAAATAACCTCTATTATTAAAGGGAAGCACTAGGGGCAATCATAATTATTAGAGCCCTCGTCACGGGGTTCGTTTATTGGTTGATGCGACAATAGATGCGAACACATTGGATCCACGTACAGGAGTAGTGGAGGCAAAAAGAGAGCTCCCAGCGAAGAGAGCCCCCAGGAGAAGGCATAGGGCGAGAACGACCAAACCCTCGCCGCAGCCTACCACGGTCGCTGAGGCAGAAGCCAGGAAGATGCGGACCGTGAACCCAGCTCAGTACTACCGGCAGAACCTGGGGCAACTGGGATTCGGGGACCCAGAGCACGCCCTCGTGCAGACCATAAAGGAGCTTACGGACAACTCCCTTGACGCCACAGAGGCGATGGGGGTTCTGCCCGAGATCACAGTGAAATTAACGGCAACGCCAAAGCGCTACGAGGTCGTAACGAACAAGACAAGGGAGGGGAGTGTCAGGACATTCCCTATCTTCAGGGTCTCAGTGGAGGACAACGGTTGCGGCATCGTAAGGAACAAGGTCGCGAAGGCCTTCGGCAAGGTCCTCTATGGCTCTAAGTTCTTTTCCTTCAAGCAATCCAGGGGGCAGCAGGGATTGGGGGTTCACGCCGCTATAATTTATGCCCAGCTCACTTCCCTCGAGCCCGCAACCATAATCACGAAGACCGAGACCGATCCGGTGGGCTACCGGATGGAACTAAAGATAGACACAGAGAGGAACGCCCCCGTGGTGATCTCGAGTGGGGAGGCACCCTTCGACAGGGTACACGGCACCCGCGTAGATCTAATGGTCGCCGGCGACTACACCGACAAGGTGGAGTCCTTTATAAAAGAGATGTCGCTTGCAAACCCGCACGCCGACCTGAAGTTCAAGGTCAAAGCTGCTACAGGAGAGGAGCAGAAGGTGCTGCACTTTAAGAGGGCGACAGACGTGTTGCCGCCCCAACCAAAGGAGATAAGGCCGCACCTGCTCTCCATGGAGCCCGGCGCGCTTCTGGAGATGAAGTCCAACGATATATGCTGCAAGACCGCCAGGCAATTTTTGGTGAAGCACTTCGTGAGGATCTCGGATGGAAAAGCCCTCTACCTGCTGAAAAAGGCAAAGATCGCATCGCAGGCGACCCCCAAGGAGATAGACGTGGAGGTGCTGCTAAAGGCTGCAAGGGAGGGCGATATTATGCGCCCGCCCCTCGACGTGTTGAGCCCCATTGGGGAGGAGGCGCTCAGGCACTCCCTTAAAAGAATTTATCCGGACGCAGAGTTCATCGCCTCCACATCGAGGGAGCCGTGGTCATACAGGGGCGTACCGTTCCAGGTGGAGGTGGGCGCGGCCTACAGTGGTCCATCCGTTTCAAATGAGTGCGCAACCTCCAAGGAAACAGTCTTCAAGTCAAAGATTGTAAGGCTTGGAAATAAGTGCCCGCTAATATACGACTCGAAGGACTGTTTGCTTTACAAGGCCGTCAAGGAGATCAACTGGAGGAACTACAAGATTCACCAGGAAGAGGGCAACCCGCCGGCTGCACCCTTAGTCGTTGTAGTATCGCTGATATCAACGAAGGTTCCCTACATAGTGCCCGGGAAGTTCGCCGTCGCCTACCACGAGGAGATACGCGAGCAGCTCCGCCTAGCCCTGCAGACGCTGGGGAGGATGATCTATGGGCATATCTCGCACAGGCAGAGGCAGGAGCACGAGCAGCACAGGCAGAGTATATTCGCGATCTACGCAAAGGAGGTTGCCAAGGACCTATCGGTTCTGGCGGAAAAGGATGCGCGGTTATTGTTAAATGGATTGTTAGAGTCCGTGAAGCACAAAAAGCCAAAGAATGTGGCACTCCTTGAGCCAAAACCACAGCCGAAGGTGGAGATAACAGCGAC
>CAZNTO010000038.1:5983-8134 GCA_964576015.1 uncultured Nitrososphaerota archaeon
AGAATGTGGCACTCCTTGAGCCAAAACCACAGCCGAAGGTGGAGATAACAGCGACAAAGAATATTGGGGTAAAGGCTGAACCAAAGGCGGAGGTCAAAGTGGAAACGAGGCCGGTAGTAGCGAATAAGCCGGTGGAAATGCTCCCCCAAAAGAAGGTCGAGAAGGGGCAGCATACTCTTGATATTTTCTTCAGGTGAGAAATCATGAGGAAGAACAATAAATCAAAAGTAAAAGCTCGCCAGCTGGAGTCATTTAACGACGCTGAGAAAAGGCTCAAGCAGATATTCGTAGGATTGGCGGAGGAAATTGTGAATGTGAAGCCTCCCGTGATGCGGATACCCCTTAGAACTGCTTCAAATACCGTGTTCGACGAGAAGCGCGGGATACTGACGCTGGGTGAGAGGGCAGGCGAGCGTAAGTTCAACGAGATTGGGGGAGTGAGGTCCTTCATGCAGACCTGCTTACTTGCTCGGGCGATCCACGAGGCGCTGAAGCACGACGACCACCCAACGATAAGGGATCTCTACTACTACACGCTGCACACGATAGAGGGGACCGAGGTGGAGACCTTCAACAGCCAGGATGAGTCGAATGCCATATTTCAGGACATAGAGGTTATGACCGGACTACTGAGGGAGCAGATGGGGGTCGTAGCAGAGTCGAGGGGTGCCATGGTCGGTAACGCTGTTTTGGAGTCGAAGGGGAACAGGATAGACTGCTCGAAATTTGGAATTGGTGCGTTCAACATACCCTCACTGTGCGACCAGATACGGATACTGGACGTGGATGCGGAGTACGTGTTGGTGGTGGAGAAGGACGCGATTTTTCAGAGGCTTAACGACTATGAGTACTGGAGGAAGAACAAGTGCTTGCTAATTACAGGGAAGGGGCAGGCTGACAGGGCGACACGGAGGATGGTCAGGAGGCTGAGCGAGGACTGGGATCTACCCGTATACGTGCTGACGGACGCCGATCCCTTTGGATGGTACATCTACTCCACTTACAGGGCTGGGTCAATTTCGTTGTCGTACGAGTCATTTAGGCTGGCGTGTCCCTCGGCGAAGTTCTTAGGGATGACCATGACCGATCTAGAGCGTTATGAGATACCCAAGGACCATCTAATCAAGGCAAATGACATGGATATAAAGAGGGCGAAAGAACTTTTGGTGAGGGATACTGTGACCAAGTTGCCGAGGTACCCGTGGTTCTACGAGTCGAAGAGGTGGCGGCAGGAGATCAAGATCTTCCTTGAAAAAAGGGTGAAGGCGGAGATCGAGGCAAAGTCGTCAAAGGGGTTCCGGTTCCTGTCGGATGTGTATCTGCCAGAGAAGATAAGCAGCAAGGATTGGATAAAGTAGTGGTGATTATGAGTCACTTTGCTGAGTACGGCGAAGGGAAGTACAGGGTATGGGCCGACTCTATACCAGCGGGAGATGAGCTGGTAGTGTTCATAGGAGGTGGCGAACAACCTCACATAGGCTCAGTATCGATCGGTGAGAAGACTGGCGAAGCATTCTCTTTTTCAGTGCCAGCGCATAAGGACTACATTGTTTCGAACGACGCCGCCTGTAGGATTTCAGAGGTCACCGGTCAGAGGTGTCTAGTGGTAGTGGGGATACATATAAAAAATGCATCAAAACTAGAAATAAAGAAACTGCTCGAAAATTCCGGAAAATGCGTTGACAAGCTTATAGAAAAAATTGGCACATAAGAAACAATTTCAATTTATTTCTGGGCAGGCTAGCTTTTTCTAGGCTTAAAGTTATAATAACGCTGCTAAACCATCATTAACCTAAAACTGGTTTTGGAAACGATGTATTAATATCCAGTGTATAGTTCCGACACTGGCGACACTCTTGTCATGTAAAAAGGTATAGTTAAGACCTGTTTTACATTTTTTTATCTTCGCAGGTTTTACGCCCTCCGCACTCAGGGCACATAACAATGCATTTCTCTCCATGCTTTTCGTAAACGACATAGCCTACACCTTTACAACGCGGGCACATCTTCTCCATCAATTATACCTTCCTTCATCATATCTCAATTTATCTGACCGCATACAAGTCTCAAGCTCTATATGCTTTCACTCCATCTCTTGAAAAGGTTGTGTTTTATACTCAATTGGTCGAGGACCTTCCCGACGATATGGTC
>CAZNTO010000039.1:0-6866 GCA_964576015.1 uncultured Nitrososphaerota archaeon
CGGATGTCATCACTGTCTCAAAGGCGATAGCCAACGGGCTACCCCTTGGTGTTACGCTTTCCAACGATCACCTAGACTCTCAGCTGAAACCCGGAGAACACTACTCGACACTGGGTGGAAACGCCCTCTCCTGCGCTGCTGCCATGGTTGTCTTGGACGAACTCACAGGCGGTCTCATAGAGAAGGCGAGGAAGGACGGGGCGTACTTCAAAAAGCTACTCGAACCGCTCAAGGACAGACACGAGCTCATTGGCGATATCAGGGGGGAGGGCTTCTTCCTTGGTATAGAACTCGTGAAGGACAGAAAGACAAAAGAGCCCGCTATAGAGGCTGCTGCAAAGTCCCTACAGGAGTTATGGAAGAGGAAGGTTCTGGTGGGACTTGGAGGGTTGGATGGTAACGTCTTGAGGATCGAGCCCCCCTTGGTACTGTCCAAAGAGCACATAGAGCAGTCGGTCGAGGCCTTCGATCAGGCGTTGAAGGTCATAAGAAAGTGAGCAAAGCCCTTCTTTTTTATTGATGTTTCCATTATGGTTAACCCTGAGGCTCCCCTAGATCTTTAAAGATCTCTGACATCTCCGATAGGTTGCTGATTATATAATACGGCCTTTCCCTCAATAGCCGCACCAAGGGTGTCACGCCGGTCGTCACGGCAACGGTGGTGGAACCCGCGCTCCTTCCGGCTCTCATATCCATCTCCGTGTCGCCAATAACTACCACATCCTCCGGCTTCAGAACCATCAAGCTAGCCGCCCTGATTATGGGTTCGGGACACGGTTTGTGCTCCTCTGTGTCCTCAAAGCCTAGCACAACATCGAAGAACCTCCTCATATCGAAGTAATTTAGGATCTTTTCCGCGTTCTCCCTGCTCTTGGTGGTCACTAGCGCTAGCTTGAGGCTCCTCGACCTGGCATACTCAATCGCGTCGCGGGCGTTCGGTAGAACCTTGGTGTGCTCTATAAAATTCATATAACCATTTCTGTAATCGTCAAAGAGCCTCCTCTTCTGAGCTTGGTTTAGGTCAGGTTCGACCTGAAGGAAGAGGTCGAAGATCGTTAACCCCATGACCCTCTCTACGGTTCCCCTGTCTACCCCCCTAAAGCCATTCATCTTGAGGATGTGATCAGATGTCCTCCAGATGGTCTCCGTGGAGTCGACCAGCGTGCCGTCGAGGTCAAAGATGGCTCCCCTTATCAAAATAGTCTTCCCCGGCAGATGATACATTCAAGGTTTATTTAAAAGCTTCATGCCTTAAAGGAAAAACCTTAAATTAAAAAGCATGGATATTTTTAATCCTCTTAGGAGAGTTTTTTTATGTCAGGAAGGATACATCCCAAAACAGTTCCATCACAGGATCGAATAAAGGGATTCCAGCCTTATGTCACTAACCTTGACGAAAGAACGGCTCTATACGAGGCCAGCCGTTGCCTGATGTGCTCCGATGCCCTTTGCATAACCGGATGCCCGACGGGGATCAACATACCCGAGTTCATATACAGGATAAAGACGCGCAACTACTACGGTGCCGCAAAGGTCATCAGGGAGAGCAACGTATTCGGCGGGGAGTGCGGGTATATCTGCCCAGTCGAGAGGCTATGCGAGTCAAAATGTGTGAGGATCAACCTCAACGAAGAACCGGTTGCTATATCCCTGCTGCAGCGGTTCGCATATGAGAAGGAGAAACCTAAGGGACTCGTCAAATTCCTTCGTGCCCCATCGAACAAGAGGAAAGTCGCCATTATCGGCTCTGGACCGGCAGCCCTCTCTGCGGCCTACGAGCTCGCCCGAATGGGATACGGCGTAACAGTTTACGACTTGAACCCGAGGCCAGGCGGTCTCATGCTCTACGGGATACTGCCCTGGAAGGCTGCGTGGAGTGTTGCTGAATCGGAGATTGGCTACATAAAGGACTATGGTGTGAGGGTCGTGACCAAAAAGAAGATTACGGATATCAACGCCCTCCTGAAGGACTACGACGCCGTCTTCATCGGGGTGGGCACAACAAAGTCCTCCCCTATGGGCATTCCAGGCGAGGATCTGCTAGGAGTGCACCTTGCTCAGGACTTTCTATTTAGCGTCGCAAGGTACCTGAAGGGCGAGGGTAAGGCTCCCGACCTGAAGGGCAAGAGGGTGGCGGTAATAGGAGGCGGCGACACCGCGACAGACGCGGCATGTGCCTCGCTAAGGTTGGACGCCGAAAGGGTCTACATCGTTTACAGGCGTTCCCTGACCGAAATGCCGGCCGTACCATACAGCAGAAACCAAGCGAGGGATGAGGGCGTAGAGTTCCTGTTGCTGACAAGCCCCGTCCGTATAAAGGGCGACAAAAAGGTTACAGGGTTGGAGTGCGTTAAGATGGAGCTTGGTGCACCAGACGAGTCTGGCAGGAGGAGCGTGAAGCCCATAAAAGGATCCGAATTCCTGCTGGGTGTTAATGCGGTAATAATTGCTACCGGTCAGAAGCCTGACGAGGGTGTCCTCAAGTCTTTCGGCGTAAAGACCGAAAAGGGACTGATAGTAGTGAACAACAACTTTGCCACGTCCGTAAAGGGCGTGTACGCCGGAGGAGACGCGGTGAACGGCGGTGAAACGGTCGTTGAGGCCGTGGCCGAGGGCAAGAAGGCTGCCGCTGCCATCGACAAATACCTGAGTGGGAGGAAATAGGAGGCGAAGAGATATGGTATCTAAACCAGATATAACCGTGAAATTCTGCAAATTGGAGTTAGAGAACCCGTTCATGCTATCCTCGGCCCCACCGACCTGCACTGGCGAGATGATTATGCGTGCTTTCGAGGTCGGCTGGGCTGGTGCCGTCACGAAGACCATCAAGCCGGACAAGACTCCAGTATACGACCTCAACAACCGCTTCGGAATAATGGGCGTAGAGGACAAGCAGATAGTGCTATTCGAGAACATCGAGGAGGTCACCAAGAGAGACGTGAGCACCTGGGTCAAGGAGATAAAGGAGATAAAGAAGAAGTTTCCGGACAAGGTACTCATAGGCAGCCTGATGGCGGAGCCGAAGGAGGAGGACTGGGAGGAGCTTGCTAGGACGATAAGTGAGGCGGGCGTGGACATGCTAGAGCTCAACCTGGGTTGCCCGCACGGCATGCCAGAGCGCGGTATGGGGGCTTTCTGCGGACAGCGGCCCGAACTCATAGATAAACTGACGAAGGCATCTAAGAGGGCTTCCTCGGTCCCGGTAATGGTGAAGCTGACTCCCAATGTAACCGACATTGCGCTTATGGCTCAGACCGCGGAAAAGGCGGGCGCGGACGCTGTCTCTGCGATAAACACTGTGCTGGGTCTCATCGGGGTGAACATAGACACATTCGAGCCGTTGCCAACGGTTGACGGCAAGAGCACCTTCGGCGGCATGTCAGGACCGGGCGTAAAGCCCATCGCACAGAGGTGCGTTGCGCAGATAGCACAGGCAACCAACATACCCGTCTCGGGTATAGGTGGAGTCACCACCTGGAGGGATGCTGTGGAGTTCCTACTCGTCGGCGCGAACAACGTCCAGGTCTGCACTGCAGTAATGTGGCGCGGTTACCGCATAGTGGCCGACATGATCGACGGACTGACCAACTACCTCAGCGACAAGGGCTTCTCCTCGGTCAAGGATATAGCCGGCAGGACCCTGCCGAAGCTGACCGCCTGGGGAAAGCTCAACAAGGACTATAAGGTTGTGGCTACGATCAACAAGGATCTCTGCATAAAGTGCGGACTCTGCTACATCTCCTGCAGGGATGGTGGGTACCAGGCCATAAAGTTCGAGCAGGGCAAGGCTGCCGAGGTCGACGAGGAGAAGTGCGACGCCTGCGCGCTCTGCACGCTCGTCTGCCCTGTGCCCAACTGCACCACATGGAAGAGCCCAAAGAAATAGGGAAACGTTTTATCCCTTTTTCTCTATTTAGTAACTGGAGGCTCTATAATGGACTTGTTAATTAGAAATGGTAATGTAGTCACGCCAACCGACACCTTCAAGGCCGACATAGGTGTAGAAGATGGCAAGATCGCTGCCATAGGATCCGATCTTCCAGGGAAGGCCAACGAGGTAATCGACGCGAAGGGCAAGTATGTGCTACCGGGCGGGATCGATCCCCACACCCATATGGAGATGCCCTTCATGGGCGCCACAACAGTGGACGACTTCGAGTACGGAACGATGGCCGCCGCCTTCGGCGGAGTCACAACCATACTCGACTTTGCGATACAACCAAAGGACAAGACCTTCCTCGAGACCATGGCGCTTTGGAGGGGCAAGGCCGATCCCAAAGTCGTCATTGACTATGGCATACATCTTGCTGTAACCAACCTGACCGAGGACCTGGTCAAGGAGATACCCAAGGTTCTAAATGCCGGTGTCTGCAGCTTTAAGCTGTTCATGCCCTACAGGAAGGAGGGGCTGATGAGCGATGATGGCAGGATCTACCGGATGCTGGAGGAGAGCAGAAAGCTTGGCTTCCTGGTCCAGCTCCACGCCGAGAACAATGCCGTCCTCGAGCTCCTCATAGAGCGAAACGTCGCGGCAGGCAGGCTCTCCGCAGAATACCATGCAAAGAGCAGGCCAAACTTCGTTGAGGGCGAGGCAGTCCACAGGGGTCTGGTCTTGGCGGCTGCTACTGGCGGCAACCTCTACATAGTTCACATGTCAACGAAGGAGGCTCTTGCCGAGCTTGCCCTTATGAAAGCCATGGGCGCCAACGTCTACGGCGAGACCTGCCCGCACTACCTGACCCTCACGGACGAGAAGTACCTATCCCCCAAGGGCAGGCGGTACATAATGTCCCCACCGCTCAGGAGCAAGGATGACAACGAGGCGCTCTGGTGCGGACTTGCTGACGGCACCCTGAGCACAGTTGCCACCGACCACTGCACCTTCACGAACGCGCAGAAGGATATGGGCAAGGACAACTTCACGAAGGTCCCCAACGGCGTGCCTGGTACCGAGACGATGATACCAGTGCTCCACAGTGAGGGCGTAGGGAAGAGGCGTATCTCCATCAACAAAATGGTCGAGGTAGTCTCGTACAACCCTGCCAAGCTCTTCGGGCTATACCCGAGGAAGGGGACTTTAGACATCGGCAGCGATGCAGACATTGTCATCTTTGACCCTAAGTTCGAGATGGAACTCAGCGTAAAGAACCTCCACTCGAGGATCGACTACTCGATTTACGAGGGGTTCAGGGTAAAGGGAATGCCGACCTACACCTTCGTCAGAGGAAAGCCGGTCATATACGACAGGAAGTTCGTGGGCAAGAAGGGCTCCGGAAAGTTTGTTCTAAGGACAAAGCACCAGCCGCTCGAGTATTAAGGGACCGTTGCCCCCCTATCTTCTCCCTTTTTCCCTTTTTTTAAAAGATCCTTACCTCAATATGAATTCCGAAGGTCCTGCAACTCTTTAATAGCCTTTTTCGCGGTAAAGCTGTTCTTTCGAAAGCATTATTAAACCTCATATCCAATATTAAGACGCAAAAGAATCCGGAGGGAACTATTTGGTAAAAACACAAATGCATGGAAAACACTGGATTGCTCCTGAAATTGAATGGAATGATGAAGAGCTTTGGACAGTAATCGACACGGGCTTCGACCTCAAGCGCGAGTACGCAAGGGGAGAGACCCACATGGACCTCTGCCCCAACAAATCGCTTGCAACATTATTCTTCAACCCATCCACGAGGACAAGGTCGTCATTCATCGCAGGCATAACCCAGCTGGGTGGCGTTGCCTATGACTTGGACCCAGGCAAGCTCCAAATCTCCCACGGCGAGACCATCTACGAGACAGCGGCCATAATGAGCCAGATGTTCGATGGCATCGCTCTCAGGAGATATGTCAAGGGAGTCTACTATGGCGAGGGCAACCTAACCATGAGAGAATACGCCAAGGCCTCCACGGTACCTGTGATAAACATGGAATGCGATCTTTGGCACCCATGCCAGGGCGTTGCAGACATAATGACCGTCATGGAGAAATTCAACACAAGAAACCTGAGAGGGAAGAAGTTCGTCATGTCCTACGCCAACAGCCCAGGTGCGTGGAAGCCGGTCGCTGTACCGCAGACAAACATCATCTTCTTCACGAGGCTTCTGGAGATGGATGTAACACTGGCATACCCTGAGAAGTTCAACCTAGACCCAGCCGTTGAGGCATATACAAAGAAGCTCGCAGACCAGTACGGAACAAAGTTCGAGATCACGCACAACATGGAGGAGGCCTTCGAGGACGCGCTCGTCGTCTACCCGAAGGGATGGTGCAGCTGGGATATACTGAAGCAGGGTGGCTACGACGAAAAGCTGCACGAGGAGTACAAGAAGACCCACAACCTCGCCGCATGGAAGACAACTCCAGAGAAGATGGACAGGACGAGGAAGAATAGCATCTGGATGCACTGCCTGCCCGCTGACGTGGGCGTAGAGGTGGAGCCGGAGGTTATCTTCTCCAACAGGTGGTCCGTCTCCGTGGACGAGGCAGAGAACAGGCTCCATGGCCAGAAGGGCATCATGGCGCTAACAATGGGAGGCCGGAGATAAGGAGGTAATTGAACATGCCATGTTGTTTGTTGTGCCCAGAGTATAAGAACATGCTGAATGTAGAGCCAAGAGTCAGCTCGAAGTGCCCAGGCTACGTCTCCAAGGAGAAACCCTGGCCGCAGAAGAGCTTCCCTACAGACGAAGCACCGCCGCTGTGGTACCTCCTGAAGTTGGAGGCCAGGTGCTGCCCCATCTGCCCGTACTTCAAGGCGGACAAGGCCCAGAAGTACTGGTGGTGTGAGAGGCCACTGGCCTTCGAGATAAAGCCTGACAATGCAGCCGAGGCTATAAAGATCTCGGGTAGGTCTGTAGTACCGAGACCATAACCCC
>CAZNTO010000039.1:6966-8074 GCA_964576015.1 uncultured Nitrososphaerota archaeon
CTCAGCGTTCCCTCTTCCCCTCAACGAATTCCTCGAAGCACCTTTTGGCGACCTCGTAGGGCATCTGCTCAGGCGGGTGCTTGAAGCAGAAGGCGGATGGGCTGATCAGCGGTCCAGAGACCCCCCTGTCGAGAGCTATCTTGGAGCCCCTTATGGCATCTATGACAACCCCGGCGCTGTTTGGCGAATCCCAAACGTCAAGCTTCACGTCTATCTGGACAGGCGTCCCCCCAAAGTACTCTCCCTTCAGGTAGACATAGCAGATCTTCTTATTGTCCAAAAAGGGAACATAGTCCGACGGACCTATCCTCAACGGCACATCATACGGCACCATGGCCCGTACGGCAGCGGTCTTGCTGATCCTCTTGGAGATGAGACGAGCCTCCTCAAGCATATTCAGAAAGTCCGTGTCCCCCCCGATATTTAGCTGGTAGCTCTCTGTGATCTTAACGCCCCTGTCCACCATGAGCTTTGCCAGCGTCTTGTGTAGGACCGTCGCCCCTATCTGGCTCATCACGTCGTCGCCGGCAACTGGCAGCCCCTTCTCGGCGAACTTCTTCTGCCATGCTGGATCGGAGGCGATGAAGACTGGCATGCAATTGACAAAGGCGCACCCTGCCTTGATTGTCTGCTCGGCGTACCACCGGACGGCCTGCTCCGACCCGACAGGCAGGTAGTTAACAACAACCTCTGCGCCGGAGGCCTTCAGCTCCTCGGCAACGTTCACGGGTTCGGCTTCGCTCACATCCACGTAGCCCTTGAGATATTTTCCCAGGCCGTCCATCACGGGACCCTTTTGCACCTTTACCCCTAGCCTGGGCACATCAGAGAACTTTCTGGTGTTGTTTGGCCTGGCAAATATCGCCTCGGAGAGGTCCTTCTCTACCTTGGTGACATCCACATCGAACGCCACCACAAACTCGATGTCCCTCGGGTGGTACCCGCCCATGTCCAGGTTGAGCAGACCGGGGACCTCCTCCCCCTCGGAGGCGTTCCTGTAGTAGAAAGTCCCCTGCACGAGGGCAGATGAACAGTTACCCACTCCTACGATAGCGACCTTGATGGTCATAAACATCACCAAATGATATTTTATATGTATAAAATAGTC
>CAZNTO010000040.1:0-5906 GCA_964576015.1 uncultured Nitrososphaerota archaeon
GCGGCACTCGTCGCGTTCTTCGCCGTCAGGGAGAGTAACAAGCCGCCCGACGAGAGGCACATGTACGGGCACGAGAAGATCGAGTCTGCCGCGGCATTGGGCGAGATTCTCCTCCTCTTCGCCATCTGCGCCTGGATCGCGTACAATGCAGTCGTGCGGCTACTCTCAGGTAGCGGCACCATCGAGCTATTCTGGGTGGCCCTCGGGACGAACTTCGTTTCGATCATCGTTGACTCATTCGCCTACCTGAACCTTAAGCGCTCCTCTAAGGTGCTGAAGAGCGAGGCCATCGAAGCGAACGCTCTCCTCTTCCTGAACGACCTCCTCATAGCGTTCGTCGTGATCATCGGGCTCGGGCTCTATTGGTTCGGCATATGGTATGCCGACTCGGTCGCCGCGCTGGTGATCATAGCGTTCACACTCTACTCGAGCATGGGCGTCGTGAGGGACTCTGCTTCCACCCTCACAGACGCTGCGCCGCGGGGCGTCGTCGAAAAGCTCAAGAGGCAGATCCTCGGCGTCGAGGGTGTCACTGGCTGTCACCACTTAAGGGTCAGGCGCGCTGGCGCGAAGCTCTTCGTGGACGCCCACGTGGAGATAGACGGCGGCGTACCGCTCAACCAGGCGCACTCGATAGCCTCTCGGATCGAGGAGCAGGTAGTGAGGGTCTTCCCCAACTCAGATGTCCTGATACACACTGAGCCACACTCACCCGAGGAGCCGATAGCCGCTATCAGGACCATAGCATCGCAGATCCCCGAGATAAAAGAGATACACGAGATAATAGTGAAGACCGTCGGGAGTAGCATCTACATATCCTACCACTTGGAGCTCGAGTCCAGCATCTCCGTAAAGTCCGCCCACGAGATCGCAGATCGGCTGGAGGGGCAGATCAAGACCTCGCTCAGGGACGTCTCCTCCATAATAAGCCACCTCGAGCCAGTCTCCGCGGCACCAAAGTTCGTCGGCTTGCAGTCGGACGATCTGAACAGGCTGAGGCAGCAGATCGTCGAGATATCCAAGCAGTTCCCAGAGATCAGGTCGTGTCACGAGATCCAGATACTAGCCCACGAAGGAAGGTACAGCATCACTCTTCACTGCGTGATCGACGACGACATGAACCTCAACAGCGCCCATGAGATAGCGACTAAGATGGAGGAGAAGATCAAGGCGGCCGATCCGAGAATTGAGCAGGCGACGATACACTGCGAGCCGAAGGGTGGCTCCCAATAAGTCCTGCCGATCCGTAGGTGGTGCTCCGGCCGGGATTTGAACCCGGGTTACTGGCTGTCTTCGCTTAAGCTCGAAAGGCCAGTATACTTGACCGGACTATACGACCGGAGCACGGTTTATTTGAACTACTATGCCTTTTTTAACTTTTCCAACTTTGGTGCTCAAAAAGAGGCTGCAGAGAGTTCAATAGATGTAAAAGGAAGTCTGGGTCGGTTTGCTCTGCCCGGAATACCACTTCACCATCCATATGACCATGGTGATTGCCTTGTGGACAACTATAATCGCATGGATGAACCTGTCCTTCGTGAGGGCATCATGGAAGATCCCCCTCGACTGCACCATGACTTCCATCCTCTTCAACTCGGGTTTGATGGTAAATGTCCCTATTTCGTTATTGTTGAGCATCAACATGCGGAGCTCCCAGAGGAATTCTTGTCTCCTCCTCTCCTCCATACTCTTCAGTTGAGCCGTCTGCTTATCGTTGAAGACAAGCGTGGATCTGACCAATATAGCGTCGCGCCGCAGATTCTGAACCACATCAATGGCGAATCCTGCCACTTTGACGCTGAAGTTAAAGCTGGCATCAGGGTCATGGGTCTCCTTGAAGGGGAACCCCTCCTCATTAAGCCAGTTGACCACCTTCTTCTCGATGTCCTGAGTCAAGTTGATCCCTTTATTCTATTATTTTAAGAAATAATATCCCTATCTATTAGAACTACCTCCTATGGGTGGTCAGCTGTAACTTTAAGAAAGGTTAATAGAACAGTCAACATTGAATTGTTTGGATCATGCGGGGGTCGCCAAGTCAGGTCAAAGGCGCGAGGCTTAGGACCTCGTGGCGAAGGCCTTCGTGGGTTCGAATCCCACTCCCCGCACTATCCATAAAAGCTGCTGTACACACCCCAATTAAACTCTACGAATTGCTTTTTTTGTAACATCCATTCAGTTTAACATACACAAACTGTAAACTGAAAAAACAGTGAAGAGAATCAGCTAATTCCATTGTGGGTATTTTAACAAAGGTTAAATTAAATCAGGTCAATAACGATACTCAGGTGAATCTTGATGAAGATCCCGGATAATGTTAAGGCAGCTCTTAATGGAGCGCTCAAAAGCCGAAGAATTGTCACTGGAACTGCCTCAAAGGCAGGCGTGCCGAACGCTGTTCCTATGGCCAATATTCGCTTCTTGGACGACGACACTATTATTGTAGTTGACAACTACTTTTTGAAGACCAGAAAGAACCTTGAGGAGAACCCTCAACTAACCCTTTCGTTCTGGGACATGGAGGAGAAGGAGGGCAAGCTCGTCACCAAGGAGGGCTACCAGATCAAGGGGAAGGTCAAGATCGAGACTTCGGGGCAACTGTATGAGAAGATCAAGGCTGAGATCAAGGCAATGAACCCCAACCTGTCCGCAAAGGCGATAATTCTGGTGAAGGTCGAAGAGATCTACGATATAAAGCCAGGTCCCAACGCAGGCAAAAGGATTCAGTAATCTGCCTACTTAAAGGCTCTTCACGAAGCGCGCTTTAAGAAACTGCTGGAACTATTGGAGATGGGCAAGCACTTTAAGAGGGTCAAAAAGATCGCTTGAGTCTGCAGAAAGTGTGGCTAAGTCTTCACTGGCAAGGAAGCACCCTTGAAATGCCCCTCGTGCGGGCATAAGCAGGGTTTCTTCCAGAGACTCTGTGACTGGCACTAAACAAAAGACGGATCCCTATCCGGGATCCCCGAATCGTTTTTTACACAGATTGTTATAGTATAGACCGATGCCTATGGCCAAACCGTCTGAAGAGTTCATAAGGAGGAGCGGTCACCGGTTTAACCTAATCGTGAGGTCGCTCCCCCAGGATGAGGCATCCGCGATTCCCATGGATGCCCTCCTGGAGAAACTTGGGAAAATAGGATACAAAGAGAATCTCGATCAGTTAGCGATCGATGTAGGTGCACTAGTAAAGCGAGGAGAGCTCTCCTTCTCAATCGTTGCCGGTAGAGCGGTATACTGGGCGCTAGGGAAAGGGCTGTTCGAGACAAGAAAGAGGTCTGCCCTCATCAAGCTCCATAATATAGAGCTCACGGAAGAGGATCTCAAAGTGCTTGAGGGACTGGCACAAAAAAGTCGCCCACGCAGAAATGAATGAGCATGGCTGATTCGTGAAATTTAAATGCGCCCAGATGGCGTTATGACATTATATCAATTTAAACAAAATAAAATAAAGCAAACCACCGTGTAAGCGAATTTTCCTTGGAAAACTTTATTAAAAAGCCCTATGAACTTTTTGGGTTAGGTAATCAAAATGGTCACTGTTAAAGTTGATCTCGAGAAGTGTGATGGTGACGCCGTCTGCGTATCCATCTGTCCTACCAGCGTTTTCGAGCTGAAGGATGACAAGTCGGCGGTCGTAAGGGAGCAGGACTGCATACTCTGCATGGCGTGTGTAGCACAGTGTGCGAAACAGGCCATAGAAGTTAAAGATTAATAATGTCCCGTTCTATCATTATTTCTTAATTTTTACCACTTTTTCATAGTAGCCGCATCTCTCTTTTAGCGGGCATATCACACACCTTGGTCCCACCGGTTTGCAGACCGTCTTTCCGAACCTTACGAAGAGGTCGTTTACCTTTAACCAGTCCTCCTTTGGGAAGAAGGTCCTCAGCCCTAACTCTGTCTCCTCAGGCTCCTTTGTATGAACTATGCCCAACCTATTGGCTATCCTGTGGACGTGGGTGTCCACAGGTATGGCCTCCTTTTTGAAGCCGTAGACAAGCACACAGTTGGCGGTCTTCCTCCCAACCGATGGCAGCTCTAAAAGTTCCTCAAGGGTGTTAGGGACCCTCCCGTCATACTGCTCATTTATGATCCTCGCTACCTCTATAATCCTCTGGCTCTTGACGCGGTAAAAGCCGACGCCCCTTATTAGCTCCATCACCTCGTCCGCCTTGGCCTCGGCCAAATCTTTGGCACTCTGGAACCTCCCGAAAAGCCTATCCGTCGCCTCTGCGGTCCTTTCGTCCCTCGTCCTATGGGAGAGGATTGTTCCTATTAATACCTTAAAGGGGTTCTCGGGGTCGTCATTCCTGCTCATTCCTCCCAACGCCGTCCAAGATTTTTCCCCGAGCGCGCTCCTCATACCTTTCAATATACTCCGGGCATCCACATCCTGCACCAGCAAGTTTAATTCTTATTAAACTCAGCTATTATTTGTGGATGCCTAATGCCAGAAAACCTCGCTAAGAAGTGGCAGCCGGAAGAGAAGAGGTCCATTCCAGAAAAGATAAAGGAACAGGTAGTCCCCCCTGAGCCCCTGAGACAGCAGCTAGAGATGGCGAAGAAGAAGCTGTCCCAAGAGATCCAGTCCCTGGACAGGATCTCCAACAGGCTTGAGACGAAGGACAAGACTCTATATCAGCAGTTGGTTAAGGCTTACGAGGATCACGATACGCCGAGGGCAACCTCCCTGGCGAACGAGATTGCCGAGCTGAGGAAGGTGGAGAGCAAGACGCAGTTCGGAAAGTACGCCCTCGAGAAGGCCTACACAAGGATCGAGGTAGCGAAGGACTTTGGCGACATCGCTGCGGCTATAGCTCCCATCAATCAGGTCCTGAAGAACGTGAAGGGGACGCTGGCGGACTTCCTGCCTGCCTCCAGCACCGCCCTCGGTGAGCTCTCCAACATAATGTCCGAGACGATGGTTTCCTTCTCACATCTGACGGGCGATGCTTCCCTGCTGACCCCCAATCAGGAGGAGGCCGATAACATCCTCAAAGAGGCAGCGGCAGTCGCTGAAAACAGGTTGAAGGACAAGCTTCCGCGTTTGGACAATCTAGAGCAGAGTCTAAAACAATAACCAAACCCGATGCTTTACCACGAAATGACGAATGAATATTCTACATATTTTTTTCATACACTCGAGGCAAACTGATATTTTAAATAGCATAAAAATTTACTTTCTATGTCGTGACTATTACCTCTTTGTCAGTGGTCAAGATTGTGTGCTCGGCCTGAGCAATGGTCTTCCCTGTAACCTCTACCAGAACCGGATACTCGTAAAGCGTCCTCTTTTCTTCTAAGAGCTTTGCCAATCCGAAGCCATCTATTTTAGCAGCCCACCTCTTTGCGAAGGGCAGAGTCTTATACCTCTTATAGAGCTCATCAAACAATTTGCGGCTCTCGGCTTCTTTGGGGCCCTTCAGTCTCACTATGTGGAGTATGTTTCCGGGCGGACCGTTTTTCACCTCGCCAGCTGCCATAGGTGGGGTTACAAAGGGCTCAATGGCGTAGACAGACCATTGCTTAAATCTGCCCCATCCACCAACTGTTATGGCACTCACATTAGGGATACTCACCCCCGCATGTATGGTGTACCGCGATATCTGGTGCCCAGTTAGGTTACTTATCGGTCTAAACCCCCTGGATCTTATCGTTTTCTCAACAACAGACCCGACTTCCGAGATCTTTCCACCGATAGCCACTACCTGCAATGCCTTTTCAAGAGCCTCATCGGCGACCCTTATCATGTCCTCATACTCCGAGTCCACAGATACCGTTATGGCTGAATCTGCCACATACCCATCGACATGCGCCCCTAGATCTATCTTGACGAGCGCCCCTGCCGGCACCAAGGTCGTATCGTTCGACGGCGAGGTGTAGTGCGCGCCGACGCTGTTTAT
>CAZNTO010000040.1:6006-8057 GCA_964576015.1 uncultured Nitrososphaerota archaeon
GAACTGAATAAGAAATATAGAATACTCACCCCGTTTCAGGAGTCCCAGCTTGATGGAGACGGTTACATTCTGACTGTGGGCGAGGACACGACACTCCAGTACCTCGAGCATCAGAATGTGATCTCTAAGGAGATCGTCTTCACACCACCAGACTGTGTAGCCTACCTTACTGCTAAGAGCAAGTACGGAAGGATGGGCCTATCCTTCCTGAACGCCGCAAAGGTTCACAGCGGCTTCTGTGGTCGTCTGGCTCTTGAGATAGTGAACCTGAGTAACGACAGACACCCCATCACCATAAAGAAGGACGACCACTTCATGCATATCGAGTTTATTACGAGGGAGGGCGCACCCTCACCCTACGACGGAGAGTACCAGTTCCAGTATATGACCAATAATGAGATAGGCACCTATCTACCCATACTCAAGAAGGTCATCCCTAACTTCGATGCCCTCTCAAAGATCTGGTTGAAGAAGAAACTGAACCACCGCTGAAGGAATATGTTGCACATCAAAACCCTCAAATGTTCAAAATGCGGAAAGGAACACAACCCCTCCGAAGGGCTCCTACTCTGCCCCAAGAGGGACTACGGTAGGCTCGATATAATCTACGATTATGAAAGTCTAAAGGAGGTTCTAAGCAGAAGCATTCTTGAGGAACGCCGTGGTGGCGTATGGAAGTACCGCGAGCTTCTCCCCGCCGAGGAGTCCCATGCCCCCAAGCTCGGGGGTGGGAATACCCCGCTTATAAAAGCCCTTAGACTAGGTGAGACCCTGAAATCTACAAACCTATTCATCAAGGACGAGACCCGAGGTCCTACCGGATCATTCAAGGACAGGAGTATGGCCGTGGGAGTCGCCAAGGCGGTGGAACTGGGGTATACCACTACCGTAACCGCGTCTTCTGGCAACGCCGCCGCTGCCCTCGCAGCCCACTCTGCCGCAGCTGGTCTCGAGTGTACAGCGTTTGTCCTTGATTTTGCATCCCACAGCAAGCTAGCCCAACTCATCAACTATGGCGCAAGGGTCGTTAAAGTAAAGGGTCTGGGCAAGGAGGACCCTACTGTAAAGATGATGATCGCAATCATGGACAAGTACAACTGGTATCCCTGCCCATCCTTCGGGCCATTCAACCCGTACCAGGTGGAGGGACCCAAGACGATATCTTACGAGATGGTCGAGCAGTTAGGCTGGAGGGTGCCTGACTGGATTCTCGTCCCGTCAGGAGCCGGCTGCCTGATGGCCGGATTATGGAAGGGCTTTAAAGACTTCAAGGAACTTGGGCTGATCGACTCTATGCCCCGACTTGTGGTGGTCCAAAGCACCGGAAACGCCCCTATAGTCAGGGCATATGTCGCGGGGAGGGCAGGACACGACATATCCCCGTGGGAGGAGCCCAAGACTATCGCCACAGGCCTCTTGGATCCTTACCCGTGGGACGGCGACGCTGCCCTCCAGGCCGTCAGGGAGACGGATGGTACCTGCATCGCAGTACCCGATAAGCTGATACTCGTAGCACAGAAGCTCCTTGCTTCAAAGGAGGGGGTTTTCGGGGAACCAAGTGGTGTAGTGGGCATTGCAGGTTTCATGACACTCCTCGAGAAGGGGGTTATAGGAAAGACTGACTGCGTCGTAGTCCCGGTGACAGGGAGTGGTCTTAAAGAAACAGACGTTATAGAAAAAGAAACAGAGAAGATTCCTACAATAGAGCCCATCCCGGAGCAGTTCGATAGGATACTAAGAAGTAGCTAACTTGGTAAGCCTTAAGACAGGGGTATTCCCTATCATTCCCAAGAAGTTTCTGGCAACTTTCATCATAAGCACCTCGAATAACTAGTGTTTTTGTTGGATAGGGATAAATTAACGTAACCTTATCCTCTTGCCCACTACCAGCGCCAGGATCACCTTTACGGCGTCGCCCGGGAGGAAGGGTAAAACCCCTAGCCAGAATGCCATGGCGATGTCCCAATTCAGCCAGTAAGCCAGCCAGACCCACCCGAGCCCGAACACAATCCCCGCACAGAGGAGCAGTGAGAGTATCTCTGCATAGCGCC
>CAZNTO010000041.1:0-7718 GCA_964576015.1 uncultured Nitrososphaerota archaeon
GCTGATAAGTTATTTATAGGTGTGCCTCTAATTTAGATTGATGGTCAATTTTAAATTATCATTGCCTAAAATTAAGGGCAAAGATGTCACTGTGCCTGCTCTAGAGTTAGAGGGCCTTCCAGTTGAAGAGACTCTAGTTGATCCTATTCCTACGGAGATGGATGTATCTGATGAGTACTGGATCAAGGAGAAGTATGCACGCGTCGTGATAGGTAAGCCTCCTGGAAGCTCCGAGATCGAGTACTTTATTGATGAAGTCACACCCGATCCCGTTGAGAAGCGGGCATATCAGAAGATTTCAGACATTATAGCTAAGGAGCTTAACCCCGCTGAGATCGGCAAGGAGGAGGACGTTCGTAAGGAGCTTTTAGAAGAGGTCAAGAGGCTGGCCGTTAAGTACAAGAATGCATTCAAGGAAATTACCCCTGAGGGCTGGGACAAGATCAACTACTATCTGGAGAGGGACCTCCTAGGCTTCGGCTCCTTGAACACTCTTATGGACGATTACAGGATTGAGGACATCAGCTGCGACGGTGTCGACGTTCCCATATTTATCTGGCACCGGAAGTACGAGAGCATACCCACAAACATCAGGTTTTTGAACAAGGAGGGTCTGGACGACTACATTGTTAAGCTGGCGCACAAGTCCGGCAAGCATGTCAGCTCTGCCTTCCCTATCGTCGACGCAATGCTCTTCGGAAAGCACAGGCTCGCTGCCAGTTTCCGGGATGAGGTCTCCCCGAAGGGCTCGACATTTGCGATAAGGAAGTTCAGGGAGGAGCCGTTCAGCATCGTTGACCTCGTTCAGATGAGCACAATGAGCGAGGAGATGGCTGCGTACTTTTGGATGCTGATCGAGAACAGGGCAACGCTTATGGTAATTGGCGGTACCGGAAGCGGCAAGACCACCACACTGAATGCCCTGGCGTCCCTCATCAAGCCGGGCATGAAGATCGTTACTGTGGAGGAGACCCCGGAGCTTAACCTGCCGCACGATAACTGGGTCCAATTTGTCAGCAGGGAGAGTTACGGCCTCACCGGATCCAAGGTTGGGCTGATCAGCCTGATGGACTTGGTTAAGACCTCTTTGAGATATAGGCCAGACTATCTCGTTGTTGGAGAGGTGAGGGGGGAGGAGGCGTATGTCCTGTTCCAAGCCATGGCTACAGGGCACGGGGGCCTGACCACACTTCACGGTGAGAACATTGAATATGCCATGAGGAGGCTCATAAGCCCACCCATGAACGTTTCTGAGACATACATCCCACTCATCAATGTGGTCGCGTTCATCGAGCGCGTAACCCTGCCCGGCACTATGAGGGTGGGCAGGAGGGTGCGCATGGCCTGGGAGATTGAGGATTTCGATAAGTATGTCAACGTATATAGCTGGGCACCACAGGATGACGTGTTCCTCTCGAATGTGAAGGACAGCATTATCCTGAGGCGTATAGCTGAAAAGTTGGGTAAAAGCCGCACGTGGATCTTTAGCGAGATGGAGCGCAGGAAGAACGTTATCCACTGGATGAGTGAAAAGGGCATAAGAAATGTCAACGATGTTGCCAGGATAGTCTACCAGTACTATTCTAATCCTGAAGTACTGTTGAGCAAGATAGGGGAGGAAACGGTAAAGGCCGAGGAACTGGAGGCCGTTCTCGCCGCCCCCACGGTCGCCGCTCAACCCTATGCGTTATCAGAGACTCAGGCACCCGCAAGATTCTTGGAGGAGCCTCTTTTGAAGATTTATGAGATACTCAATGCCCACAACGGCACTGCCTCAATAGAGATGTTGGTAAACGAGAGCGGGATCGACGAGGTCACGTTGTGGAGGTTTCTAAATATTCTCAAGAGTTTTAGGCACGTCAGTGTCGTTGAAAAGAAAGAGGGAGAAAAATTCAGTACGTTCTTCGTGCTGTCTGATCGTGCCAGCGGCGCCTATGAAACATTAAAGGCCAGGTTGCAGAAGTAGTCTGAATCAATGGGATGTACTAAGAAATTGGCATCAAAATCTCATTTTGGGATTTTTTTCAGAAAAATAGCGTTTATTCTCATGTAGATAATTGTATCATAAGAGCATGAGAACGTTGATATAAAGTTGATTTACTCCTATTTCTGAAGAATCGGACTGCAGCGCTATGAAGACAAGCGCCTTACTATATCAGCGCAATCAATTGTTAGTTGTTATTGGTGTAACTCCTTTCTCAAGCAATGCTTTTGTTATTTTTTCTTTCGTATGCTCATTAGTCTTCTCTGGGACGATCAAAACCATGTTGTAGAAGTTTGCGAGCGTCTCGGCTTTCGGATCCAGTGTAGCATGTGTTATTATGACAACTTTATTCAAGTTGAGGTCACTTTTTAAGGCCTGCAGCCTCAGTATTTCCTCAACCTCGATAGTCTTCTCAAACATGTATGTTTCTACGATCATACTGTCCTCATCGTTCGGGCTTGTTAGATAAAGATCAGTATCATAAGTTACTCCGGAGAGCCCCGTGACCTGTGTTGCTCGTTTTATGATATACCCTTTTTCACCAAGGTACTCCTGCAGTAAATCCAGAGTCTTGAATGTGCTTTTGATCTTTTCCAATTTGTCATTGACTATCTCATACTTGTACAGCAATGTTTCCCCCAACTCTACTGTTGGGAAATATTCGCCGCATTTTTCGCAGTGATAGTCTATTACTGGTGTTTCGTACAAGTTTCCACACGATTGACATTTGTACATTATGCCACCCTTTGAGAAGTCCTTGCCCTCAACCGTCAGAGTTTTGTTACACCTTGGGCACACCATATCTCCGTTCCTATGGAAGAGGTTCTCCATGTTCTTGTATCCACAAGTGAGGTGCTCTATGACCCTCCCTCTGGAAATGCTCGGCATACCGCAGTGTCTACAGCGCTCGACAGGGATTACCCCAAATGAAAAACATACGGGACAAAATTTCAGGGTTTCAACAAGCTTCTTGGTCATGAATTCCTTCGAAACGAAGTAATCCAGAATCTCGACAACTCCATTGAGTTTCATAGACAGCGTCTTATCCAGAGATGGAGAAAGGAACATTTCCTGTGAATTTTTCTGCATCAATAGAGTTAGATCACCATCACCTGGGTTAGAATCAATTTGATCCACGATAGTTTTGAGCACTGCCATCAATTTCGTATGGCCATATTTCATAAATTCTACGGTCAATTGTATCTCCTTCCTTTAGTCACTACAGGGTTAAAACTGCTAATGTACATATAAACTTTGTTACTTATAAAAAGTTTTCCCTACTTATGAGTGAATTGTATTTAGGTTTAACAGTATTACTGAACAACAATAATACTATATGACAATACCACTGTGCGACGAACATAGAAATACTTTAAGAGTTGTACAGTAACGGGTTTTTGTGGCGGTTTAGGCCATCCTTAATGGTGGCAGCTGTATAATACATTTCAATGTTGTGGATATAGCGAGGTAGCTAGATTTTTATGTCAACTGAATGGTCATAAGAAACATGAAGGCAGCAGAGCACCTTACGTGGCATGGATTCACCTTTTGGGGGGAGTTTGAGCACAACTCTGACCGATTGTCATTGGGGTCACTGCCGCTTCGTTTATAATTCGCACATGGAAAATTCCCCGATAGTGTTAAATTTATCGCCACGTAAGCCCTTTAGGGCGATGACTGAGAATTCGGGTTCAGATGTTAAGATGATGAGCCGGGCTAGTCGAGCCCTCCTTTTTTATTATGCAATAAACCGAAAATGATAATTTGCTGATAAGCGAACTCTATACGGGCAATGAACGGGGGACAAAGCACGGAATTATGAAGACGCCGCTACATTTGTGAGCCCTTTTTCCTTTTTACTATTGAGATGATGTAAAAAGCAAATGAAGGGTATTACTTTTCCTCTTTCTCTTCCTCTTCCCCTTCCTCTATGTTCTCCTCCTGAGGCGGCGCAGGCTTGGTGGACTCCACTGCGAGCTCGACGATGGCCTCCTCCGCCTTCTGGTCTATGGCCGGGGCAACCACGAGGACCTCCTTGTCAATATAGTTGTCATTCTGGTATTCGTTGTCGAAGGATATGATGTAGACAGGAATGTGGAACATAATGCTGCCATTGGTCGTCCTCGTCATATCGTACTTGGAGTAGAGGTCGTACTGCTCCTTCGATATGGGCAGCTTTACGCTGACAGGGTACTGATGGTCCCTTATTACCGTGAAGTCGGCCCTGTCAGCGGGCCAGAGTGAAAGTGCCTCTACAACCTGCCTCTTCACGACATCCTTTATGTCGCCTGCCTGTTTAGTTTTTGAAACTAGCACGCCTTCCTTTGCCCTTACTATGACTACCTCTGTGGAGGACAACGCCTGCACCTCATTGTTTCGAAATTGCCTCTTCGAGCCTCTTTATCCCCTGCTCGATATCGGGCATCCCCTTATCATTGTCCGGAGTCCTGGTCATAACGTGCTTCACAGATCCCCCCTCAAGCTTGAGAAAGATCTGGGGGATGTCCACCCCGCCGAATTCGTCCTTCTCCCCGAAGTTGATCAGAAGGTCGTAATCCTCCTTCTTGATCTCGACTGGGATGTTGGTGCTCTTTGATACCGCCTCGCAGACCCTAAGGGCGTACTGGCTGCCCCTCTCCCAGTCAGCCGTGACCACAATTATCTCTTCGACCTTCATATGCGACACCTTACGATTTCTCGGTAATGCCATATTAAATACCCATCGGTCTTTATCAGCCGTCATCCGAAGCGCGGCTTCGCCGACAGCAGCAACGGCAGATATGAGGGGATGCACGGCCTTTCTCCCAGGCTTTTCCTAACGAGGGAGCAGAGTCCCTCGAGTGAGGTGTTCACCAGCTCCCCGCCACGTACCCTTACAGGAAGCGTTCCGGAGGAGATCTCCCTCTCGCCCACCACGACGATGTACGGTATCCACTCCACCTCGGCGTCCCTTATCTTCTTGGAGACAGACTCCTCCCTGTCGTCAACGTCTACCCTCAGGTTCTGGCCAGCCACATTGGAGGCGAGTTTCAGCGCAAAGTCGAGGTGGGTATTGTTGACGGGCAGAAACCTGACCTGTATCGGGCTAAGCCAGACGGGCAGTTTCGGGGTCTTCCCCTTCATATGATCCTTGGCTGCCTGCTCTAGAATTGATCCCATCCACCTCTCTATCGACCCGAGCGAGCTGTGTAGAATTATGCAGCCCTTCTTCTGACCGTTCTCGTCGGTGTAGAAGATCCCGTATCGGGCAGCGTCCTCTACGTCGAGCTGGACCGTTACCAGCTGGGTGTTCCCGCCGGCGGCGTCTATGGCCTGGTACTCATGCTTCAGGACCCAGTAGTGCTTCATCTCCGGCAGCGTCTCGATAAGGGCGGGCTTGTTTACGACCTTCAGCAGCGAGACGAACCACTCCTTGTTCTTCTCATAAAATTCTTTCAACACCCTGAAGGCCACCGCGTAGTCTATCTCCATGGAGTCGGTTAGCTTTGTGTATTTCTTGAAGAGCTCCATGTACTCTGACATGCCCTGCTCCAAGTTTATGCAGAAGCAGTGGAGGTCGGGCATTGTGAAGTTCCTGAGGCGCTTGAGGCCCACGCACTCGCCGCTCTGCTCGAGCCTGAAGGAGGCAGAGAGCTCGTAAACCCTGAGGGGGAGCTGCCTGTAGCTCATGGTGACGCCCTTCATCATCCTGAAGAGGCCAAAGTCGCCGGCAAACCTGAGGGTGAACTCCCTGTTGTCCACCTTCAGCCTGTAGTCCTTCTCGCGGAACTTGGAGACCTGCTCGGCTATGTCCGGCTCGTCCAGCCTGTAGAGGTAAGGGGTCTCTATCTTGAAGGCGTGCAGGTCCTTCACCGCTATCTCGTAGGCGAACTCCTCGAGGCTGTCCTTTATTATAGTACCCTTGGGGTAGAACCTGAAGTGCCCGACGTCTGAGGCTGGCTCGTAGTCCACCAGCTCCAGCTTCTTCATTATCTTGATGTGATGGGGGGCCTCCCTCTCGCCCTTGATGCCGGCCTCGTTGTTTATCAGCTGTAGGAGGGACGGGTCTATCTTCAGGCTGGAGAAGGTCTTCGAATCCGAGAGATCGATGGGTATCTCCTTGCCCTCGGGGGTGAGAACGAGAAACTTGCTTGGCGCGGCCGCCTCCTCAGCCTTGGCCTCTGCCTCGGCCTTCAGCTCCTCCTTGGCCATCTCCAGCGTAACGGTCCTGGCGAGTTCGCCCAGCGGGTGGCCCTTGCATTTTATAATGAAGGACTTGTACCAGCCGAAGGGCGACCTTACAACCTCCAGCGATCCCTTGAGAGCCTTATCCAAGAGCACCAGCGTCCTAAGGGCTCCAGCCGGTGAAGCGAGGTCGGCGGAGAGGTGGGCGTAGGGGTAGAGCAGCACCCTCTCGGCCTTGACCATATTAGCCTGATCAAGGATTACCTTGGCTGCGTATTTTGCGATCTCTGAGGGTGAGGACTCATCCTCCCTCTCCACGGAGCAGAAGGTTACGAGGCACTCCTCAACCCTGTGGGTCTTTCCCACGTCATCTATCTTTTCTGGTTCCTTGACCGCGGGTTCTAGGGCGGCATACTCCATATAGTCAGAATGGATCATTAGGAGGCGCATTGGCTCCACCGCTTATTGATGCGATAACTTGTTATTGGAACGCTATATAAATGGATATGTCGAGCCAATTTCTTTAGAGCAAAGGCGCCCTGCAACGTCGGGCCTCCCTGTTTTGGCGCCCTAGATAAGTTTTTAAGGTTCAACTCTTAGTCAACTCGGGGATATAAAATGGAGGGCTGCAAGAAGTACAGCAATACGAGGGCAGACATGCTCAGAGTGAAGCAGGAGTTGAGGATGGAGTATAGGGAGGCTCTCCAGCAGCTAAAGATCTTTGGACTTTTAAGGTACGATAAGGCCGGAATGGCAAGCTAAATTAAATTAGATTAGATTACTGGGAGAAGAATTCCAGCCTCTTAATCCCTACGATCTCGTCGAATTCTATTCCGAGGGCATCCAGCACCTGACCGAAGGTGGACTCTATGTGCCCCACATACTTGTCCACGTCGACCTCGTCTACCCTCGCCAGTTGGACGGGCTTCACGCCAAGACCACCCTGAACCTTTACGAAGGAGATTATGTCGCCTGGCTTGACCTCCTTGCCTTTGTCCTCCAGCTGCTTTGCCGCCTTAACGTGCTGGGGTGTAGTCTTATGGTATCCGGTCAGATGCCTTGAGAGCATCACCTTGAAGGTAAGCTCGTCCAGGGAGAAGCGCCTGTTCTTCAGCCCGGTGTAGCAGTTCTGAACGATTGACTTTATCCTCGCCTTTGCCTTCTCGAATTCCTCAGGGGTCTTTACCTCCTGCAGGACCTGGGTCATCTCCCCGAAGGCGGACTTGATGAAGACAGGGGTATTCCGTTTCTTGCCCATCAGCCCTTTTATGTCCACCACACCGTTGTCCATGACGCCGAGGTAGTTCTTCTTCCTCCCGGAGAAGGTAACGAAGGTGTACCTCTTGTCCACCTCGAGGTCTATGCCGAAGCTTGACTCCGCCCAGCTAAGGAGCTGACCGATCTGCTCCTTGGTTGGCTGGTGTAAAAATAAACTATCGGTGTCGGCGTATATCACCTTGACGCCGGACTCGGTGGCCTTTTTGATGGTCTCGGTTATTATGTGCCTGCCTATTGCAGTTGTGCTGTCGGCCATAGAGAGGCAGTACAGCGGAAATATCTCCGCTCCGAA
>CAZNTO010000042.1:0-7709 GCA_964576015.1 uncultured Nitrososphaerota archaeon
ATTGCTGAGATTGAGAGGAATTTAGATGTTCCAGTCACCATAATCGGAACCGGTCCTGGTACTCTGGATGTGGTTGACAGAAGGTCTGAAAAATTAAAATAAATTCTTCGTTTTATTATCGTCCTTTTTCTTTTTCGCTACCTTAATGGATTTTTTTCCAATGGTACTTTCTTCTCTCTTCTCAGCCAGATTATTAGTTGTCCAAGTAAGGTGTCAGCAACCAAGAGGTCCTCTACGGCATCCCTGTTCCTTTCAGACGAGAGGATTTCCTTGCACCTCGAGAGGTGATCGGATATCTGTATAATGTCCCTCTCAATTTCGGGTTTGCTTCGAACCTTCTGTGGATAGCACTCCATATCGCAATTTACACAGAGAAGGGCGAGGGCGTACTGCACCTCGAGCCTGCACTGCAGAACCTTCTTGTAAACCTCATTATTGTCGGTGCCAAAAGAGAGTAGGTCGGATATCTTATGAGCCAAATCCTCTGCCCTGTCTATTGAGGCGAGGACCTTTCTATCAGAGTGGCTCGTGATCTCTTCCCTCCGTACCGGCAGGATTACAGCACGGTGACGGACTTTGCAAGGTTCCTCGGCTTGTCTGGATCCAGCCCTCTGAAATTCGCTACGTGGTAGGCAAAGACCTGCAATGGCACTGTGCAGAGGATTGGATAGAGCAGGTCATGCACAGCCGGGACCTCGAAGAACTCGTTTGAGACCTGCCTCAGCTCCTCATCGCCCTCGGTGATTATCGAGAATATTTCTGCGCCTCTAGCCTTCATCTCCATAATGTTTCCGATCACCCTTCCCCTTGTTGAGTCCTTCGGGGCGATGAAGACGCATAGGAAGTCCTGCTCCACCAGCGAGATGGGACCGTGTTTGGACTCCCCCGCTGGGTATCCCTCAGCATGGGTGTAGCTTATCTCCTTAAGTTTTAGGGCACCCTCCATGGCAGTTGCTACGTTTATCCCGCGGGCCAAGAAGAATGCGTCGCGCCTCGTGGAGTATTTCAGCGCCAATTCTTTGACCTTCTCGCATCTGCCGAGGGTCTCCTCGATCAGCCGCGGCAGTTTTTCCATCTGTTGTCGAATGGATCTGTAATCCCCCTCGGATATCCTTCCCTTCTTGAGCCCGACGCGCAGGGTGAGGAGGTCCAGTGCGGTGAGCTGCGTCAGGAAGGTCTTCGTTGCGGCCACGCCTATCTCAGGTCCGCTCTGCGTGCAGATGTACGCATTGGATAGTACGGTGATGGAGGAGCCCAGGGTATTCGTTATCCCGAGTATCTTCGCGCCCTTGCCTTTGGCATACTTTACTGCGCTCAGGGTATCGGCAGTCTCCCCAGACTGCGAGACGGCTACCACCGTGCTCCCTTCGAGGTCCGAGACCGAGTCGTTGAACTCGGAGGAGATTACTGGCCTAACGTCGGTCCCGATGAGTTGTGAGATCATGTAGGAGGATGAAAGGCAGGCGTGGTAGGAGGTTCCTGATCCGGTGAGGTAGAGCTTATCGTTCAGCAGGTCTGCGGCGCGGTCTAAGAAGGTCTCCGGCACCTTCAGCGTGTCCCTGATGGCAACGGGCTGGTCGTAGATCTCCTTGATCATGAAGTGCGGGTACCCACCCTTCTCCGCCATCTTCAGATCCCATGTCACCTTGGAGAATTTGGGCTCGAGTGCACCACCGCATATCTGCTCCAGGGTGACCTTCCTCCTCTCGAGGACCGCGATCGTATCCTCCGGCATGACCAAGACCCTTTTTGTGAAGGGCAGTAGCGCAGGGATGTCGGATGCGCAGTATGAGCCTTTGGGGCCTATGCCAATCACAAGGGGGCTCTCCCTCCTGATGCAGATCACCTTGTTGGGCTCGGAGGTGCCTATGATGATGCATGCCATCGAGCCCTTTATGCGCTTGGTTGCCTCAACCACGGCCTCCTTTAGGGGAAGGCCCGCCTTGATGCCCTCCTCTATCATATGAGGGATTACCTCGGTATCTGTATTTGAGGTGAAGCGGTGCCCCCTCTTTGCGAGCTCCTCTCTGAGCTGGAGGAAGTTTTCTAAAACTCCATTATGTACGACCGCTATGGTTTTTGTGCAGTCTAGATGAGGGTGGGCGTTCTCCTTACAAGGAGCACCATGAGTCGCCCACCTCGTGTGGCCTACCCCAACTTCCCCATAAAGTCGAGTCTCATCTAGACCATTAATAAATTGGTCAATCCTTCCTTTATCTTTTTCTAAGGTAATTTTGTTACCGCTTATCACGGCGATTCCTACGGAGTCGTATCCCCTGTACTCAAGCCGCTTTAAACCGTCAAGTATCACTTGTGGGGCCCCGTCGCAGAGGCACCCAAATATTCCGCACACAGGGGACACCAAACAGAATTGATAATACCAGTTCAATTAAAAAAGTTATCTGGGAGCGGTTTGTAGACGACGCCTGATTTCTTCCTTAAGCAGCTCATGAAGCACCTTGCCATCGACCTTTCCCCTGAAGGTCTTCATTAGATCGCCCATTAGGGGGCTTATGGCGCGCTCGCCGTCCCGCTTTATCCGATCCATGTTCTTTCCTACCAATTCTGCGACGGCCTGCTTTAATTTGGGGGTATCCACCGCACCGAGCGAGAGCGCCCTTGTGGCCTCCTCGACACCCCTCCCCCTGTTCAAAACCAGCCAGCGGAATATCTCGGCGACTGCCTCCTTCGCAACCTCTCCCTTGTGCACCCTGACCAGGACGTCCCTGATCTGCCTGTCATCGAGCGACTCCATGTCTACCCCCTCCCGCTTCAGCATCTTGAAGGTGTACTCAAAGGTAGCCGCAACGAAGGAGGGGGACAAACCATCGGATTTGACGAGTCTCTCGAATGTCAACGCGTAAGGCGAGTCGACTATCAGCGCGGTGAGGTCCTTGCTCAACCCGTACTCCTTTATGTACCGGGCGGTCTTGGCTTCCAGAAGCTCAGGCAGGCCCTTCTGTATCTTATCCAGAAGGCTCCTGTCCACCACTATGGAGGGCACGTCAGTCTCGGGGTACATCCTAGCCGAGCCGGGCATAGGCCTCATGAAGCGGGTCGTGCCGTCCGGGTTGGCAGCCCTCACCTCTGCCGGAACACCCTTCAGCGCCTCCGAAAGCCTTTTGACCACGGCGCTCAGGGCAGCTGCGCCTGCCCCAACATCGGCAGCGACAAGGACCACGCAGTCATCCTCCCCTGCCTTAAGCTTTTTTCTTAATGCCTTGACGTCGTCTGCCGTGATGCCGTATGCTGGCAGCTCGTCGGTATGGAAGATCCCCCCGATACCGCCGTAGACCTTCGCATGGTCTGAGAGCTCGGTGCCAAACCTTACCCCTGGCTGCAGCTCCATCTTGAGCAACCCACTGCAACCTGGCAGCAACAGGGCCTGCACCCTTCCACCGGACTCCAAGGCACCCTTGATGACCTTGCTCTTGGAGGATGTGAAGACTTCGGTGACATCTACAAAGTCATCCTTTAAGGTGGTTGCACCCCTCCTCTTCAGCTCATCCCTCAGCAGAAGGAGGTTCCTCTGACGGGTAGCCTCGTACTCGACCACCGTCGATATTATCCCCAGCTCCTGGACGCCCTTTACCTCGACCCTTGTGCCCCCCTCCACGGATATGTTCAGATCCTGGCGTATGGTCCCAAGACCCCTTTTTATCCTCCCGGTCGCCTTCAGTATCCTGCCGAGGTGGAGGGCGACGCGCTCGGCCTGCTCCCCGCTGTGGATGTCAGGGCCGGTCGCGATCTCGACGAGGGGGATTCCCAGGCGGTCAAGGCGGTAGGTCATCATTTCGGGGGTGTCGGAGATCTTCCTCGCTGCGTCCTCCTCGAGGCAGAGGGACTGCACGGATATTCTCTCGGCACCATCCATAAGCCATCCGTCAAATGCGATCTTGGCGGTCCGCTGGAACCCGGTGATGTTGGAACCGTCTATGACGATCTTCCTCATCACGTGCACCTCGTCAACCGGGGTCATGTTCAGGAGTTTTGCCACCGTCAGCGAGACCGAGACAGCATCCCTGTTCAGGTCGTGGGGGGGTTCCTCATCGAGCTCCACAAGGCAGATGGTGTCGCCGTATCCCTGATAGCAGAACGCCCTCTTCCTCTCGGACTCAAAGAGCGCGGCCCTGTCCAGGCCTCCAAGCTCGCTATAAGTGGGCTTCAGCCTCCTCAAGACCGAGAAGTGCGGCTCCTCCTCCCTGAGCACAGTCGGGCAGCTGCAGAAGAGCTTGCCCGAGGTGTCGAGCTGCTGGTGTATCTCTATCCCCACTTTTATGTGATGAGCCAACTGCATCAACACCTCTCTGTGTCAATGAAATCACTACGTTCAGAGAGCTCTCCGGCTATGCTCTTCAGGAAAAGCTCGCGGATCTTCATCGGGTCCTCGGTCTGGCCCAGGACCCACATGAGCTTCACAAGGGCGGTCTCGGGGAGCATGTCCCCTGCAGGGATGACGCCGATATTAAGGAGCTCCCTGCCTGTGCTGTACACGTTCATGTTCACACGCCCATACAAGCACTGGGAGGCCATTACCACGGTCAGACCGCTCTGGATCGCCCTTCGAAGGGACGGGAATAGGCTCTCAGGCACATGCCCCAATCCGGTTCCCTCGAGGACTATGCCGCGGAAGCCCCTGTGGATTATTGGGTCGAACATGTCAGGGGGGATACCAGGGAAGGACTTGATGAGCACGACGTCCTCGTCGAAGTTCGCCTTGAGCTCAAGCTCGCCGCCCCTCCTCCTGTACTCGCCGTAGGTCTCTATCTTGCCGTCCTGAACCTTGGCGAGGGGGAGGGCGTTTATGGACACGAAGGCGTCCCGCCGGCTGGTGTGCAACTTTCGGACCCTGGTGCCCCTGTGAACCACGAGGCTGGAGTCGGAGCTGCCAGAATGCATCAGCACTCCGACCTCGGCGAAGGGCGCCCTTGCGGCGGTGAAGACTGCTCCCTTCAGGTTCAGGTATGCGTCCGAGGAGGGCCTGTCGGAGGATCTCTGGGAGCCGACCAAGATAACTGGCACCGGGAGGTTTGTGAGGGCGAAGCTCAGCGCCGCTGCCGTGTAGCCCATGGTGTCGGTGCCGTGCGTTATCACTATGCCCTCCGCACCATTCTTTATGTGGTTCGATACCGACCTCGCCATGGAGGCCCAGTTCTCTGGGACGATGTTCTCGCTGAGGACGCTCAGGAGGATCTCGGTCTTGATGTCCGCCAGATCGCCCAGCTCAGGCACGGACTGGTAGAGGTCCCTCGCGGAGAGGGCGGGGCTCACGGCTCCGGTCTTGTAGTCCACCTTGCTTGCTATGGTCCCGCCTGTGCTTATTATGGAAACCTTCGGCAGGTTGGGGTTGGACTTTGCCTCGAATGGCGGCGGGCTGACCTTGGGCTCCTCCTGCGGGAGCCTCTGGACGGAGAGCGACTCTATGGACAGACCGATGTTGTAGCCGTCGTCCAGCTTCAGTATGAGGTGCTGGTCGTCGTCCAGCTCTGACCTCGGCATCAGAATTCCGGTGAAGGATACCCTCTCGTTTTTTGCGAGAACCCTGTCGCCGACTTCAAGACCCTGCCTCTTTACGAGATCCAGAACCTTGCCCTTGTAGCCGGAATCCATAGCTCAGAACTCCACTCCTGCACAAATCAGTGCCCCATCTTTATTTAATAGTGGTGGGGGGAATACTTAACACTAATGATGGCGGCCCCAAGGCTTGCCGGTTCGGAAACCTAAGTGCGTTTGTGGACTGTCTGATTAAACCCGAAGGTAAATAAGTTTAATAGGTCAAATATTCTTTTATCAGTTGATTTTGATGGGGGACTAAAATTGCCAAAGAAGAGGAAGAGCCGTGGAAGGAGCAAGGGCGACAAGGGCAAGTCTGCCAGGGTCCAATGCGACGGCTGCGGAGCCTGGGTGCCCAGGGACAAGGCCATCAAGCAGACGAAGCCGGTCTCGATAGTGGAGCCGCAGCTGGCCAGGGAGCTGGTGAAGCAGGGGGCCCTGATATACAGGCGGGTCGTGACCAAGTACTACTGCGTCTCCTGCGCGATCTTCCAGAGGGTCGTCAGGGTAAGGGCGAAGGACGAGAGAAAGTTCGGCGGGCCTCTCAGGTAGAGAGGTTTCCAAAATTTGTTCAGGGTTTTTATTCTGAAGGCCTCCGAGGGGCGGACCGCCCCTGACTTCTCCCTGAGGTCATTGTCGGGTCCCGGCAGGATGGACCTGATAGCAAGGTGCATATTGGCAGCACTCTGCGATGCGGAGGGACCGAGGAGGGACACGACCCTCACAATAGTTTTGGAGGGGGCGCCGGACCCGCCCGTGGCGCTTACATTTAAGGGGGAGGAGATGCGTTACGCGCCAGTTGGTGAGGTGAAGGCGGCGGAGATCATGCTCGACGCGCTCTCAGGGAGGCAGGCGGAGGGGGTCAGAAGGGAGCGAAAGGGGTTCGGGAGAGTTGTCTCGGAATATAAGGAGGGGGGGTTCTCATTGTACTACCTACACGAAGGGGGGGAGGACTCCCGCAAGGTGAAGTTCGAGAGCAGGGCCGCGTTCATACTTGGGGATCAGAAGGGGCTCGATGCGAGGAGTGAGCGCCTCCTCGATAAGGCTGCAGCAAAAAGGGTAAGCCTTGGACCATATTCCTATCTGGCAAGCCACTGCATCGTAATAGTTAATAACGAACTTGACAAATTTGAGAGACAGTTGCAGCACGTTTGATCCGACAATCTGTTATAACACAAAGGGCAGGGGGAGGATGGACCAATTGGCGCTGAGGAGGCTCGAGCAGAAGCTCACCAAGGAGAACCTTTGGATTTACATACTCCACCTTCTGAGGGGCGGTCCGCTCTACGCCTACGAGATAAGGGACAAGATCAGGGCTGCCTTCGGGTTTGAGCCGGCCACCATAACCGTCTATGTTGTACTTTACAAGATGGAGAGGGAGGGGCTCGTGACGAGCGCCACCGAGAAGCGGGCGCCTAGCAATATGGTGAGGAGGTACTACAGCCTGACGGAGGCAGGGCTCCGGGCGCTTGAGGAAGGCGGGAAGATGCTGAGGAGGACCCTTGACCTTCTCGAGGTTAGCGAGCGCTCAGCGACCTCCTGAGGTACCAAAGACGATGGGCGACGGTGATGTGCGTCAGTATTGCCAGAAGGATAATCCCCGCCCAGGTATAGCTCAGGATGGCAGATACTGCAAGGATGACCATCCGCTCCGCCCTCTCCATTAGTCCAACGGAGGACATCTTCACGCCCTCCACCTCCCCGCGGGCCCGGATGTAGCTGACCATCACTGAGCCGATCATGGCAATCACCCCCCACAGGGGATCGCAGAGCCCGGCGAGGAGAATCGCCCCGATGATTATCAGGTCGGAGTACCTGTCCAGTATGGAGTCGAGGACGCCGCCCCACTTCGTGACCTTGCCTGTAACTCTAGCCACCGCTCCGTCGATGATGTCGAAGAAGCCGGCGAGCAGCAGAAGGAGGCCGCCCCAGAACTGGAATGAGAGGTAGAAGACATATGCAGACAGCAATGAGATGAGGAGGCCGATAATGGTTATCTGGTTTGGGGAGAGGCCCAGCGCGGCGAGAGATGATGCCACCGGCTTCAGCGCGGAGGCGATGCTGGATCTGATCTTGTTCAGCAAGCGGGTCCATCCTTGGAAAGTTGTTTGGGTTACCTTTAAGATTAAGTTTGCTGAGAATTATCTCTCCGGAGG
>CAZNTO010000043.1:0-1192 GCA_964576015.1 uncultured Nitrososphaerota archaeon
ACCTGATCAAGGGTTATCAACCCTTGACGGCCTCCTCTATCTCGTCCTCACGAAAGCCAACGATTACCTTTGTGTCGTCCACTATTACCAACGGGAAGTTCATTTCAGCTCCTCTCTTGGTGATATCTGCCCTAATCTTCTTCAGATCCTCCTCGCTGCACAGGTCGACATCTACAAACTCGAACTCTACCCCCTTATCCTTAAGGAACCTCTTTGTCTTCTTGCACCATGCGCAGGTGCTTAAGGTATAAAGGAAGATATTGTGCTTCTTGTTCTTACCTGGAACCTTATCGATCCTCATTTTATATCACAAAGGAGAGTTAGATTTAGGTCAATATAACTTTTTCAAATTCTACTTCTTCCCCTCGGCAGTAGCCTCACGGTATTCCCTCAGCCTCTCGGCCATCTCCTTCAGCCGTATGTCCACCTTTTGGTGAACGCTGCCCACCTCGAACTTTCCGTCAGGTAGCTTGTTGCCAGCCTTGACCCCTGTGAGGACCTCGATCCCTTGGTCTATGGTATTAACGGCGTAGATGTGGAAATTCTCAGCCTTAACGGCCTCCACGACCTCCTCCTTCAGCATGAGGTTCTGGACGTTGCTCTCGGGTATCATAACCCCCTGGTTGCCAGTGAGACCCCTTGCATTGCAGACCTCGAAGTAGCCCTCTATCTTCTCGTTCACTCCGCCGATGGCCTGGACATCACCCTTCTGGTTGACGGATCCGGTGACTGCTATATTCTGCTTAACGGGAACCCCGGAGAGGCTGGAGATTATGGCGTAGAGCTCGGTGGACGATGCGCTATCCCCCTCAACTCCCTCGTAATTCTGCTCGAAGACTAGGCGTGAGGAGAGGCTTAGTGGCTTGTCCTGCGCGTACTTACTCGCAAGGTAGCCGCCCAGTATCATGACACCTTTGGTGTGTATCGGACCGCCCATTTGTGTCTCCCGCTCGATGTCCACGATGCCATCCCTGCCAATGCCTGTGCTGGCAGTAACCCTTGAAGGACTTCCAAAGGCAAAGTCCCCTAGATCCATCACTGAGAGTCCGTTGACCTGTCCCACAGCCTCGCCCTCTGTGTTGATAAGAAGGACGTTTCGCTCGATCATTTCCTGTACCTTATTCTGGATCATGTTGGATCGGTATACCTTCTCATCGATGGCCTTTTTGACGTGCCCGGCTGTCACGTACTC
>CAZNTO010000043.1:1292-7159 GCA_964576015.1 uncultured Nitrososphaerota archaeon
TCTGCCTTTACCTTGAAGAGCTTCTTGAAGTCTATGTCAAGCGAGTAGAGGAGCTGGTAGAGGTACAGGCTTCCTATCAGGATAACCTTCGTGGTCAGGGGGATGGGCGCCGGCCTCAGACCCTTTACCGCGAAGAAGGCCGCCTGCATGCCGGCCTCCTCAATTTCGATCTCCTGACCCTTGAGGGCCATCTTGAGGCCGTCCCAGGAGAATGGGTTGCGGAGTAAATCCTCCACGGGGAGCACGAGGTACCCGCCGTTGGCCTCGTGCAATGAGCCGGGATGTATCATGGTGAAGTCTGTGGTGAGCACGCCCAGCTGCGCCTCCTTCTCTATTCTCCCGAAGAGGTTCTGGTAGGTCGGGTTCAGCTCCAACACTACCGGCGCTCCCTTGAGATCCGCATTATCCACCACAACATTGACATCGTACTTTCTAAAGAGGAGCGCCTTGAGCCACGGGAACATCGCAGGGGAGACGCCCATGCCAGTAGAAGGTGCTGCCCCTGGAACTGCCTGCGGCTCCTCTATGAACTGGGCGTGGTTCTCCACGATATCGTTCTGCACCTCCCTTATGTAGGCGACGACCTCTGGGAACTCCTTGTACTTCTCCAATAGGTCCGAGATCAGGTGGCCGATGGCGTAGAGGGTGATCTCATGATCCACCTTCTCCAGATCCTCGGCTATCTTGTCGTCCAGAGCCTTTACCTTTGTTAGGGCGACCCTCAGCTCTGCGCCCAGCTCCTCCCTCTTGCTGGCAATCGCCTCCCTCTTCTGGGGAGCGAGTGCCATAAACTCCTGCTCGCTGAGGGGCTTACCGTTCATTGTCGGGATGATCAGCAGACCCATTGGGGAGGGTTGGATGACGAAGCCCTCCTGCTGTGCCCTCATATTGATCTGGGCAAAAATCTTCTTCTTATCGCCCTCTGCAACCCTTACCGCCTCCTCCTTCTTGGCGGCGTACTCCGCCCCCTCGAAGGCCTTGGGGAGCGCCCTCCTTGCACCGCTTATAAGATCCGCCATATCCTTCTTCAGCTCCCTGCCCTTGCCCGGCGGAAGCCTTAAGGCGGTTGGCTCATACTGGTTTCGGAAGTTGGTGATATAGCACCAGTCGGAGGGGATAGGTCTGGTCTTGGCCAATTCCTCCAGGAAGCCCTTTACCGCCGTCTTCCTGCCCGTCCCTGGAATGCCAGCCACGTAGATGTTGTATCCAGACTCTTGGATGTCCAAGCCGAACCTGAGAGCCTTCACCGCCCTGTCTTGGCCTATGATACCCTCGAGGGGCGAGATCTCCTTGGTGGTAGGGGTACGCATACGCTTTGGATCATACTCCCTCCGGAGCTTTTCAGAAGGTAACTCATAGTTCATGAAGAATACACCTCTAAACGACTTTGTTTAATACAGGCGGGTATATTCTAAAAAAGGTTTCATTGACCATTCCAAAGGACTTACTGCTGCATGTATTTTATTATTTATAGAATATGCGAGTGTTCCCATCGCGTCAAGAAATTTCCAGAATAAAAGGTAACGCAAAGGGCGTATGGTCCTTACAGCACTCCCGCCTCCCTGATGGCCTCCCTGAGGGTCTTCTTGGTTGGGCATACGCCAATTATCCGCACGTCCCTGTCGATTACTATTGCAGGGCTCACGGTTAGACCGTACTCCTTTGCCTTCTCAGAGGGACCTTTGTAGACCTGAACCTCCACCCTGTCGCCGTACTCCCTCTTTATCTCGTCCACTAGCCTTAGAACCAGGCGCCCTCCTGAGCAGGTGGGCTGCGAGGTGAAGACCTCGATCTTGAGCGGCATTACTCCACCCCCAGCTCCCTTAGCGAGGCGGTAAGGGTCTCCATGTCCGGGCAGACCCCCATGATCATTATCCGTCCCTCCTCGAATACAACGGCAGGAACCATGGTGAGGTTGTACCGCTTGAACTCCTCACAGGGCCCGATGTGCTTCACAACGTTGACTTTTTTGCCGTACTTCTTCGCAATTATGTCGGCAATCTTCAGAAGGTCAACGCAGCCAGCGCAAGGCGGCTCGGCCGTGAAGAACTCCACCTTGACCATTTTAATTGCCCCCAATCTCCTTCTTTAGGATCATCTTGAACTCCTCCTTCGTTGGAACCTTGCCTGACAGGACCACCTTATTGTTTATGACCACCGCGGGGGTCAGCATAATGTCGTACTTGTCCGCCTCCTCCGACATCGCAGAGATGTGAACAACCTTTGCGCTGAGTCCCAGCTCTGTTACAGCTGCTATGGCAACCCTCTCGGTCGCCTTGCACTTGGCGCAGGGCGGCTCTCCACCGAATACTTTTATCAGCTGCTCGACCATTTTGTCACCTTTGATTTACTAATTACGATTTATCGATTTAAATAATTATTGGGTAAGGGATATCAGAAGAGGGCGGGCTTTACTCCGACTTTTCTTGTTGCCATATCGATCTGTTTGGTTTACTAAGCTACGATGTAAGGTAGCAGATTAAGAGCCCGCAGAAGGTAACACAGAGACATTTGATTTTGTTGGCGCTTATATCTTGGCCAATGACCTCTCGTAATTGGTGACGACGTATTTTTTGCCCTTTTGGATGATGGTGTGCCCTTCTTTCTCCAATAGCCTCTTCTGCCCTTCAACCCCGCCTGGGTACTTCTCGTTGATGACACCGCCGGCCTTGAGGGTGCGCCAGTATGGGATGGTCTTCTTTCCCTGCTTCTGCTCCTCTTCCGCCGCGCCTGCCGCGACACGGGCGAAGATTCCTGTGCAGATCGGGCATCCGATTGTCGCACCATGCCTCTTGGCGAGGGCGGAACGGATGTCATTTATAGTGATGAGCTTCCCCTCAGGGATCTTCCCCATAAGCTCATAGACCTCCATTGGAGCAGGAATGACCACGGTCCCCGTGCCCCACCGCTTGCTCATCCTGTCGGTTATACTCTCCACCCTTGGAAAGTCTTTGCTGTTCTTCAATTTCTCGGACCAACTCTTTCTGGGCATAGTTCCCACAATGATGATTTCCTGCCTCTGTAATAATAAGCTTTCAGATCAGTGCAGCCCTTATCATTTTACCATAGCAGGTTCCCTAGGGCAAAGGCTGCGAGGGTAGAGATAACGATAGTTGTGATAATGTAGGTTGCTGCTTTTTTTACTGTGAAGATCCTCATTATTGCCAGCATGCTCGGAAGGCTCAGCCCTGGGCCGGTCAGGAGCATGGCCAGCGCAGGCGCCTTGCCCATCCCCAGATCCATGAGCATCTTCACGAAGGGCGACTCGGTCAGGCTCGAGAAGTAGATGACCGAACCCATGAGGTTCGCCAAGAAGGTCGGGATGATCCCGTTACCGCCCAACGCCTGTTGGATCCAAAACTCGGGTAGAACCGCCCCCACGATCCCCACAATGAACACGCCGGCCAGGAGGAGCGGGAAGATCTTCCTGACGAACCACCATGTCTCCCGGAGCCACTCCTTGATCTCCTCGGTCTTGAACACCCTGTACACATAGATCAGTGTCACGGCGAGCGGTACCGAGAAGATCATGAGCTTCTCTACGTAGGGCCTTCCGATCCCCAGATAGTTTGGCAGCAGGAGTGTTACGACCAGCAGCAGCATCAGTGCCAGGGACCTTCTCCCGCTTATCGAACCGCTACCTCCCGTCGATGGTATCTTTGACCTTGCCCTCTCCTCCCGCTCCCTCTCCTCGCGCCTGAAGACGTAGACCATGACCAACCCGACTATGAAGGCTGTGGAGAGGGCAGCCACGATCCTCATGATGGTCATGTCGAGTCCCAGGATTGCCCCGCTGTAGACTATTGTAAGTATGTTCAGGGCAGGGGCGGTCCACAGGAATATGAAGGCGGGGCCAAGACTGCTCCCCCGACGGTAGAGCCCCGAGGCGATGGGTATGACCGTGCAGGAGCAGACGGCAAGACCTATGCTCGAGACGGCTGCTAGGGGGAATGAGACAGTTTTTCTTTCCGAGGAGCCAAGATAGCGGACGATCGTATCCCTAGACAGGAAGGTGTTCATGGCGCCGGCGAGGAGGAAGGCCGGGACTAGACAGGTAAGGACGTGCAGTGCAACGTAATCGGTCAGGGTTGTGAATCCGGCTACCAGCAGGGGCAGTAAAAAATCGAGGACCATTGTGCTACGCCTTAGCCTGTGGGTATTACTTGCCCTTCAGCGACTCCTTCAACATTTTTGCGGTCTTTGAGAGGGATGACAGCTGATCAAGGGCGAGGTTGTCGACCTCCTTCAGGAGTGAGAAGATCCTTGGGTTCTTTATCCTGTATAAGGTGCGCTTGCCCTCGACCCGCCTGTCAAGTATACCAGTCCTGTAGAGGATGTCGAGGTTCTTTGAAGTTGTGGACTGGGACCTGCCAAGCATAGGAATAATCTCACAGACGCACCTCTCCCTACCCTTTAGGAACTCCACTATCTCAAGCCTAACTGGATCGGATAGAGCCTTAAGTACGCCCGCCCGGTACTCCTGAAGATCCTTGTTCTTGACCATCCTTTATCGTTGTATGATATTTCCTGACAATATTTAAATATATCGATAAATTCACAAATTACGATATAAATTGTTAAAATCAAATAGTTAAGGCAACGAGGGTATGACCTGAGAGTGATGCACCCAATCAATATATATACCAGTGAAATGGTTGACTTTGTGGACTGACGTCCGCAGTTTACATGAATGAGGATGGGGAGATAGGTGATCATTAAGACCGAGGGCATTACCAAGGCCTTCAAGAACCTCGTGGCGGTGGACCACATCGACCTCTCCATAGATGAGGGTGAGGTCTTTGGACTGCTGGGCCCAAACGGGGCCGGCAAGACGACCCTTCTCTCCATGCTTGCCACGCTGCTTAAGCCTACAGAGGGGATGGCGACAGTCAATGGCTTCGATGTAGCAAAGCAGCCTGGCAATGTCAGGAAGTCCATTGGGATGGTATTCCAGGCACCCAGCTCCGACGACCTACTTACGGGTTGGGAGAACCTCTACCTGCATGCGCTCATGTTCGGGGTGCCTGCTCAGGAGAGGAGGCAGAGGATAGAGGAGGTGCTGAAGCTGGTGGATCTTAGGGACAGGGCTAACGAGCGGGTCAAAACCTACTCCGGAGGTATGAGGAGGAGGCTTGAGCTCGCCCGGGGGTTGCTGCACAAGCCCAAGATACTCCTATTGGATGAGCCGACGTTGGGGCTGGACCCACAGACCCGCGAGCACATATGGGAGTACATCAAGAGGCTGGCCGGGGATGAAAAAGTCACGATATTGATCACAACACACTACATGGAGGAGGCGGATGCGCTCTGCGACCGGGTCGCCATAATCGACCATGGCAGGGTGATAGCTCTGGACTCGCCGGGCAACCTTAAGAGGCAGCTCGGGACGAGCATGATAAAGGCAAAGGTAAAGCAGCCCAACATTGATCTAATAAGATCGCTCCCTTATGTCAGCAGGGCTGAGGCGAAGGATGGGGAGGTTTTAATCGCGCTCTCGGAGGCTGGGTCGCATATTCAGGAGGTTCTGTGCAATTTAGGGGAGGCCTCGTTCGTGGAGATGAGGGAGCCTACGCTGAATGACGTGTTCCTGCAGCTGACAGGCAAGGAAATCAGGGTGGAGTCCGCTGAAACGCTTGAGCAGAGGTATACGCAGGTGACCGGAAGATGAGCGAACTCACGGGACTGTACGCGCTTTGGTACAGGGAGGTTAAGGTGTTTTTAAGGGAGAGGTCCAGGATCGTTTCCTCAGTGGTGAACCCACTGATCTGGCTAGTGGCATTCGGAGGCGGTCTGGGATCAGTAATTTCCTTTGGCGGGGTACAGTACCAGACCTTCATATTCCCTGGAGTGCTGATGATGACGGTACT
>CAZNTO010000044.1:0-7149 GCA_964576015.1 uncultured Nitrososphaerota archaeon
GGTCTTTAGCATGTGGTCCGTGAGGACCCTTGTCCCCGATCCCCTGTTCCTGTTGACGAAGATGATATCCTCCCGGAGTATGTCCTTCAGTTCCTTTACCCTCTTAGGGTTGCCCTTCCTCACCATTATACCCTGAAGGCGCCTGTAGCCTTTGACAAAGCACCCCTTGGGCAGACCGGCCTTGATCACGTAGGGCTCGTTATACTTGAGGCTCTCCTCATCGAGCAGGTGGATCCCAGCGATGTCCGCCTCCCCCCTAGCCACGGCGCCAAGCCCCCCGACCGAACCTATATTGGCGGTCTTGGACCTAACCCCATCCCTCCTAAAGAGCAGCTCGAGCAGGAGGTCCAGACCGGGGCAGTGGCTGCCTATCACCGTAAGGTCGGCAAAGGCACCACTCTCGAAGAATAGGTTTACCTCAACCTCCTCCCCTGAATCGAGGAACTCCACCTCCTCCCCCATCATAATGTACCCGTCAGCCTTTGCTAACGTCCCTATAGCCCCAGAACTTGAGGGGATGGGATATATGCTGCTCTTGTCCCCCCTCCTTATCACATGGACTGGCAGGAACCACCTTCTCCCCTTCGCGCCGCTAACCCCCTCCGAGAGCCTGCCCTTGAGGACGTTTCTGGTGCTCGGCGGCCTTCTTCCCAGCCGTTCCAGGTATGGTTTAACGATCTGGTCGAAGATAATGAGCGCCGATACAGGGTAGCCAGGCAGTCCGAATACCGGCTTGCCCTTGTCCGCCGCGATTATGGTTGGCTTACCTGGCTTTACATTTAGCCCGTGGACAAGTATTCCAGGCTTGCACGCCTCCTCCAGCACCCTGTACACTAGATCGCCTGTCCCGGCCGAGGTCCCCCCGGAGATTATCAGAACATCGCATCCTCCTATGCCATCGGCTATGATCCTCTTAATGCTCTCATAGTCGTCCTTTGCCCTCCCGAGGTACAGCGCCTCCCCGCCAACATCCTCGACGGCTAGACTCAGCGAGTAGGAGTTGACATCGTAGATCTTGCCAAAGGGGAGTTTCTTCCCCACATCCACGAGCTCGCCACCGGTAGATATTACCCCCACCCTCGGCCTTTTTTTCACATTCACATTACTCCTACCCACCGCTGCGAGTATCCCGACCTCCCTTGTTCCAAGAACTGTTCCCTCTCTGAGGATCATCTCCCCCACTTGGACGTCCGAGCCCGCTGAGGCGACGTTCTCACCTGGCGTCGTCCCCTTAAAGATCTTTACGTTCTCTCCTTGCCTCTCGCTATATTCCACCATGACCACTGAGTCCGCCCCCCGAGGCATCGGCGCCCCTGTCGCTATCTCCATGCACTCCCCCCTGCGGATCTCCTTCAGTACGGACTCTCCAGCGCCTATGCTTCCTGTGACCCTGAGCTTGACGGGTGTCTGCTCAGTAGAACCCTCGAGGTTCTCAGAAATAATCGCGAAGCCGTCCATCTCTGCCCTGTCGAAGGGCGGCAGGTCAACGCCAGAGAAGACCGACTCTGCCAGCACCCTCCCGCCGGCTTCCTCGAGGCTGACCTGCTCATTGCCTACCTCATTTGTTACATTATTGAGAAGTACATTCTTAGCCTCCTCAATGGTCACCAGCCTGTGGAAGATCTTCCTTCCTGCGGTCTTACGTGGCACCGGATAACCCTCCCCTGAGCAGCTCGACCTCCACCTCGTCCCCCTCCTCCACACCCTCTAGGTCCTCTGGTATGACTACCAATCCGTCAGCCTTCGTGATCGAGGAGAGGAGGCCCGATCCCGTAAGGGCTAGTGGCGTCGCAATCAGCATACCCCTTCTCCTGCTCAAGGTCACCCTGAGGAAGTGCCTGATGCCAGGGGTGGTTGGAACCCTTCTCGCCATGATGGCTCTGACTTTCTTTCTCCTCGGCACCTCTTGCCCCAGCCAACTGCAGAGCAACGGCATGATCAGTACTTCGAATGCGATTAGGGCCGAGACCGGGTACCCAGGCAGCATGAAGAACGGCATCTCGCCAAGCATCCCGAACCCTGTCGGCTTCCCTGGCTTTGCCGCCAGACCGTGGAATATAATCCCTGGCTTGGATAGCAACTGGGCAGCCTCCGGTACCAAATCCTTGCCTCCAACAGATGTCCCGCCTATCGTGATGATGAGATCAACCCTGCCTAATAGTTCCGCGAGCCTCGAGGATATCTTCTCGAGATCGTCTTGAACTATCCCCTCGTCCGCCACGCCGCATCCTAGCTCCCTGAGCAGCCCCACCATCATCGGCCTCGTTGAGTCAATTATCCTGTTTGATTTCTTTCTATTCTCGGCATTTGCAATATCAACGAGTTCTGAGCCCGTGGAGAATACTCCAACAACCGGTCTCCTCTTAACCTTGACCCTTCCTCTGCCTATGGACGCCAGAACCCCAACATGCCACGGCCTGAGGCGCTCCCCCAACCTCAAGACAGCCTCCCCTACGCGTATGTCCTCCCCCATGAAGGAGACGTTTGCGAACTTCGGTACGGGTCTGTAAACGCTTAGCTCGTCTCCCTTCCTCTCGCAGTCCTCTGCCATTACCACGGCGTCCGCGCCCACAGGTATAGGCGCCCCCGTGTAGACCTCGTAGCACTCTCTCTTGCCTATCTGACCCCTTGCCCCTCCAGCCTCCACGGTGCCCCTGATATAGAATAGCGCGGGATTTGAACGCGACGCGCTGAAGGCCTCCTCTGACCTGATGGCGTAGCCGTCGACCGCCGACCTGTCAAAGGGCGGGACATCGACCGCAGAGGCGATGTCCTCCTCCAGAACTCTCCCCCACGCCTCCTTAACGTCTACCTCCTCAGAGCCGAGTGCCCTATCTCTGCAGTACTTCATAACCAAAATCAAGGCATCTTCGACCCTAGTCAGCTTGTTGAAGCCCCGCATCCGCCTCAAGTGCGTCCCTCTGTAAAATCATCTTTCACTAAGCTTACTCTATATATGGAAATAACCTTTCTTCTGAATATATTATATCTTCTACCTTCGATGAGATTGTTGTCGCAACGATTATCTAACAATACCATTGGTACTGGGATTTGATAACCCTGTCCTCCCTCCTGCACCTTTATGAGACCTGCATGCCCTTATCATTGCTCATCGTGACACCGAGCCATGATGCATGGATAAAGTTTATTATTGTTCACAACCCTTCTTTCTACAACTTTAGGAGGTAAAATATTGTCAGGACAACCGGATGAAACTGTGAATCTAGTATCAAAGTACACCTATGGAACATGGCGTTTTCAGAAAGGTTGGAAGAATCCGCCGCACATAGTTGATGCAGAGGGTGTCTACTTCACGGATGTTTCGGGGAAGAAATTCTTGGACTTTTCATCCCAGCTCATGTGCTCGAACCTGGGACATAAGAACAAGGCGCTAATCGATGCCATAATTGAACAGGCAAAGAAGATGCCTTACATTAGCCCCGCTTATGCCATAGACCTTCGAGCAAAGGTTAGCGAGGCACTGGTCAAGGTCCTACCGCAGGGGCTCGAGAAGATTTTCTACTCGACGTCTGGCACTGATGCTAACGAGGCAGCCCTGAAGATAGTCAGGATGTATATGAAACCCAAGGGTGCATACAAGATAATATCGAGATACCATTCCTACCATGGTTCTACCGCAGCTGCCATCGCTTGCACAGGTGACCCGCGAAGGTGGTTCTCAGAACCTGTAGGCAAGATTCCTGGTGTGATCTTTGCTCCTGACTGCTACTGCTACAGGTGCCCCTTCAAGCAGGAGTACCCCGAATGCGGCATCACCTGCGCAGAGTATGTGGACTATATGATAAAGAACGAGGCAAACGTTGCTGCAATGATTGTGGAACCGGTCGTGGGGACGAACGGCGTCATAGTCCCTGTAAAGGAGTACCTACCAAGGCTGAGGAAGATTACTGAGGAGAACGGCGTCCTGCTGATAGTGGACGAGGTTATGTCGGGCTGGGGCAGAACCGGCACGTGGTTTGCCGTGGAAAACTGGGGCGTAAAGCCTGACATCCTCACTACGGCAAAGGGTAGCACCGGAGCCTACACGCCGCTTGGCATCACAGCCACCACTAGGAAGATCGCCGAGTATTTCGAGGAGAACTACTTCGCCCACGGGCACACCTATGAGGCACACCCCTTGGCCATGTCACCGGTGATAGCAGCCATAAATGAGTACAAGCGCCTCGATCTTTTCGAGAACGCAAAGAAGATGGGTGCTTACCTCGGCAAGAGGCTGAACGAGCTCAAGGGAAGACACCTGTCAGTGGGCGATGTGCGAGGAATAGGTCTCTTCTGGGCCGTTGAGATAGTCAAGAACAGAAAGACCAAAAAGCCCTTCAACACTCGGGCGGAGAAAGCTGCCGGAGCACCACTGATGGTAGACAAGGTTGCTGCCGAGATGAACAAGAGAGGAGTCTATCAGTCAACATGGATAAGTCACTTCGTGATTGCTCCTCCATTAATCATCAATAGGGATCAGATCGACTTTGGCTTGGATGCTATGGATGAGGCACTGAAAATAGCAGACGCAGAGGTAGAAAAGTAAACTCTACCTTTCTTTACCTTCCCTTTTTTTAAACTCTTATAGGCAGTTTAGAGTCCAGTTCTTCCATTAAGTTCCTTCAGGTCTCCTGAGCTTTTGTCAGCGTCACATCAGAGATTATCATTGCTGGCAGTAGCGTAGGGATCCTGACCTCCCACCACTTAACCCATCTTCTCTCCTTGCACATCCCCTTGACTGAGCCGAACAACCTGAGCAGGTTATCACTTACCCTAACGCCCTTCAATGCTCCCTTGATCTCTCCATCCTCAACTAGAAATGTTCCATCTCTGCATATTGTGGAAAAGTCGCCGGTGCTGTAGTTTTGGAACCTCGTATACCAGTTGCTCACCATGTAGACGCCGTTGCCAAGCTCCTTCAAAGCCTCCTCAAAAGAGAGGGTACCACCATTTACGATGAGGTTCCAGGGCGATGGAGCTATCCAACCAGCGTTCCCTGTGCTCTGCGTCTTGAACCTCCTCGCAGTAGTGGAGTTGTGGAGGTATGTCCTCAAGGTACCTCTATCCAGTAGCAGGGTCTTCTTTGTGGGCGTTCCCTCGTCATCAAAGCCCCTTGAACCCAGCCCCTCGTCTCCTGGGCCGTCATCCACCATCGATAAGACCTCAGAGACCACACTCTGCCCAAGCCTTCCTGCAAGACATGAATATCCTGCCTCGACATTGAAGGCCGAGCACCCTTCACCAACATACTCAAGGAGGTTCGACCCAATAATCGGGCCAAAGAGGACATGGTGTTTCCCCTCTAACCATTTTGAGGTGTTCTTGCCGTACCTCACTATCGTCCCCGCTTCACTGCCCGCCTCCTCTGCGGTCAGTGCCTTCATCTTGGTTCCGCAGGTGAGGCCCTGGCCCGAAACGCCGTCCCCGAAGGCTCTCACATTAAGCTCAAAGGAGGCCCTCTCGTCGTAGCCCTGCGCCCCATTGCTACCCGTAAGCCCGCAGCGCCTTACGTCTGCCGTAAAGACCCCCGAGACCCTCTCAGCCCCTTCCCTAGTGGCGGCATTAATGGCAAGGCTAACGTTCCCGTTTATGGCATCGGCATCGATCCTCTCCCTCTCGCGTCTGTCCGGGAACTTTTTACCTGCTGGCAGAGGTGCGATCTCCTTGACCTCCGGCACGAGGGCAGCCTCCTTCACGACCCTGCCGATGGTGTTATTGAGGGCACCCTCCGATATGTCTTCAAACCTTGTTATCAGCCTCTTCCTTCCGAATATTGAGAGCAGGTCGGCGCTAATTATGCTCCAATTCTGGACTACAGTGACCTTGTTATTGCTGAACCTAACCATCATCCTCTCCCTGTGCACTGGGAGTACAATAGCCTCATCGGCGCCCCTTTTCCTCATCTCCTTGATTATCCTCTCGCCTATTCCAAGAAGCTTGTCTTTCATGACTGGCAGGTCCCCACTAATGCCTTAGGTTATTTGTATCGCCTGTATTTTAATCTTTGACCCGTCATTAAATCTGGATCCACCCGGCATTCGTGTAGCCTAAGAGCAATCAGAGTTTAAATAGACTTTCACCCAAATAATTCGTCATGTCAATTGATAATTCTAAGAGGATAGTCACCTCTGAATCGGTGGCAGAGGGACACCCGGATAAGGTCGCGGATCAAATCTCTGACGCAGTTTTAGATGCTATACTGGCTAAAGATCCGAAGGCTAGGGTGGACTGTGAGTCCCTCATCATGCAAGGAATGATAGTTGTCACAGGTCAGATAACCACAAAATGTTATGTGGATATACCTGCTGTGATACGCTCAAAACTCAAGGAGATAGGTCTTAATAATGCCAAGGATGGTCTTGACTGGAAGACCTGCGGAATCTTGACCTCCATTACGGAGCAGTCGCCTGATATCTCATTGGGGATCACCGAGACCCCCGGTCATGAACAGGGTGCCGGGGATCAGGGGGTAATGTTTGGATACGCCTGTGACGAAACACCTGAAATGATGCCCATGCCAATTATGCTGTCCCATGCCTTGGTTAAAAGACTCGCAGAGTGTAGGAAAAAGAATATACTTCCCTACCTAAGACCTGACGGAAAATCACAGATAAGCATCGAGTACGAAAATCACAGACCGAGAAGGATTACTGCTGTCGTAATAGCAGCACAGCACAGCGATGATGTAAGTATCAAAAAATTGAGGAAAGATGTCGAGGAAAGGGTCGTAAGGGAGGTTTTGCCGAAAAAAATGATGGACAAGGACACCTTGATAGTGATCAATGGAACCGGAAGGTTTGTGATAGGTGGAACGCTCGCCGACTCTGGCCTTACTGGCAGGAAGACTCAGGTCGACTCTTACGGTGGGACCGCGAAGCATGGTGGCGGCTGTTTCTCTGGTAAGGATCCGTCGAAGGTTGACAGGTCTGGGTCATACATGTGCAGGTACATTGCAAAGAACATAGTTGCAGCGGGCCTTGCCTCGAGATGCGAGCTGCACCTTGCCTATGCCATCGGCGTCGCAAAACCCGTTGCCTTCTCCGTTGAGACCTTTGGAACCGGTAAGTATCCGGATGGGGTTCTGCTTAAGGCATGCGAGAGGATCTTTGACCTGAGACCAAGGGCGATAATAGATAGGCTTCAGCTCCT
>CAZNTO010000045.1:0-1844 GCA_964576015.1 uncultured Nitrososphaerota archaeon
AAGTATTGATCCGCCGGCCTCCTTCAGAATAATGTAGGATGCTGCTATATCCGTGACCCTAAGAAGACCTCTGTTGTCTGCGTACAGATCGAGGGCACCGCTGGCTACATAGCAGAGTTCAAGGGCCGCAGAACCCATGTTCCTGATATGCTTGGCGTAGAGGCAGAGGGGCATGATCTCAGCCATCTTCTGCTTGTCGCCTTGGACATTGAGATCGATTCCCACCAGACCCTCCTTTAGAGTAGAGACCTGCTTAACACCTAATTTCTTATCATCGAGATATGCACCAGTGCCCCTCTTGCCGCTGAAGAGCCTGCTGGAGGGAAGCTCCATAACAGCCCCGGCATAGACGTTTGACAGAAGAGGACCCGACGAGGCTGCTACAGATATAGAGTAGAAGCTTATCCCCCGAGTAGCATTGGTTGTGCCGTCCACGGGATCCAGTACAAGTAATGGATAATCCGAGGAGCCGAACCGCTTCTCGCCAAACTCTTCGCTAAGCAGGCGACCCTCGAATCCGATGGACTCCAGATACGAGATTGCAGCCTCCTCGGCAACGAGGTCGATCATCTTTGTATAGTCCCCACCGGCGCCTTCGCTAACTATTTTATCTGACAGGTGGGTAGAGAGTCTTGACAATGCATCAACTTCTGACCCGCAGATGCCCTTGAGGATTGCCAGACTCATATCTACTAAAAATATATGTGAGGATTAATAAAATAGTAGGGGCTGAGCGGGGGTCGCCAAGTCAGGTCAAAGGTGCAAGGCTCAGGACCTTGTGGCGTAGGCCTTCGAGGGTTCAAATCCCTCCCCCCGCACCATACTTTAGGGTAACTTGCTTAACCTTAATACTCTAGAGTCTAGCCACATAATTCTACTTTAGAACCTTGCCTGTCATTATGTACCAGAGAAATAGGTCGAGCTCCGCCATGGTTATGTCTAGTTTCCTTGCGATTGCTGAGAGTAGCCTCTCGTACTCTAGATATCGCCGTTTGGTCAAGGTCCTCGGAATCTCAACAAGGTTTCGGCTGCTAAGGTACTTGAGGATGTGCCGGTCAATTATTGCCACATCATTAAAGCCCGAATTTCTCAGAAAGTGGCTTGCTTCCTTGTATCCTAACCCCTTCACATTTCTGATCAACCATTCTCTTGCCGTCTTCCCGTCCTTGAAACGCCCCAAAGTCTCAAGAAGAGAACCGTAAAGTTCTCTATTCTCCACGATGTAACTAGCCCTGGTATTGGGAAACCTATGCCCCAGCACCCTGAGCGCTTTAACCAATTCATCCTTAGTCAGGCTGTTAAAGCCATCCTCTAGGTTCTGCTGGATCTTTATCCCACCCTCAGCGGTAAAGTTGGCAGTCAGAACGCAAAAGCACATCTCCTTAAAGAGGCTTTTTTCGTCCCTGCCGATCCTTGCGAATTCACTCATCCTATATTTAACAATCCTTTTTACCTTACCAATTGCTGATCTTATTTCTTCTAGAAAGTCTAGTTTAACGATCTTAACAATGAAGCAGGGTGCGTTTCCAGATCTTTTAAAGACCTCCCAGACCGCATAAGGGGCATTAGAGACCTCCTCCAAGACCAAAGTGAAGTCATCAAAGTAATCATATGCACAACAGGTTTGACAGACATTTCCAGAAAATTCTACCTCAAGGACCCGCCCCTTAGTTGTGAGGGGGCGCACGAGCGCCTCAGCGCCAAACCGCGTCGAGAAGAGAACCGTGGCTCTGTCGACTTTGCTCGCATTAATGGTATCAGAGGCGTGGCTTTTGGACAAAAACATACCTTCTGACGCTATACTTCTATACACATATTAAATAATTTCTCAGGTATTTAATTGA
>CAZNTO010000045.1:1944-6998 GCA_964576015.1 uncultured Nitrososphaerota archaeon
ATCTTTGAGAACGGTCAGTCCTTTGATGGGTCCTCAATTACAGGTTACAGGCCTATCGAGGAGTCGGATATGGTGCTTTTCCCTGACCCAACAACATTCGCAGAGCTACCATGGAGACCAAGGGAGAGGTCGTCATGCAGGTTGATCTGCGATGTATACACCCCCGACTATAAGCGGTTTGAGGCGGACCCTAGATACATCTTGGAGAGGGCTCTCGCAAAGTCCAGGGAAGCGGGATTGGAGTACATGTGCGCGCCTGAATTGGAGTTCTTTTTTGTAAAGGAGGATAGCGGTGGCGCACCCAGTCCCATCGACATGGCAGGGTACTTTGACTACCATCCCGGAGATCTGACAGATGATCTGAGGAGGGAGATAGCGGACTTTGCTGAAGCATTTGGAATAGAGATCGAGATCTCTCACCATGAAGTAGCAACAGGGCAGAATGAAATCGACTTCAAGTATGATGAGGGCCTCGTAACCGCTGATAGAGCAATCACCATGAAGATGATAACTAAGGTTGTTGCGGCAAGGAGCGGCTATATTGCCACATACATGCCGAAGCCCTTCTTCGGCGTTAACGGGTCAGGCATGCATACGCACCAGAGCTTTTGGAGTTTGGACTTTAGGAAGAACCTTTTCTACTCTCAGGATGAGGGCAGAGGGCACATGTCGGATTTGGCTAGGTATGCCATTGGAGGGCAGCTGGCGCACGGACGGGAGATGAGCGGAGTGCTCGCATCTTGGCCAAATTCATATAAGCGACTTGTTCCGGGTTATGAAGCCCCTGTGTACATAGCATGGGCGCATAAGAACAGATCGCCTCTCATCAGGGTTCCAAACTTCGGAGGTAGAATGAACGCAGCCAGGTTTGAGATCCGCTGCCCAGATCCCGCTGGTAACCCATACCTCCAATTCGCAGTTCTCTGCTTGGCTGCTCTTGATGGTATTAGAAGGAAGATCGATCCAGGTCCTCCCACAGAATTAAATGTTTACAAGATGAACTATGATGAACGGAGAGCAAAAAAGATCGTCGCCCTGCCGGAGTCGTTGAAAGAGGCTTTGGATGAGATGGAGAGGAGCAACTTTATGAAAGAGGCTCTGGGTGATACGGCCTTCGAAAATTACCTTTCTGTGAAGAGAAAGGAGTGGGATCTTTATAGGACGCAGGTGACAAACTGGGAAGTTGAGCGATATATAAGAAGGCTCTAATCCCCAGCTACATAACCGCTTTTTTCTTTTTTCTACCCTGTTCTATAAGTTTATAGGCAAAATGAAAGTAAATCTTCCTAGGAACTGATCTTATGAAGAGAAGACTTCTCGACATTCTTGCCTGTCCGATATGCAAACATTACCCCTTAGAACTAAGGGTCTTTGAAGAAAAAGAAGAGATAGACGAAGGAATTTTGCTATGTTCAAAGTGCGGTAGGTGGTATCCGATATTAGAGAGCATACCGCACATGTTGCCTGACGACCTTAGGGACGAGAAGGAAGACACAGACTTTCTAGTCAAATGGAAGAAGAGCATACCTGAAGCAGTCTTGAAGGAAGGTAAGCCCTTCAAAATGCCCGAGTAGAGACCCTTATATTGAAAGGCTTTTTTAAAAAATTTTCCAGCGGTATGAGAGTGCGAAGTGAATTTACTTTTTGTGCTGGCACTTCTGGCAATGTAAGTCGCCGTTAGCTAGCATCGTCCCCTCATCGTTAAAGGGTGAGCGATGACAGATATAGTATGTGCTACCAGAGGGTGTCTTATACATCTCGAATAGTGAACATTGAGGCATTAGGATACACCTCCGTCAATATAAACAGAATCAAGTTCTAATTCCCATATATAAATATTCGTATATCCCACTACGGTGGGATTTTTTAGTCCATAACTTACCCCAGTAATAGATTTTAATAGATCACCGGAGTGAGGATGCAGGCATTAAAAATCCTCCAAATCTTTCTGACTATCAGGGAGTTAGTGATCTTGAAAAAAGGGTTATGGTGATGATCAGCTGATTATCAATTATCAATAATGCCCCGTAATGCCCTAATGATACCTCTAAAGATGATTGTTCAATCGTTTATTTTATCTAAGAATTTAAAAAAAAGATAAAAAATTAATGGTTTATATGAAATCGCATCTACTCTTTCTCTAATAGCGTTGAGAACTTGTAGTGATGTTCTTCCTCGTCTTCCAGTATCTCTTTGAATATGAAAGCTGTGGTGACATCCTTCTCTTGCTTGGCGACCTCGATTGTTTCTTTGTACAGGGTGATTGCTTCTTGCTCTGCCTTCATGTCCAGCGCAAGCATCTCCTTTATCGTTTTTCCAAACTTAATTTCCGCTGGCTTTGTAGTAGGATTTCCACCCAAGTAGTCTATCCTTTCTGCAATCTTCTCGTAGTGCTTCATCTCTGTTAATGCAGTCTCTTCCAGCACCTTCGATATTGATTCGCTGAAGAGCCCCTTACACATGATGTGCTGCCATATGTACTGTATCGATACCTGGATTTCCCTAGCTGCGCCTGCATTTAACAGGTCCAAAAGCTTCTTACTTGCCATTTTTATACCTCCAACTTCTGATCTTTTTTCCACTCCTAATCCAATAAACCTTTGTATCAGAAATTGAACCTTACAGCTATACACCCCTCAAAAGGATCAGGGTTATCAGCGAGCTAAATGTGATCAGTATATTATCATCAATCGGGTTGAACTCAAAGTGTTCTACTACTGATGCCACACATGCCGCCACAACACCTGCCATGTTAGCATAATAATACCCTATAGGTATGCAGACAAGAACCATTGCAATATTGCCTATCCAGTGCTTTGTTCGTCTCTTGAAGATTACATTCCTTACGATCCCCGTTATGGCGTCTCCAAAGGACATGAAGGCTGCTGGTATCACGCCGTAAATTGGATCCCCAAAAAGAAACCATGCCAGGCCAATGGCAACCCCCCAAGCGATAACGAAGTTGACCTCGTACATGTTCTCCTTAACTTGAAACCAGTACAATAATTTTCCCATTCTGTGTGGCAGATAAGTTATAAGCGCTATAACTGAGACTAGGATAATCGGTATCGTTACTGCCGTAAAAAATACCGGGAATAGAAGGGTGATAACACCACCAGCAAAGATGTGGATTATTTTTCTATTGTAGTAGGCAGATACGTTAGGCGGAAAGCCTCTACTCATGAAGAGGTTGTAGGAGTATCTGGTACCATATACTATGCCAAGAACATAGATGAACATTATAATTGCGATCAGCCCTTCCTGCACCGGATTTGCATGGATAAGACTGTCAAAATGGAAGCCCAATGCCAATTTTTCATCCAACCCCAAGGGATTAATCCTCTCGTTAAACCTTCTTGTTTATATTGGTTTGGTTATGCTTACGGGTAGATTAACCGCCTCAGTCATTATAGTCTATTTTTTATGCAGCAATGACGGATCATGGCAAGGTCAAAATCGTCACCAAAAGATTAAAAACTCCCCCGCCCACCATTCTTCTCAGCCCGGTGGTGTAGCGGCCAAGCATGGCGGGCTTTGGCCCCGCCGACAGGAGTTCGAATCTCCTCCGGGCTACCATCTTGATCTTTGAGTTCAAAATACTTGGGGGACCTCCCCAAAGATTAGCGCCGCTTACCCTTAGGTGGAACCTTCTTCTTTTCTAAGGGTGGTTTAGGGACAGGTTTTGCCGGAGATGGGGCAACAGGGGGTGGAGCTACCTCTTTTTTGCGTTTCTTGAATTTTCTGTATAAAAACGCTCCAACCACTACCACCACTATGATGATTATGACCAGAGCAGGACCCACGTATGAGGCGTATGGCGATGAAGTGAAACTAAGCCTGAAAACCTCGTTTGTGTATGGCGTTAGCAAAACGTATGAGGCGTTCGCGACCAGGGAGCCTCCCTTTTCAGTTATCTGGCCTCCCACTATTTGAGCGTCTGAGCTTCCCGGGGGCATAAATACTGTTAGGGATACCTGTTTTGCCGGCATATTAAACCAATCAGGCAGAACATTGCCAGATATGACGCTCTTTCCGTCTGCAATTTGGATTAGGCTTGATGGAGGAAGGGAATAAAGCAACGTGAATTCGGAATATTCATTGTAATAAATCTGTAATCTTGTATTAACCGTAATGGTCTGCCCAGACTGGGTGAGATTCAGATAGCCTATCGTATCCATCGCCTTCAGATCGGTTGCTCCCTCAGGTGCATTTAATGTAAAGTTGGTTATCGGGGTATAGCTACCAGAATTTATTACCCTTATGGTCTCCTCCATCAATATTGCGGATGGGGTTATCTTTATCACCCTACTGAATGAGTTGGCCTCGATTAAGGAGTAATTTCCACTATAGACCACTGAACCAGACGATTCGTTGCTGGGAGCTAGTTCCTTCGAGCCACTGATGAGTACTCTTTCACCTGATGTTGAATTTGAGAGGTAGCTTTCAGTGTAATTTAACAGCTGCGCGCCGGCTGGCAGGTATATAGATGTTGATGCTGAGGACGAGTTGTCAACTATTGGGAAAAAGTTAACGAAGACTGTGAAGTTGTTATAATAATAAGCCATTTCATGGATGATCGTCAGCAGTCTGAAGCTGCTTACATCTGTAGTATTTACGTTCACCGTGTATGTGTTATTTGCGGAGTCCCAGTATGCCATAGTTTGCAAGGTTTGGTTCTGGGGGCCGTAGGCATAAACGCTATAGACGTTTGTCGCGCCCAGTAGACTGAAGGAGACGTTGAAGCTCGCGAAGGATGAGGGGACTGAAAACTCGTCGATATAGACCTGATAGGATGGTTCTAAATACACAGTTCTTGAACACACTGGCTTATCTTGCGCAGTCTGGCTGCTGACAACCTGAATGGAGCATACTATCAACAGCAGAAGGAACATTCCAGCAATATACGGCTGTCGCAAACTCGCCAACTCCTAAGATGAAATTACTTATTTAACAAGCCCCGATATTAATATAGAGGTCATAATCTTGCTGAAGAGCCATCCCTACCTGCCAAACGCCTCCTCCGCGCTCGAAGAGATGCTCAGAGACATAGGAGT
>CAZNTO010000046.1:0-4031 GCA_964576015.1 uncultured Nitrososphaerota archaeon
TTATGAACCAGGAATATCTTGACAATCCCTTCGTGATCCTTCACGAGTTTTATCATCATCTTCGAACACATGGTAGGGAGCATAGAGGTACAGAGAAGTATGCCAACAGGTTTGCAGAAGAATTTATCGAAGCATTCAAGACCCTACAAGAAACCCCCCTAAATTGAGGGCAAAATATAAATAAAATGAAGCTCTCTGGAGGGCTGATTGTAATTTGATGGTGTCCGGCGGTGGTATTGTATAGCCATACTCCATAAAAACCAAACTGCAATTAGGATTAACCCTAGACCTGTTTTAACGATGTATTACTGTGATAAAGGCAGAAGAGTGAAAACTTGAACGGGCTAGACGTGGTCCTTACAGTACTGCAATCCTATGGATACTTAGGGACTTTTATTCTCAGCCTGTTGGGTAATGCCATCCCATTCCTTCCGGTACCATACCTTATTCCTGTCTTCCTCCTCTCGAGCGTCCTTAATCCCTTATGGGTCGGAATATCGGTGGGCATAGGCGCGAGTTTGGGGAAGTGCGTTTCTTACCTGATCGGGAGGGGAGGGATAAAGGTATTTGGGGAAAAAAGGCAGAGGGAGTTGGAGTGCTTCAGCACCATCCTCGGAAAATATGGGGCTGTGGCGGTGTTTATATTTGCAGCATTGCCCCTGCCGGATGATATAATTGTAATACCTTTTGGGATGATGAAATACAGCTTCAAGAAGTTCTACGCGGCGCTTTTACTCGGGAAGTTGGTGCTGGGTTTAATCGTGGCATACACCGCAAGCTACTCCTTTGAGTTCGCAAAGATCTTTCTTGGTGAGAGCTCCATTATCGTAACCGCCGCATCGGTCGTATTCCTGCTACTGGTGATAATCATAATATTCAAGATCGACTGGATCGAGGCCGCAGGATTCATCGATAGGAACGGCATCTGGGCATACATAAAAATGCTGATTAGGAGAACCTTCAAAAAGGGAAATGATAAAACGGGCGAATAGCCTTTAAATTTCAAAACAGTATACTAGGTATGGCGATTAACGTGAAGGTTACCCTTATCGGTTTTACCCCGGATCCCGAGAGGGTGGTGGCAGCGGCTGCAAAGCAGTGCTACTCCAAATATAGTGCTACAAAGGCGTTGAAGGAGCTCACAGACGAGGAAATCAAGAAACAACTGAGGAGGAGAATAAGCGACGGCCATCTGTCTGTTCTTGAGCATGCGGGCTTCACCTTTGCCATAGAGGGGATATCGAGGGCATGCAGCCACCAGTTGGTTAGGCACAGGATCGCATCATACTCGCAGCAGAGCCAGCGGTATGTAAAGCTTGAGGAGATCGAGTTCCTTGCCCCCGAGAGCATCCTCCTCAATGAGGAGACCAAGATAAAATACTTGGAGGCCTTGGAGCGGTGCAAGAGTTGTTATGCATACCTGCTTAAGGCGGGGATCCCGGCGGAGGACGCAAGGTACATCCTGCCGCAGGCCTCTCCAACAAAGATCGTTGTCACAATGAATGCAAGGTCTTTGATGAACTTCTTTGAACTAAGATGCTGCCTTTCAGCACAGTGGGAGATAAGGAGGCTGGCAGAGGAGATGCTCCAGCTGGTCAAGGATGTTGCGCCGACGATGTTCGAGAGCTCAGGACCATTTTGTGTCAGCAAGAAGATATGTCCCGAGAAGAAGTACGACTGTCCGAAGTGGGTCGAGTTATACAAGAAGTAGTTCTTTTAATAATCGCTGATGGGTAAGGGGTACCCTTATTGCACTTCAATACTGCTCATCAATCGGAAGACTCTTGTTTATCAGATTATGAATAATAGTCAAAAAAGGGTTATTTTTCCACATTTTGCTCCAGCCGAGCCTTTTTGCGCAACCCAGCCTCGCGGAAGCGCCTCTTCTCATCCTCGGTCTCAGGTATCAGTCTAGGGACACGTGTGGGTTTTCCGCTCTCATCAAGTGCAACCATAGTACAGTAGGCTGATGCGGCATGAATTACCTTGCCATTTGTAAGGTTCTCTGCCTCCACTCTCACGCCTATCTCCATGGACGTATTTCCAACATGGTTGACAGACGCCTTCAAAGTGATCAGATCCCCAACCTTTACTGGCTTGTGGAAGTCCATTCGATCCATGGACGCGATGACAACATTGCGCCGTGCGTGGCGATGGGCCACCGCTGCTGCGACCTCGTCAATATAGCGAACGATGGCACCGCCAAAGACGTTACCGGCAGGGTTAGCATCGGATGGAAACATCCATCTGGTAGAAGTAAGAGCGGACTCGCTTACCCGCTTCGAATGCCTCACAAAAACACCAGTTCTAATATCTATAAAAAGCTTAAAAAATGTTTAGATTTCGATGAGATCTCTAAATGGTATTCTTCCTGATTACACACGGGAAAGGTATTATAGCATAATAATGGATCACTTCTGATAGGTGTGTGTTGAGATTATGGGATTTGTTAAGGTTGCTGAGACCAAGGAGATCCCCCTCGGTTCCATGAAGATGGTCAAGCCCGGAGAGAATGAGATCCTGATCGTTAATGTCGACGGAAGGTTTTATGCGATAGGAAACAAGTGCACCCATATGGGTGGGGACCTTTCCAAGGGCAAACTGGAAGTGAATGTGGTGACCTGCCCCAGGCACGGTTCCAAGTTCGATGTGACGACCGGGAAGGCTATATCAGGACCGAAGATAGGCTTCTTTAAACTCAAGACCGGCGATGAACTCCCCTATGAGGTAAAAGTTGAAGAAAATGAGATATTAATCAAAGTTGACTGATGGTCTTTCCAGTTTAGCCACAACTGACCCCGCTTTTTCTCTTTTTTAATTCGATATCGAAGATAGGAGAGTCACAGATACCGTTAAAGGATTGCGGGAATAAGTGGGGAAACGGTGTGCAGTTTGCAGAACGACCCACATCGGAACATTGGTACCGGTGGTGACCCCTTTGATGAGGTTGCTAAGGTCGTCTTGGCATTGCTTAAAAAAAGAGGAGGGCGGGCAGAGTTCTCCGAGATAGAAAAATGGGCAGAGTCCACAGAGGTCGGCAAGTACACGCTTAGAACGGTCATCAACGAGCTGATCGAGGGGGGTAAACTGAAGGCCCCTGAAGGTTTTTATGATAGCGGAGAGGAGTTGGAGCCCCCGGTGCCTAAAGTGGTCGAGCTCCCGCATGTATCTGAGAGGGACGTGAAGAGGATGAAAGAGTACCTCCGCGAGTACTGGAGTGTTGGGGAATTGAGGCTTTTTGATGACATGAGTAGGTCCGGAATGAGGGACGTGAACGAGGTGCTCAAGGAACTGACCGAAGGAGGCTATGCCGAACTCACGTCCTCGAGTGTTGTAAATGCCACGGAGAAGCTGAGGAGGGAGGGTGAACCCGGGAAAGGGAGTGCCAAGGATGAATCCAGACTTTCAAACCATATGCGGCTCTAGCGATGCGCAGGGATAAAAAAGTAAAAAAGGCTCGTTCTGACCACTAGTCTTGGTGACAGGAAATGGCAATAGTTCCAGAGGATAAGGAAAACAAGATTATAGGAATTTTCAACGGTACTGCAAAGGTGGGGGAGATTTTGTCAGGGTTCACACAGTTGGCTCTGACGCCCCAGGACATGACAAGCCCGGTGGCGCTGCAGATAGCCATAAGCAGGATCTATGAGGCGATGACCAAGGCAGTCGCATCGGGCCCCAAGAAAAAGTATGTGGCGGAGGTAAGGTTCACAGACTCAATGGGGAATCCGGTCGTCATGGCGCTTGACCTTGGGGAGAAGATGATACCCTTCTCGAACAAGGAGGTAAAGGCACGCATCCTTATCGAGCTGTTCGAGGAGTCCACAGGTCTATCGAGCCCATGAGCTGAGTGGTAAATGGAGTCTCGCGATCTTTTAATTCATTATGGTAAAAAAAATGAAGGGCGGGAATCTTTTTCCCTTTTAGCCCATCCTGCAGGCAACGAGTTTACATAGCGAGTTATAGGCGCTTTTTTTACCGAGGTCATATGCCTTCAGGTTCTGCTCGATGGTCTTCTTTGGTACGACCTC
>CAZNTO010000046.1:4131-6858 GCA_964576015.1 uncultured Nitrososphaerota archaeon
TGCATTATCCTCTTGTTCATAAGGATTATACCGCCTTTCTTGAGGTACTCCACGTAGCGCAGAGCCTCAATGGCCTCCAAGGCGATTATGATGTCCGCCTCACCATAGGGTATCAATGGTGAGAAGGCATCCTCGCCTATCCTCATATGGACGAACACGGTTCCGCTTCTCTGCGAAAGCCCGAACATCTCTCCAGCAATGGCCTTCTTGCCGCTTTTCACACACGCGCTGCCAATGGCGCTCGTTAAAAGGATGAGGCCCTGCCCCCCTACCCCGCAGATGAATATGTTGAAGCTCATGGTCTCACCTCTGTCCTCTTTATAGCTGAGAATGGACACAGCCTCGAGCATACTGAGCAACCATCGCAAATGTCCGTGGAAATTCTAGGCTGCCGATCCTCGTCTATCTCGTAGGCCGGGCAGTAGAAGGTCCTTAGGCACATGTACGGTCTCTTGCAGATGTTTTTGTCAACGTAGAACGGGATGATCGGCTCCCCCCTCCTCCTCTTGTTCCTGTCCCCGTAGAGCGCGCACTCCCTCCTGGAGATCACGACTGAGAGTCCGTCGAACTCTAGCGCCCTCCTAAAAACCTCAATGTTGTTCTTGACATCGTATGAGTCGATGATCTCCACGAACTCAACCCCTATCCCCTTGCAAATGCCCTCTATGGAAACCTTCTTTCCCTGCCTCCAGCCAGCTGTGAATTCTGTTGACGGGTTTGACTGCTGACCAGTCATGGCCGTCACGGAGTTGTCAAGGATGATCAGAGTAAATTTATTTCCATTATGTATGGCGTCTATGATCGCGGGAATCGTGGCGTGAAAAAACGTAGAGTCCCCAACGACGGCGACGGGCCTCTCCTCGATGGCGTGTGAGAGCCCATTGGCTACCCCTACTGATGCACCCATGCATAGGGAGCTGTCGGAATGTGAAATTGGCGGAAAGATCCACATGGAGTAGCAGCCGATGTCGTTTGCAAAGAAATGTCCCTTACCCTTGACAGCCTGAGCCTTGATGGCTTGGTTGAGCGCAACGAAGGTGGCCCTGTGAGGGCATCCGGCGCAGAAGGTTGGGTACCTATCCGGAATCGTGTCCTTTAGCCTCTTTGCCTCCTCCAAGACAGAATCGTAATCAGGGTACTTCAAGCCCAGTACGGAGGCTATGCCCTTGACGACGATGCTCGGGTTGTACTCCCAAGCCTCTGAGAAAGTCTTTGAGTGCTTTCCGAAGATCTCAACGGAGGGATTGACATCCTTCGCCATGATGTATACCTCCTTCTCCAAGTATGGCGAGAGCTCCTCCACGACGATCACCCTCTTCAGACCATTGATGAAGTTTCTGATCAAGTTCTTCGGTAGGGGGTAGGTTGTACCCAGCTTGAGGATCTTAATCTTTGATTCCAGTTTCAGGATTTTCAGCGCCTCGAGAACATGGAGGTATGAGACGGAGGAGGTTATCACCCCGACATCAGATTCTGCGTCCTTTATGACGTTGAACTCTGAGCCCTCGAACTCCTCAGCAAGCTTCTCTGCCCTCTCGAGCATCCTCAGTTTCTTCTGCCGTGCGACCTCGCCCAGCGTCGTGAACTCTTCCCCCAGCTCCCTCCATTTTACTCGCTTGAACTCCTGCATGTTGATATCATCAAGCTTAACGATACCGCTCTGGTGGTTGACCCTCGTCACCGTCCTTATGATCACCGGAACCCTGTGCCTCTCTGAGATCTCAAAGGCCCTCTTGACCATGTCCTTTGCCTCTTGAGGTGAGGAAGGCTCGAGCATCGGTATGTAGGAGTTGGGTGCAAAGAACCTGCCGTCCTCTTCAGACTGGGAGGAGTGTGCGTGCGGGTCATCCGCCATCACCAAGACAAGCCCACCCCTCACGCCCGTGTAACCGAGGACGAAGAGTGTGTCCGAGGCGACATTTGTCCCCACGCTCTTCATTGCTGTAAGGCTCCTGAGCCCGGCAAAGGATGCCCCGGCGCATACCTCCAGCGCCACCTTCTCGTTGGTTGCGATCTCCATCTGGTAGTCGAAGGACCCTAATGCATCCGAGAAGGTGTCGAGAACCTCAGAGGTCGGCGCGCCCGGATAAAAAGCAACGACCTTGACATTAGATTCAAAGGCACCCCTCACGATTGCCTCATTGCATAGCATGAAGGCGTTTCGTCTCTCATTCGCAATTACATCTTTTAATACCATAGAAGACAATTGGTTTCTGTAGATAATAAGTCTTGAGGGTATGCCAAAGTAACTTTTGTACGATCAGATTATCCAAGGCGCATGGTAAATTCCTTAAGGTCCTTAACGAAGTACCGGCCACGCCTTCTTGCATTCCTGTCCAGGTAATAGGCCCTAAGACCTGCCCTCTTCGCCCTGATATAATCGAGTTCCAAGCTGTCTCCAATGTGAGCCACCTCGCGGGGATTGATGCCTACCCTATTGCATACCGCTGTATAGGCAGCAGTATCCTTCATCATGCCCAGATCCGAGAGGGTCGAGTATACGTGCTTGAAGTACTGTCTGAGGGGCTCTGTCGTTACATCGAGGAAGAGGCGTGAGGAGTTTGATATAACGATGAGGTCGAATCGCTCCTTCAGCCTCTCCAGCACGTCTATGACCTCGGGGTAGATGGTTACGGCATTCTTGTACTGGAGAATGAAGTTCTTGGGGTTCAATTCGAGGCGGTACCTCTTGACCCAGTACTGAAGATCGTACCACTCGGGGCGCTG
>CAZNTO010000047.1:0-6252 GCA_964576015.1 uncultured Nitrososphaerota archaeon
GCCGTCTCGTAGAAGATCATCTCTGTTCCAGCCCCAGCAGAGGTCCAGACATCCCCCATTAGTATGAAGGGCGCGTTCCTCGCCATGGCCTGCCCCACAATGTTCAGGTTCCACATGCATTCGACCGCGCTTGTGCTCATGTACCTGAAGTGTATGGGGTGGATCACGTGGTAATCGGACCTGTACATAGTCCTTCCGAGCAGGAATGAGGCTATGAAGCAAACGGCAACCCCCTCAGGCCCACCGGCGTAACCGCCTATTATGGGGTCCACCAGCGTCACGTTGAGAGCGCCGTACTCGGTGAAGTTTACGACCTTGGATATCCTGTCGTAGTCCGTCTTGAGCTCATTCAATAGTGCCACTAAGTGGGCATCGCTAGTCCTCATATATCTATCAGAGGCTATTGCCAGGTCTCCCAGAGCTGAGACGCTGCTCTCCGCTGCCAATAGGTGAATTCCCGGCCTCCCTGCCCTTTCAGCAGCCTCCCTAAGCATGGACAGCTCCCTTCTTGTGGCCTGTATCTCCAGCGGCGAGTTGGTCCTGACCTTCCTCCCCTCCACGACCGCCAGACCGCCGTTGTTGACCATGTCTATGAGCGGCTCCTTCATGTAGGAGAGGGACATGGGCAGGTACCACTCCTCGGGTATGGCGGCGCCCGCCTGCCCGCCGCATATTATGGCCGCCCTCTTGTCCTCTATCTCGCGTGCGTAGAGTATCCTGGCGTCCTTCCTCGTGCCGATGTGGAGCTTGTTGGGGGCGGAGACTACAGCCTCATGAATTTCGTCCTCCTCGAACTTGATTATCCTCTTGGTGCTTCTGCAGAAGATCCCTGCCTCGAGGGCCAGCCTCATCCCCGCCTCAAAGAGGTCATCAGCAAGCGTGTCATCTGTGGTGATGATCTCGCTGGGGTCGAACTTTATCTCGTACTCCTTCACCAGCTCCCTGCATCTCTTCGCAACCACCTTCAGGTCAAAGTCCCTCTCCTCCATGTAGGGGCCGGTTTCTGTCTTGTCTATAACTTCCCAGATGGAGTTCATCTCGGCTTCACCTTTCGCAGAAGTTCTTTGGCAACCTTCACGGCCTCGTCCCCGTCATCACCGTAACCATCCGCCCCTATCTCCTTCGCCCACTCCCTGGTGACCGGTCCTCCGCCTACCATCACTATGAACTTCTTTCTGATCCCCTTATCCTTCAGCAGCGAGATCAGGTCCTCCATATACGGCATGGATGTCGAGAGAAGGGTCGAGGCAGCTATCACGTCCGCACCAACCTCCTCAGACTTCTTTATCATTGTGTCTACAGGCACCTCCCTGCCCAGGTCATAAACCTCGAAGCCATTTGCCTTGAGCAGCATCGCCACTATGTTCTTCCCGATGTCGTGTATGTCTCCGTATATTGTCCCTATCACGACCTTGCTTTTCTTTACTTTTTTTCCTCCCCTCTTCAGTGCCGCCGGCTCGAGGATTCCTAGCGCCGCGTTCATAGCGTCAGCGGCCATCATGACCTCTGGTAGATAGATCTTCAGCTTGCTGAAGTCATCCCCAACCTTGGCCATGCCCTTCATCAAGCCTTCACTTATGGCCTCGTACGGATCAAGTCCAGCTGCTAGAGCCTTCTTTGCGGTGGCTGCAGCCTTTTCTTGCTCTCCATTAATAACAGAATCTGCCAGATTATCGAGGATATGCACTTTGTTCATCCTAAAATTCCTCCAGAAAAAGTTCTTTGCAAGCTATTATAATAGTTTGCTGTCTACTTCTAAGAGATGCGATGAGACTGTAATACGGACAGTTCTCGGTCGTGAAAGTCTAGATAATATAAAAAAAGAAAAAAGAGCCCGCCTATAATCCCTCTAGGGCCGTGGCAACATCCTCAAGTCCCATGCGGACGAGTTTCTCTTTAGCCGGGATGCCAGTCCTCCTATGCCATCCCTTTATTGTGTAGAACTCGTCAAGCATCCTGTTCAGCGTGGGTTCGTCGGTGTTCATCCCCTTTGAGGGTCCCTCAGGGATCGGCTCCTCTAGGAACCTCCTAGGCAGGGTGTCGTCCTTCCTCCTGATTCCCGTCATAACGTTGAAGGCCCTCTCCAGATCGAGTACTCTTTCGGCAACGTCCACGAGCTCGCTGAGCGTGTAGCCGAATCCAGTGACAGGGTTTATCATGTCAACGAACTTCTGGGTCAGCGTGAAGCCGAGAAGCCTCTCCAGGAAGTGGCACTGAACTAGGCTATCACCGATGGTCGTCATCTGCTGAGTTCCTATAACCCAGGGTGCCTTGCCCTCGATAGCCTTCCTGTCGGAGGCGCCGGCGTACTCTCCTGTAGGTCTAGCGTCGTGGTGGCTTCCGCCCCTCGTGGCAGTTGAGTAGCCCAACGCCATCCCCCTGAGCGCCCTCGCGGAGTGTCCGGGTACCTCTAGGCCCTTCACCTGTATGGCAAAGCGTTCCGAGTCTCCGCCGATCATCCTGGCCGCGCGCAAAGAGCCCTCTGCCATAAGGTCTCCGATGCCCGTCCTTCTCGCCGTCTTTTCTACGTAGTTCACTAGGATGTCATCATTGCCGAACTTGAACTCTACACCGTCCGTGTTCTCCTTGGTGACGAGGCCCCTCTGGGAGCATTCCATCATGAAGGAAAGCATCACGCCGTAGCTTATGGTGTCCAGGCCCCACTCGTCGCAGAGGCTGTCCGTCTTTATCAGAGCCCCCGCATCGCTTATGCCGCACATGGAACCGAATGCGTATATGGTCTCATACTCGGGTCCCTCTGATATCGCGCCCTTCCACTTCCCCTCCTTCACCGTGAATAACTTGCTGCAGGCTATGGGGCAGGCCGGGCAAGCCGTGTCCTTGTTCCAGTAATTCTTCTTCAGAGTCTCGCCGGAGATCCCCTCCCATCCCTCGAAGACCTCCCCCTGATGATTCCTTGTTCCCAAGGCGCCGAACATGTTGTTTATGCTGGCCACAAGCGCCGGGGTCCCGTAAGTAGGCAGTCCTGTTGCCAGCGAGGGGATCTTCTTCGCCTCCACGTTGTACCAGTTGATCCACTCCTCGAACTTCGCGGGGTCAGCCACCTGGTTCGTGCCGGATCCCCTGACGGCCACCGCCTTGAGGTTTTTGGAGCCCATCACCGCTCCCACGCCCCCCCTTCCGGCGGCTCGGTACTCCGTGATGACACAGGCGTACCTTACGCGGTTCTCACCAGCGGGACCGATGGCAGAGACGCAGAGATTGGGGTCCCCTACCTCCTCCTTTATTGCCTCCTGCGTCTCCCCAGTGAGCCTGCCCCACAGCTTCTCGGCAGACCTGAACTCGACCTTATCGTCGTCCACTAGGAGGTAGGTCGGTTTGTCGGCCCTTCCTGTGATTAGGAACCCGTCATAGCCGGCATACTTAATCTTCGCGCCTATGTGCCCACCACTGACGCTGTCGAAGTAACCGTTGGTGAGAGGGGATTTTGTTGCCATATAATACTTCCCTGCGGTGGGTATGTTTAGCCCTTGGAAGGGGCCAGTCATCATCGCAACGACGTTGGTTGGGTCGTAGGCGTCCATCCTGGGATTAACCATATCGAAGATATACCTGACCGCAAATCCGTTGCCACCGAGGTATTTCCTTGCGAACTCGTCGGTGACCTCTATGGTCGAGGTCTTCTTATTGGTGAGGTTAGCCCTCAGTATTTTCCCTTTATAACCACTATACCTCATGTTGATCACTTCTTGACCTCCGGCAGCCAAACGAGCGTTAGGGCGCTCTTCGGGCATGCCTTTACACAGCTCGGATCCCCGTTGCAGAGGTCGCATATAATCGGCATCTTCGTCCCGGGGTGGAGCTTTATTCCGTGGAATGGGCACGCCTTTACGCAGTCTCCGCAGGAGTTGCAGAGCTTCTCGTCGACCACTATATTGCCTCCCTTGTAGGAGAGGGCCTTTGTAGGGCAGGCAGGTATGCAGAAGCGCTTGTCGCACCTGGTGCAGATGAGGCTCCTGAACATCAGCGGGCTCTTCCTGATGATGGTTATCCTGGACAGGGCATCACCATATTTACCGTAGTGGTACTTGGTGCAGCTCAGCTCGCAGATCTTGCAGAAGGCGCACTTTTGGACATCAAACCGTATGAGCGGTTTCTTTTCCTGTGTCAAAACAACACTCATTGTCCGTCACTCTGCTGAAACTACGAGCCAAGATTTACTTATTTGTTTTGCAAGCCAGACATTTTTTTTTAATCATCAAATACGAGCAGGTTGATGGTAATGGAAGGATTTTTAATTTTGGTTTGCTATAGTAGAAACGGTGACTCGTTTTAATGACTAAACCATGGCAGACTGCTAAATGGTTTGTCAGTCCCTTTAACTTCGATAAAGAAGCGATCGCAGGGATAAGCCCACCCAAGAAACTCAGGATACACGATGTAACGCTGAGGGATGGGGAACAGCAGGCAGGCGTGATCTTCAGCAAGTATGACAAGGTTGTGATAGGAAGGGCGCTGGATAGGGCTGGCGTGGATCAGATTGAGGTCGGCACCCCCGGAACATCCCTTGAGGATAGGGAGGTGGTACGAGCCCTCATCGCAGCTACGCTCAGCGCCAAGCTTTTCTCTTGGTGCAGGAACAACAAGCTAGACATCGCCGCAGCGAAGGGTTGCGGTAGCTGGGGCATAACGATAGAGCTGCCGACCAGCGCGTTGATGATCAAGGAGGCATACGCCACAAGTCTGGAGGAGATGTTGAGGACGGTCGCCGAGAACTCCCAATACGCAAAGTCGGAGGGTCTAAAGGTCACTCTTTTGCTGGTTGACGCGACGAGGTCAGACCTGGCGACCATAAGGCGCGTGATACATGAGACAGAAAAGTACTGCGAGAGCTTTGCAGTCTCCGACACCTTTGGGGTTGCGCTGCCAAGGGCTACCTTCAACATTGTGAGGAGGATTAAGGAGATGACCGAGAGGTCGGTAGAGATACACTGCCACAACGACTTCGGTCTAGCCACCGCAAACACACTTGCAGCCATCATCGCTGGGGCATCGGTCGCTCACGTTACAGTGAACGGCATGGGAGAGCGGGCAGGCAACACCTCGCTCGGCGAGGTTGCGCTCGGCGCCAAGCTGCTTATGGGGGTGGACTCAAACATAAAGCTCGGCGAACTCTACCGGCTATCGAATACCGTGGCAGAGGTCTCGGGCTTTGCGGTGCCGCTTAACAAGCCCCTCGTTGGACCCAACGTATTCAACGTCGAGTCGGCACAAGCCGCCCAGTGGCTCGCCAAGGGAGCAAAGGGGGCCGCAGCCTACCCGTTCTCAAAGGATCTGGTGGGCAATCCAGAGTTCAGACTGATGCTTAGCAAGAAGAGCGGACCCTACAATGTCAAGCTGAAGCTGAATGAGCTCGGACTGAGGGTACCCGAGTCGAAGTACCCTGAGATACTCGGGAGGGTGTACGAGAGGTCCCTGCAGAAGAAGGGCTCGCTGACCGACGACGAGTTCCTAGAGATACTCCAGGACCTTGGCCTCTACAAGTACAAGCAGGAGGACCTGATGCGGGGATAGCGAAGGTACAGATTTAAAGAACAACCCCTCCACAAGTTTGGTGGTCTCTATGAACATAATGAAGGGCGGCTGGGTTCCTGACTCCTACCCTGCACTCTACCTTAGGGACTACCGTACCCTCGTCATGGCAGACCTGCACATAGGTTACGAGAGCGCACTCAAGGAGAAGGGCGTCTTCCTCCCCCAGGCATCCTACCCGTACATGAAGTCCGCCATTGAGGGGATGCTGAAGATGACGCACGCGGAGCACGTCATATTTGTTGGCGATGTGAAGCACGAGTTCGGAAAGCCCTCCGCACAGGAGTGGGTCGAGGTCCAGGATCTTCTGGCATTCTTGATAGACGGGGGCATCGGCGTCCATGTCGTGAGGGGCAACCACGACAACTACATCCTGGCGATCCTTAATAGGCTCGGCATTCAGCTACACGACCCGATGATGCAGCTGGACAGCACTGTCCTCATCCACGGCGATAAGGATGTCCAGATCCCCCCGGAGACGAAGACCGTGATAATGGGGCACGAGCACCCAGCTGTGTCCTCGAGGGACCTTTCAGGCTCGAGATACAAGTTCAAGTGCTTCCTCGTGGGAAGACACCGGAAATTCAAGCTTGTGGTCATGCCCGCCCTCTCACCCCTCTCCTCTGGGGTGGGGATAAACGAGACGCGACCGGAGAGGCTTCTATCCCCCCTCCTGCGTGCCACAGACATCGATACCTT
>CAZNTO010000048.1:0-6134 GCA_964576015.1 uncultured Nitrososphaerota archaeon
AGTGCAACGCCTTTGAGCCCACTCTCACCCTGGGTCAAGGCAACCTTTGCCACCTCGCCGAGGCTGCCAAGGAGCATGCCTGCCCTCTGGATCAAGGCAAGATCGGCACCGGCGGCCTTCGATATCGCCTCCATCACGATCCCCTCGACCGTCCCGATGCGCATCTCCCCGCTCAAGATGTGAAAAAGGCATCTCGACTCCCTCGGACCGGCCCTGCCCAAGAGGCCCTCGATGAGCGACTCCTTCTTAACCCTCGAGCCTGCCCCGGATGCGGCGGCCACCGCGTCAAATGTCCTCCCGACATCCTCTATTGTCAATGGTTTGTCCACCAGGGACAGCTGCTTCGAGGGGCAGAGCCTCCAGAGGGTCGAGCCTCGCAGGTCCAGCACGCGGTAGTCGGTTTCTGGGAGGGGCCTGCCTATTAGAAAGGAGACTGCGGGCACCAATTCATTAGGCTCAAGCTTGAGCAGGAATTTGGCGATTAGCTGCTTCTTTTCGTTGCGCTTTGGAGTGTCCTTGAGGTCATCACAGAGCGAGGCGAAGTCTCTAAAGAGTGTTGTCATAGCAGAGTACTAACCGGTAATAATCTGCTGAACGCCAACTTAAAGTTAGTTTTTTGCTGGCAGCGATTATGAATTCTGCTTCAGAGGTATGGTTGGAAATCGAGCCATTTCATGTATGCTCGAAATTGACTGGACGAGATTTGGACCCACGACGGGTGGAGGAAACACACGATTAAATGCAGAAAAAAGCGAGTAGGCACCTTCCGGCTATCTGCCTACACTCCCTGAGTGCGTTAGGGACTTGCAGGCACCGCTATTCCGTGGTCCGACCGTCAAAATGCTCCTCGCTCGCCATCGCCTCTGATTTTGTATGGCGCACCACCTTGTCCTGGTGCTCGGGCGGCGAGTAGATCGTGTACAGCTTGAGGGCTGAGCGCTTGGAGGCATTGACAACATTGTGCCTAGCCCCTGCTGGGACTATGACCGCGTCTCCGTCCGTGACACGGTGTTCAACGCCGTCAATGATCACCCTCCCTTCCCCTGTTTCAAAGCGGAAGAATTGGTCGACATCGCTGTGCGTTTCCTCGCCTATTTCCTCGCCTGGCCTAAGGCTCATCAGCACGAGCTGGCTGTGCTTCCCGGTGTAAAGAACACGGCGGAAATCGGTGTTTTTCATCGTTGCTTTTTCAATACCGTTTACGTATCCTTTCATGCTAGTCACCTTGCATATTTTAAGGCTCACTGCTGACTCCCTTATAAAGGCTATCATGCCAGATATCTTTGAACATTAAAAAATGACACCAACTGAGCTACCTCTTTTTATGGGCTAAGCTGGGTATACGGATCATGGTAAACGTTCTTCGCCTAAGACATCAGGAAGCCTATAATCACGCCGATTACAAGTCCCAGGCTCAAGGGAAGCATCCCCAATAGTATGACACCATAATGAAGGGCAATAGGACCGTACATGATCGCAATATCCTTGAGCCCCTCGAAACTTAGATTGAATAAGCCAAAGTAGGTTAGGGCAATGACTATGATCCCGGCAATTATCGCTATCTTAAATGCCTTCTTTAGAAAGAACCCGACAACGAGCCCCAAGAAAAAGGGAATGACCATAAATACAATCGATGGTAGGCCTGCTATGAATCCATTTGTTATAAATCCTATCAGTTCCTCTAAAAGAGCCATTTGAAATTTCTCTAAATAGAATAAACTATATACAAATATAGGCTTGTTGGTGGCTCTTAATTAGAGTATGATGTTAGGATAGCTAGAAAGATGCCAAATTTAAGGTCTAGAGAGAAGGCAACAATTTGCCTTCAACAAAAAGCCCATCCCCAAATCGTAATGTATTTAATAACTTCCTAAAAAAAAGAAAAAAAGGGAGTTTGCCCATCGATAGTTCCGACTTTACTCCTCATTCGTGGGCCTACTTACCGCGTTTGCCCTCGGCATCCTCGGCAGCGTTCACGATCTGATAGACTATCGGTGAGCTTGTGAGGGTTGGATGGGTGCCCAATTGGAAGGTTGCGATCTCATTCGTTGTCATCCTCTTCTGGATCATTGTAGCCAGTATGTTGACCAGCTCGCCGCTCGTCAAACCACCAGAGACCTGCCCGCCCAACAGTACGCCCGTCCCCTTGTCGAATACGAGCTTGACCCTTAGTTCCAAGGCGTTTGGCATCGAGCCTGGATGTTTGTCAGGTGCCGCCGCTGTGCCTATGACAGGATCGTAGCCAACCCCCTTCGCTGCCCTTTCCGTGAGCCCCACCTCGCATGTCGCGGAGTCGCCGATGGTGGACATGAAGGTGCCTATGACGCCCTCGTTCCTCCTTCTCAGCTGGAAGAGGTTTGCGCCGGCGATCCTGGCTTCCCTTGTTGCAACGGAGGCGAGCATCCAGGTAATCGGCTGCTTTGTGAAGAAGGATACCTTCTCTGCGCAGTCCCCTATGGCGAATATGGCCTCGTCGCTCGTCCTCATGTACTCGTCGACCCATATGGCCTTCTGCGGGCCCATCCTCAGGCCGGCCCCCTCAGCCAGCTTGGTGTTCGGCGTGACCCCTATCCCGAGGAACACTAGGTCGGCCCTCAGTTCCTCGCCGCTGCGGAGCCGCACCCCTTCGACCTTCTCGCTGCCTAGGATGGCCTGTGCGGTGCTGTCTGCCTTGATATTCACCCCCCTTTCCGAGAGCTTCTTCTCCGAGAGGCTGCAGAACTCATCCTCGTAGACAAGCTGCAGGCAGTGTGGCAGCATCTCGACGATAGTAACGTTCAGGCCCCTTTTCCTGAACTCGTCGGCGAACTCGACGCCGATGAAGCCACCGCCGATAACGACCACATCCTTAGCGCCCTCCAGCGCCTTAATAAGGCCGTTCAGGTACTCGACATCCTTCCAAGCCTTGAAGACGTTCCTCAGCCCGACGCCGGGTATCTGTGGCATGATCGGCGAGGAGCCTGTTGCCAGTATCAGCCTTTCGTAGCCAATCGTCCTGCCGCCCGAGGTAGAAACGCTCTTGCCTGACCTGTCTATTGATGTGACCTCGTCAATGATGAGATCGATGTTGTTCTTGGAGAGCATTGCATCGGCGAGTAGGTTCTTCTCCGGGGAGCCCACTGTTCCGAAGATGTACGGGATGCCACATGGTATTAGTGCCTGCTTCTCCCTCCGGACGAGGGTAATCTTGGCCTGCGGGTATTGCCGCCTCGCGGTTATGCCTGCGGGTATTCCTGCTGCACTTCCCCCAACAATCAGTACTTCAGTCTTGTCCATTCATAACACCTATCTTGATATGGGATACGGGAGATATTATTGTTATCGGCAGGGGGAATACAGTGGCACATGGCTAGGTACTCTGAGAACTGGCATAACCCGGTATCAGTTCTGCAGCCTTTACATACAATCAATAAAAGTTAATTTAAACGCGAAAAACGCACTGTGCTGATTTTACATCTCAATACTGGGATTAGCAAGTCTCTTTTTTACACCATTTAATAGCTTCCTTAAAATGTTATTTTATGTCAGTATAAGGTTAATAAAAAAGGTTTTTTATAGGTTCTTAACGTCTTTATGCTGTATAAGAAATGGTAAGGATAATGAAGATATGATGGTGGAAAAATGCCAAAACTTCGAGAAAAGGTGCATAAGAAAGCATCGGAGATGATTAATGAAGGGTATCTCGATGCGGAGATCTCTGAGGAGTTGGGTATAACTAGGCAAACGGTAAGCAAGATAAGGGCTGAGGTGAAGGAAAAGCCCAGGGAAATTAGTTCGCCAGTTGGTCGACCCCTTTGGCTTAAAGTTGTTTACGACCTAATGGGAATTTCCGATTCTCCCACACCAGAAAAGGCATTGGATAAGGCGCTCGAAATTTATAGACGTTTTTACCACTATATGATAAAGTACCAAGTGAAGAGTCCCGAAGAGGTGTTGTCTCTTCTTGAGGGGGAGATCACTAAACTGCGGGCCGAAGTTACTTTGCTCAACAATAAACTGACTACACTGGAAACGAATCCAATATCGATTTTTCAAGGCATGAAGGACAGGACCGCGGTTGTATTTTACAATCATCTTGTAGAAAAAACGGGTATAAAAAGGACTTCAAAACTTTCGTAAATCAAATGGCATATGAAATACTTAATAAAAGGTATCCGGAGGGTTGGACCATCGGGAAAACAGTATAGGGGTGGTATGGGTGCAACCACTCGAATTTGAAGCCAGCCTGCAGGAGATAATTAGGCGGACGGCCGATGTGAAGAGCTTCCGGTTTAGGAGGCCGGATGGCTTTGAGTACGACCCGGGGCAGTACATCCTCGTAACTGTCGTTGCAAATGGCGAAAAGAGGACGAAGCACCTGACGATCTCTAGCAGCCCCACAGAGGGGTTTCTGGAGTTCACTAAGAGGATAACAGACCACGAGTTTTCTGTAGCCCTTGACGGACTAAAGGCTGGCGACCGGCTGCACCTTAATGGTCCAAACGGGAGTTTCACCTTCAAGGGGGAGCACCCGAAGGTAGGAATGATCACCGGCGGAATAGGGATAACGCCCCTCAGGAGCATGATAAGGTACTGCGCAGACAAGGAGATTCAAACACAGATCACCCTGTTATATGGCAACAGGAGCGAGGACAGTATAGTATTCAGGGATGAGCTCGATTTGATTGAGAGGGCTAATAAGAACCTCAGGGTGGTCCATACTCTCTCACGAGGGGGCGATAGCTGGAAGGGGAGGTATGGTCACATAGACTCTGGGATGATAATCGAAGAAGTACCAGACTATACCGAGCGGGTCTTCTATGTCTGCGGTCCGCCCGCCCTTGTAGAGGACGGCGTGAATTGCCTTAAAACACTGAATCTACCCGGCGGTAGGATAAAAACAGAAAATTTCACTGGCTATTGAGGGCAGGTGCTGACAGATATCGGGTCTTCCTGCATCCTCATTTTTCCGCCACGACGAGTATCTCGAAATCGTCCTTTGAGGGCTTAAGCTCCCGGCTGAAGGCACCGAGCTTGCAGCCGAAGAACTCGGTCTTCCTGAAGCCCACGGTCTTCAGAAGCCAGTTCACCTCGGAGCAGATGTAGTAACGGTCCTCGCAGACGAACTTTTTCGCGTTCCCCTGATCATCTGTGGTCTGTATGGTGTATTTTTCCCTCGAAGTGACAATGTCGAACTCCCCGCCGAGCTGGTGAGTCAAGGCGTATGCGGTGTGCAGAGTGGTAAGAATGAACTTTCCCCCTTCCCTTAGGGCCCTATGGATTCCGTCGAGGATCCTGTAGTTCATGGCATCTGTCTCCATGAGGGAGAAGGCGCCCTCGCAGATGGACAGGACCATGTCGAACTCCTGGCTGTACCTAATGTCCCGCGCGTCCCCATGGACGAAGGTTACGGTATCGAGGCTTGCCTCCTCTGCAAGCCTCCTCGCTCTTTCAATGAAGACCTTCGAGAGATCGACCCCCACAACCGAGTATCCCCTCCGGGCGAGCTCGAGGGAGTGCCTGCCAGTTCCGCAGCCAACATCAAGTATCCTCCTTGACCTGTCGTGGTTTAGCTCCTGCTCTATAAAGTCCGCCTCGCCCTTCGTTCCCCGGGTGAAGGGCTCCTTGTCGTATTTCTCGCCGAGCTCATTGAAGTACTCCTCATACCACTTACCTGTCATCCGCTTGACCACCTATTAGCATTTTAAGGTGCTAGTCCAGCTCCAGCCCGGACCCCCCTTCCTTCTGCTCCTTCAGGGTCCGCTCCATTATCACCTTGCGCTCCACCCCTGCCACGATCTTCCTTGTCCAGGCGACCATGTCTGGGTTCACGCTCACACTGTCTATGCCTCGCCTGACGAGGAACTCCGAGAGCTCAGGGTAGACGCTGGGCCCCTGCCCGCATATGCTGACCGTCGCGCCGTTCCTGTGCGCCACCCTTATCAGGTGGGCGATGGACCTCAGGACCGCAGGGTCCCTCTCGTCGAAGTACCTCGGGTCCTGTGCAGGCAGTATGGGCGAGTCCCTGTCCACCCCGAGCGTCAGCTGGGTCAAGTCGTTGCTGCCCACGCTGAAGCCATCACAGAGCTTGGAGAACTCATCCGCCATGAATATTATGGATGGTATCTCGGCCATGAGCCAGACCTTGAAGTCCC
>CAZNTO010000049.1:0-4672 GCA_964576015.1 uncultured Nitrososphaerota archaeon
CCGGTATGTCCATTATCTCAGTGTCCCCAAGGAAGGGGGGAACCATTGGACCTGCAAAGACATAGGGGTATCCGAACCTTCCAACAAAGACGGAGGGCGGGGAAGAGCCGACGAACTCCTTCGTATTTATGACGTTGAGGTTCTTGGTGTAAGCCCTTGCCTTAAGCTCTATCGGGCATGCCAACTTTCCGCAGAGGTGCCTTCCTCCCCGGCACAGTATACAGAGTGAACTGTGCCTGGATCTAACCCGGACTTCTGCCCCCGAGAGCAGTTCCTTGGGCAGGAGAGAGGAGTACCAACGATCCATCGCAGAACCCTGATCCTATGAAAACGGAATCAACTATAGAATAGTATTACTTACGGGATATAACCGCTTTGAAGTTCATCGAAAATCACATGGTTGATGGAGCTGATTTCTACTGGAGAAATAATTTCGCTCCAGAGAGTGGGGGTTTCTATTATCGGCCAAAACATACCTTTTATGGACTGCTCTTCTTGGTCATTAGCACTATGCCCTTTATTATATTCAGGATCGACGGTAACATCAAGAGAAGCATTATGACGGTGAGATCTAGGGCAATGTCCACCGAGATTCCCATTAATAGGTTTGCAGGCAGAGTTATGATCATTGTCCCGCCATTGAAGAACAGATAGAGGTATGCGATGAAGCTAAGGCTCGTCAGTATAAGGATCGGCCCGTATGCCTTCGAGCCTCTCAGCAGGTATTCCAGGAAGACAAGAACCGTTAATAGGAGTCCGATCATCGGGAGCGTGGGATCTATTATGCTAGAGAGAAGAGGGTTTAAGGTTGATGGGGGAGGTAGAGCCTGGGCGGGCACAAATTGGCTCAGAAAGCTTAGGAGGTTTGCAGGGAGATAGTAGAGTACGAAGAACATGATAGCCGCTGCTATGATGCTGACGATGACTCTCAGCGCGAGGGACGATGCTTTCAGCTCAAGATCGAGGATTTTAGGCATGCAGGGTCATCTCTTTAATAACGGAGCCGTAGCTTGTCTGGAATGTTAGTCTGAGTGTGTACGAGGACTGGCGAACTACCTCATTCTTCATGTAGCCAATTAGATTGTCTGAGAGCGTGGCTCCTGGGGAGACGTTCAGTGTATAGGCATCCTGCACCCCGACCTCGGTTCCGTTGGTCAGCAGGATCGTGCTGGTGAGGGTCCCTTGCACCGGGAGGTAGGCAGAGTTGTCCTTAAAGCTGAACGGCAACGTTACGCGGGCATGTGTTGCGTTGTATACGCTGGCTTGCAGAGTGCCCGCGGTCAGGTCCGTTATGGGGGCACCCCAGTATAAATTCCCTGAGGCTGAAACTGCGAAGTGAACCATGGGTGGGATCGTCCCTCCAAAGGAGGCGTTGACGGTCAGATTCTGGTTATTAGTCATTAAGTCCTGCAATAGCTCCTGGGGGATATTTGCAGTATCTATCGTTATCGTTATCACGAATGTTCTGGTCGAGCCGGCAGGTATCGTGAGGGGCCCGCCGGATCCCTCCCCCAGCATAGTGCCGTTGCTGTTCTTTAGGGATAGCATCGCATTGATATCGGCAAAGGCGAGATAACCGCGGTTGCTTATCGTCACAGGGATGTCGGCCCTGGTAATGTTACCTGTAGAAGTGGGTAAGACCTGTCCAAGGGAGATGGAAGGTGCTGACTGAACGATGGTTATAGCGACTGCGGCTACAGTGCTGATTGCTATGATGATTGCGATGATGATCAAAACGTTTAGACTCTTTACAATCGTTGAAGTCTTCACATAATCACTATTAAATGAGGATTTATTCTGCATAATAAATCATTTGTCATAGATCTCTTTCAAGGGGGGAAGTTCGATCTGAGGGTCTCCTTGCCGAACAGAGAACCTTCCAAACGTTTCAGACAATGTTACAAATACAATATAGCCAGCCTAACGCCCTGAGTCTTCACATCACGCTGCTTATCGCTGTTGAGGAAGAGCATTCTAGTCGATTATGCGTACTTCTCGGGGTTGGACTCGAACTCCTTCTTGCAGCCAGGGGAGCAGAAGTAGTAGGTCTTTCCCTTGTACACGGACTTGTACTTAGCGGTCTTTTCGTCCACCTGCATCTTGCAAATAGGGTCTATTGCCATAATCAACACCATTAATTACTGCTATTGATGAAGATATAAGTTCATCTCCAATGATTGTGGATTTATTTGAAATGACGGCGATTATTTCTATAGCTTAGTGTAAAAGTTTTTGGAACTTGAATACACTTTGCGGGCATGATTGCTGGCATCTGAGACACGCCATACCGTCGCACATGTCGGATCTTATCACCACTTTGTAATGGTCTCCGACATTTTCAATGCTTATGGCCCGCTCATTACAGCTTTCTAGGCAGCTACCACAGCCGGTGCAGTCCTCGAACTCGGCGCTAAGAACCATTCCAATTTCTTTAAGAACCTTCAGACCCTGCTTGCCGAGCTCAGGGATATCCCTTGAGAAGATCCTTTTGATCTCGACGCTCTTTGACCTCGGAGGAAGGGGCGCGTAGCCGTATCGCCTAAGGTACTCATTATAGATTGAAATGGGCATCCCCTCATCCCAATATGCCAGCTCGAGGGTGTACACCTTCTCAAACACCTTGGAGGTGGCGAGCATTATGTGACGCCCGCGAATGCTGTCGGCCATTCTCTGAAGCTCGTCCAAAAGACCTGGCTTGAGCACGATGTCCTTGGCCATCCCCAGCGAGGTGTTTCCTATCTGGAATACCTTCTTGGAACAGGCCGGTATCTGGCCAACCTCAGTCGACTTCAAGGCATCCACGTAGAATCCGGATGCGCCAGCCATGTAAGATGTTTCTATGTCGAACATCGTTATGCCAGCCTCCTCGCACAGGGATATGTGTCCTGCCCGAAAGGCTCCTATTGCCTTACCTGCCTCCACAAGATCCCTTTTCGTGAAGTATGTCCCGTCCTGCACATGAAGCCGCTTGTCATCGGTTACAATATTGGGCAGTTTTATTAGGCCAGATCTCAGACCCAAGGAGATGAGGGCTATGACGCCAGTTCCGGTGATGCCGATGGCTTTCCCATCCATGGGACCCTTGGAAATGACCGCACCGCTCGAGGGATGAATGATATTGCCATCCTTGGCGAGAAGCTGGTCGTCCAGAACAGTGCTGCGCCAGCCGCCCGTCGCCTCGTTAAGATCGCATATGGCTCCTGGCGAGGCCAACATGCCCTTTTCGATCCTCTGCCCCTCTATCGCCGGTCCGGCGGCGGCCGAACATGTATAGACCTCGCCGTTTATGACCAGTGCGATCTCCGCGTTGGTCCCAAAATCTGTCACTAGGGATATACCCCTCTTGTCCAGCACCCCTGATTTCACGAGCATGGCAAGTGCGTCCGCGCCAATTTCATGTTTGACGCCCGGTGGGATGTACACATCCGCTTCAGGATTCACCTTAAGGGCCACATCGCCGGCCTTGACCACGACGGCGTTCCTCTCAGGGGGCTTTATGCCAAAATCGGTCATTGCGTGCTCGCCCCAGTATGCAAGGTCTCTTATCTCAATATTCTGGAAGAGGGAAAGTTGGGTCGGGTTGCCACTTACAGCCACGCGTTCCACCTTGGAGAGGTCTATACCGGTGAGGTCGAGTAGGGCGTTTATGGTGTCGATGATCAGCTTGTGAGCCACGGGCGTACCCACCTCGATGGCGAAGTGTAGGTGGTCGATGACATTCGCCCCTGGTAGGGGGTGTCTCAGGGTTATGGCTGTCGCCTGCACCTCGGAGCTGGATAAATCCATTGCCTGAACTCTTATCCCACTGGTGCCTATGTCTATAGCAATACCATACAAGGTTCTCGCCACTCCTAATTTTTGTGAAAATGACCTGTATTAAAATCTACCATAACATCGCTAATATTTACAGTTATATATGCAGAAGTCTTTAAAAAAGTTGAACGCAAATGTCGTCCTACGAGTCCACAATCGCAGATCTTATGGAAAAATTGATGGACATGCCAGGGATAGTTGACGCGATACTTCTCCCTCAAGATCTAAGGAAGGAGATCTTGGCCAGAGAGCAAGCAGAGGAGTGCGATGCGAAAGGTTTTTTCGCCAAATACAACGCCGGTCTAAGGGAGGTCCTCAAGAGGGACTTCATTATCAGCATACTGACCAATGAACATTACACTTATCCGCCAGAGCCGGTAGAGCTGATCTGCTTTGGCGAGACCGTTGGCGAGGAGATTAAAGACAAGAGCAGATTGAAGGAGCTGGCCAGCGACAGCAATAACATGGTTCTGGGCGACAGCTTCGTAATCTACAAGAACAAGTTGCCGAGGGACAGCTTAAGAAAAGCCCTCTCCGGTGAGATAAAGATCATTATTCCTCCCATGAGTGTCGGGCTCAAGGATATCAAGAACGTTTATGGGCTCGTGCTTGCCATGCCATCCACCAACACCGACGTATTTCTGAAGGAGTGGCTTAGCTGCCAGGGAGTGGATGTCTTAAATAAAAAATTAGGGGCGGTATTGGTAGGCTTCAATATTATAGGGTGAGTTGAATTGGGCAGGATTGAGCAGGCCGTACGTTTGGAAAAGGTGGACCGGCTAACGATCGCCCCCGTTATTACAGCCAAACGCGATGCCTTTGAAAAGCTGGTTTCAGGGAATGGGGACCTGATTCGAAG
>CAZNTO010000049.1:4772-5919 GCA_964576015.1 uncultured Nitrososphaerota archaeon
AGGGAGTCCGATAGGTTTCTTCGCGTCTCCATGGACATAGCCGAGCGATATCCAGAGTTTCTGGCAGAGATCGCCAGGGAGACAACAGTCCTGAGGGCATGTGTATCCTTTGCCTACTCCAGCCCGAGTACGGTGGGAAAGTATTACTTTGAAAGGTACGTTTGGCCGCCCGCGAAGGCAATGATTAAGGGTCTTATAGGTAGGGGCATCACACCCATCCTGCAATTCGACGATCCCATTGACGATTACAAGTTTCTAAAGGAGTTGCCCCCAAGAACCTCCATGATTCACATAGGCCAAGAGACTGAGCTTCTGAAGGCTGCGGAGGAGCTGAAGGGCTTCATGTGTGTTTTGGGGAACTTTCAAATCCCTCTGCGCGAGGAGGCTGCTGAGGAGTCGAGGAAGGTCCTTGAGAGGATAAAGGCAGAGGACTTGGTTACAGGACTAGTTCTAAGCACAGAGGGAAATTCGCCATTCATTTTGGAAGCTGGCAACATTGGACATCTCATACGCTTCTTATCACTAATCTCTGGAAAATAGGTCAAGAGCCGAAAATTAAGTAATGATTAAAGGACATGCGGCACCATCAAATTTGTTACGCCTTTTCAAGGTTCTTCTCCTTTATCTGCTCTACCATCTTCTTACTGAGTACCCTCTTCTTCGACTTCTCCCTTGCCCTCTTCTTCCTCTTCCTCTTTGCCTGCTTCCTCGTCATCTTCGCCTTCCTCTTTGCCTTCATCTTCGCTACCTCCTCTTCCTGAGTGCTATCTCCACAACCTCTGTACCATACGTCTCTATTAAAGCCCTAACCTCTTGACAAAAAGAAGACTCAAATGTTGATTCTGTTCCTCTCGTTCATCTCAAGCATTCACTATCTTCTTCAGGTCCTCCACTACGCCCTCAAGGATTCTAAAATGTTTCTAATTTTCAGTTAGGTTCTGTGTACTCTGCGTCGGATGATAGAGGTTGTAAATAATCGTCGGATGATCTACAATAATTATATTAATTAAAAAAGCCAATTACATAGAGGGGGTCAAATGAAAAGGTCTAAATGTCCTAAATGCGGTGCAACCATTGGTACAATTCTTTTAGGTGCTAGTTGGGATGCTTATTGTTCTAGTTGTGGGGTAAAAATATCTACTAAATG
>CAZNTO010000050.1:0-5653 GCA_964576015.1 uncultured Nitrososphaerota archaeon
TCAAGCGTCTCTTCTGAGAGAAGATCCGTTTTCATCACCGATCCGATTACCCTTTTTTGCGCGCTCTAGAGTAGTGTTCTTTATACTCGCGGTAGTTTTTCGAGAGAAACTCGTCGAAGGCCTTCCTGCTCAGGAGGTCGGCCTCCTCATTCTCCTCCCTCGGGATCCACTCGAATGTTACGGCTTCGAAGTCCCCCTTCAGCTTTACGGCCTTCGCGTGGAGCGAGATAAGTCGGCGCGCCCTCACCTTGTACTCCCCCCGCATCTGCTTTATCGTAAGCTGGCTATCCCCCCGGACGCTGAGCTGTCCCCTATATCCAGTATGCAGGAGGCAAGCCATCCCGCGTATCATCGCGGTGTACTCTGCGACATTGTTCGAGACGTCATCACCGAACATGCCAGCACCTACAACCCCGAACTCTTCGCGAAATTTTAGATCATTGTGGTATAAAACATACCCGTATGTGGCAACCCCGCCGGGGTTCTTCGGCTCGCAAAGACCGTCGAAGTAAAGAACCATCATCTGTGCCATTCTCCCATATGAAACGGATAAAAGTATCCGAGCCCTTCATTTATCATTATGCTACATTTTGAGGAGCCGATCGCCAAAGCCTTCCCGGGACTGAAGGTGCTGGACTGCTCGATTAAGAACGTAAAGGTCAGGGAGTCAGACCAATCCCTTCAGAGATTGAAGGATGAAGTTTCAACTGAGATCCGATCCAAATTCAGCCTTGAGACCCTTAAGGACCAGCAACCCATGAGGGCGTACAGGGATTTCTTCTGGCGGGTGGGAACAGACCCCACGAAAAACAGGCCCGCCAGCGAGGCGCTTATACGCAGGATCCTTTTAGGAAAGCCACTGCCTACCATAAATACCCTTGTCGATGCCTACAACATAGCATCGATCAGATCAGGCGTGCCCATAGCGGCGTTCGATCTCGACAGGCTGAGGGGATCGATGAGGATGAGGTTCGCGAAACCGAATGAGAGATTCCTCGGTATAGGCATGGAGGTGCCCACTGAGCTGAAGGGGATCGAAATAGTGATAGAGGATGACGAGGGGCTAACCGCCATATATCCGTACAGAGATGCGGAGAGAACCAAGATCGCCCTCGATACCAAAGGTACGGTACTCCTCTTCTGTGGCGTACCGGGCGTTGAAGAGGATCGCCTTGAGTATTCGAAAAGGGAATGTGTTCAGCAGATTATCAGGTTCTGTGGCGGTGTACCAGCCTAGAACTCATTTATCGGGTATCCTTTCAGCCGAACGGTTTAATGAGTAGCGTTAACGCAGTGTACAGGAACCACAAGGAGAAGGCAGCCAGAAGTGCCGAGGATATGTAGACCACGACCCGGTACAGTTGCGGAATTCGGTTGGTAGCCCAATGCATGACAGTTGGAAAGAGCGTTATCCATAGGATGATGCCAGTGAAGAATCCGGCGATTATCACAAGCCCAATGCTCGATATGAGGGAGAGACCGACGCTTATCCACCACGTGATCTGAAATGGGTTCGTGAGTCCTATAGAGAGACCGGTGAAGTAGGAGAGGTGAACATTCCTGTCTCCTTTACCTATCATGCTATCCGCATCCCGTGATGACTTGAAGGTAATGAAGGCGAGGTATGCCATGAGCAGGCAGCTAACCACCGAGAGCGCCCCACGGATATTGTCATCGATCACGATGAGCCCACTGAGGTAGTATGTGATCACCAGAAAGATGGCGTCTGCGGTCATGGCACCAAGCCCTACCATGAAGCCCTTGGTGGCAGACCTGGAAACAGACTGCACCGCTATTATCGCGTTGACTGGACCGGGAGGGGCGGCTATGGATAACCCAAGCGCTATCCCGGCAGCGAGGATTCCAACTGCCTCCATTTCAACCACTTCCCACCAAGATTATTTTAAAACCATATAATGTTATTGCAGGCTCAGGTCAAACACAACAGGCTTTTAAGAACAAAACAGAAAGGTATGCATGGTCGACATGCTCACCTTTTCAAATAACTATAAAAAGTTCCCGAAGGCAGACTGCGGCTACTGCGGCAATTCATCGTGCATAACAGCACTGCGAAAGTACTCCTACGATGAGATGAGCCTCTCGCACTGCATCTACTTCAGGTCAGGGTTGCTCAGGGAGGAGGACTTCCCGCAAAGTCCACCGGTTTTTTACAACATGTTTTCAAAGCCGGGAATAAACCTCATCGCCCCCTGCGCCACAGATCCAAAGCGCATAGCCATGTATCTAGTCCTTGCTGCGATGGAGTACCAGAAGTATGGATTCTTCGATATGGTCACAGCAGACAAGATATTCTACCTATACATACCTGGCCTCGGATTTTCCACCTATCTGGGAATAGCAAGGCTCGAGCTGGAGGGGAGGTCAGTTGAGGGCTTCTCGAATGGCGAGGTCTTCGTGAGGCTTACGCTTGACAGGCACGATCTCTTTTGGCAGCTGAGCCGGTTCGTCCGCCTGCTGTGGGGAGCGGTTAACTGATACTTTGTCAGGCCGATTCTGCCCAAGCAGCGGTGCGCCAGCAATAGAGTGTGCCGGGGACTGTGGTTCTGTACTCTGCCCTACAACGAAGATCCCCGACTCGATCATTGGTGATGAATTGGGTAAGGGTGAGAGGGATTGTGTTAAGTACCAATCTTCTGCCCTGCCATCCTCCTTCAAAGGCGTGACCTCCTTTGACATGATGGCATACGTGAGAGATAGGCTGACCAAGATTACACCTGAAACCAACCTCGGCGTGGCTCAAAAATACCTTAGGGATGCGTCCTTTGCCTTTTTCATGGACAGAGCGCGCGATGGGATCCTCAAGGGTCACTCAAAGGACCTCATCCCCCATTACGAGGCGATCCTCAGCGGAAGAGTTAATGGGGACGTGCTGGGCCGACTCAACGATATCATGTATGACTTAAAGGGGATTGTTCCAGACAAGGGTAAGGAGGAGTGGGTCGTGCAAAGGTTCAAGGCGGCTTTTGCGCTGTGCAAGGCTGGAGGGATTAACTTCAGCTCTAAAAAAGACTGAATACGGATTTATGTTGCGCTCATCGTTTATATAACCTGAATGATCGATAATAGGATTGAGGAATTATCATGCCCAGCGTAAAGGTAGCCACAATAGACGACCTCCCTGTCGGGGCAAAGAAGAGCTTCAGGGCCTCAAAGAAGGCACGCGTTCTCATAGTGAATGTGGACGGGAAACTCTATGGCATAGAGCCTTATTGCAGCCACTTCAACAACCCTCTCTTCACTGGTAAGCTGCAGGGAAATATACTCTGGTGCGACAATCATTATGCCAGTTTCGATGTCACCACGGGAAAGGTGAACAGCCTTCCAAAGCAATTGCTCGGTGTGAAGCACATCAGGGATCTCAAGACCTACCCCGTAAGGGTCGAGGGAAAGGACGTAATAGTTGAGGTACCCGAGTAGCACTATGAGAAGGGAATACCAAACTCTTCGGCGCTAAATATCTCCCCTATCTTTTTCCTTGGCCTGACGAACCATGCTGCTTTTTTAGAAAGTTGTATGCTATCCAGGGGGTAACCCATCGATAGCATTGCCACAACGGTAAAGTCTTTTGGGATCTTCAAGAGATCCTTGACTCTTCCCTCGTTAAAACTGCCTATCCAGCATGTGCCCATGCCTTTACCAGTGGCGGCCAGAACCATATTCTCAAGGGCGATGGTCGTGTCAACAACGCACCAATTGGGAGAGACCGTCCTGTTGCCACAGCCTACTATCACGACAGGGCACTGTGTCAGGAACTTAGCGAACCTTCCAGCTGAGAGCTCCTTCCTTTTCTGAGGATCCGTGACAACGAGGAAGTGCCATGGCTGAAGGTTGCCTGCGGAAGGGGCCAGACGGCCTGCTTCCAATATCTGCTTTAGTATACCCCTTGGTACTTGATCGGGGAGGTACTCCCTTATCGAGTGCCTTTTTTGGATTGCCTTGAATACTTCCATTTGAAAACCACCATTCAGTAAGATTAGGACATCATTAAGAATAGTACCGGCGCCTAGATTTAAGTCAAATCAAGAACTAGACTGGCTCAGCCAGATCTTGGGCCTCCTGTTTGGTCGGCTCATGCGCGAAGAGCAGTATCATTATAACGGTCGCGATCCCGAGCAGCCCGCTTACTATGAACGGCGAGCTATGGGATATGCCGTCGTACATCATGAAACCTATTATCGGACCTATGAAGCCACCAATTCCAAAGAAAGTATCGAAAACTCCCGTCAAGGCACCCCTGATATTCCTCGGTAATAGGTCCTGTTGCAGCGCGGTGTACGCGGGCGAGCTCATCCCGTAGAACGCTGATCTCGCGGTCATTACTATTCCTATATTCGTGACGCTGCCTGAGAATGGCATAAGCATCGTAAATACCTGGGCCAATCCCGTAGGTATGGCTATGATCTTCTTCTTGCTGAAGCGGTCTGCTAGCCTGCCAGCATATATCTGAATCGCGAGCATCAATATCCCAGATACGGAGAATATTATCGCCATGCTGGACGTCACCTCGTCCGCAGAGAGGCCATACTCATGCTGGACAAAGTAGACGAGGAGCGGCTCTATGAAGGAGGTGGCGAACCCATAGGCGAAGAGCAGGAAGAACATGGCGTATATTGTGCTTTTGAACCTCTTGTCTACACCCTTCAGGGATATCTTCGTTAGGGGTCTTTTATAGGGCTTATAGTCTGCAGGCATCCTGACGAGGAATGCGACCAATAGTATAGCGATGAGCGAGGTGAGGGAGGAGAAGTAGAATGGGATCCGAAAACTCTCCGTCAGGGGCATCATCATAACATTTCTGGCATACCACTGGATCCCTCCTCCCAGTGCGGGACCAATGACCCAGCCGCCCATTGAGATAGAGTTGTAGAGCCCCATAGCGGTTCCCCGGCTGCCAGGAGGCGTGAGATCGGCCACCAGCGCTGTTGCAGGGGTCCATACCATCGCTGATGCGACCCCCTGCACTGCCCTGTAGAGGAGGAGCTCAAACCAGCTCTGGGAGAGACCAAAGAGTATGGAAACTACGGTATAGATTAGGAGGCCAATGATGATGATCTTCTTCCTCCCATACCTGTCTGAGGCGGACCCTGTGAAGGTTGCAAGGAAGGTCCTGGTAAGCAGGAAGGCGGATGATAGCAGCCCTATTTCGAGACCCGTCGAGGCCCCAAGTATCTGGGCGTAGACCGGTAAAAATGGCATAATAATTCCGAAGCCGAGCACCACTACCGCAGCAGCAAAGGAGAGGGCAAGAACGGAACCGTTCAAGGAATGATCACGGCCATGTTTTACTCTTTTTGGTATACCACATATAGAGACTTTTTTTTAAAAACGCCCTGGTTGCTATGTATGTTTAGATGGACATTACCTTCCTCAGAACGTCTCGGCCGAGTAGTATACCAAGCGATCCTTTTCTGCAGTAACTCTCACCGAATGCCTCGGTCCCATCGCCAGTTATCCCGCACCCCACAACCATAAGCGGAACCGGATCGTCCGAGTGCGCCTTGAGCGAGCAGGGTGTGGAATGGTCAGAGGTCACGGCAACGATAGTATTCGCCAAGTCGACCTTCAGATTCTTGAAGAAGTGGGCATCAATGAGCTCGATCGCCCTCTTCTTCCCCTCACAGTCGCCATCATG
>CAZNTO010000051.1:0-3904 GCA_964576015.1 uncultured Nitrososphaerota archaeon
CCTCCCTATCGTGAAGGAGTGGTTCAATGACGTTGATTTCGTTGGCGAGTTTGAGCCATTCCAACAGCAAAGTCTCTCCGAACTGGAGAAGCAATATGACAGCAAGAGTGAGACAAATTCATTCTTTATCATTAAAAAGGATGGCACCAAAATCGGGTACATAGCACATTTCAAAGTAGGAGACAATGTCGGCATCGGATACATGCTTGTCAGGGGGGAGCGGGGGAAAGGTTATGGGAGTGAGGCCGTGCAGATAATGGTTGACTACCTTTTCCTCCACAAGAACATAGTTCGCATTCAGGCAGAGACACATGTAGCCAACATCGCTTCACAGAGGGTGTTGGAGAAAACCGGGTTCACAAAGGAAGGCATCATAAGGAAGTCTTTCTTCAGCCGAGGTGTTTGGAGAGACACGGCGATGTTCAGCATTCTTAGGGATGAATGGAAGATGCCCAAAATACTGCCATTGGGGTATGTTTCCAAATAGTTGGAAAAATAATGAAGTGGATGTTTTGACCTTAGGTCTCGGCCTTCTACACGCCCCCTTTCATGGCAGAGCGTTGATCGGGGCCATGGAACTGCCTCCCTCTTGATGGAAATCTTATTTGGCTCCCCTGAAATTTATAGGGCATGCCACCGAAGCCGATGAGTCACACTGTGGGGCTTCTACTCATCATAATCGCAGACCTCTTCTGGGGGACGGTATTCGTTGCCTCTCAGATAGGACTCCAGTACACCAACCCATACAATCTTGTCTTTCTGAGGCACGTCACGGCCTCGGCGCTGATTGTAGCATTTGCCCTTCCTTTTAATAAGAGGCTGGGTATGCTAAAGGAGCTCCGTAGGAAATGGACATGGTTCTTCGGAGGCATCTTTGCGCTTGCCCTTCTCCTTCAATACGTCGGGCAGAACCTAACGACCGTATCTGAAGCTACGTTGCTCGCCAATCTAGCTCCGATAATCATTCCTGTATTCGCCCTCATCATATTGAAGGAGCACCTAAACCATTACCAAAAGGGAGCCATGGTCATAGGCCTCCTAGGCCTGATTCTGGTTGCTAGCCCCAAGCTGAATTTAGGCCTCTACCAAGCAATCGGTAATCTCATGTTATTCGGGGCCTCAGTCTGCTATGCGCTCTTCACGGTCCTAAACAAGAAGCTGAATACAGTCTCCCTCGCAAATTCCCTTTCGGTCATCATCTCGATAACCGTATTTCTTGCTCCAGCGGCAATTATCCTCGGAGGACTCTCCCCTCATGATTTCTCTATAGGATTGGTGGGATGGGCCTCTGTACTCTATTTGGGAATCCCGTGCACCATACTTGCGCTATCGTTATATCTTAAGGGACTCGGTGCCGTTTCTGCATCGGAGGCAGCCATCCTGTTTCTTATAACGGTCCTCTTCGGGCTGTTTCTTTCGGCTCTGCTGTTAGGAGATGTTCTTACTCTATCGCAAACCTTTGGCGCCCTTGCCATCATAATCGCCCTAACCTTCGGTGTAAAACTTAAAAATCAGAAATGAGGTCTATCAAACCAAGTTTGAGGTCAAATCTTGAATTCCCGCCGCTAAGCTTGGTCAAACCCGACGCCGCGACGATCCTGGGCACTCTTGCCATAGTTCTTCCCGCTGAGAGCAATTATTAATGCTGACTTTGCGTCCTTTCTAAGCCCCTTTCTTAAAAATATGGGTGGCAACTTCCTTTTGGTCTCCACAACAAACTCCAGCCTTACACGGGGGTCCCCTCGTAATCGGGCTATTATCTCTTCAGAGATGCTCCCCTTGCCAATTCTAAAGAGGAACCTTTCGGCAGGGAAGCTCTCTATGACCTCTTGGACCTCTTGCTTTAGCGATAAGCCCTTAACGGTGTAGGCTTCCAACAACTCGCCATCCGCAATGATGGCCATGCCCGTGCACTCTCCGGGGTCTACGCCCACCGCCACCACCCCAAACCGCTCCCTGCCGGCCGAGGCGCTCATTGCCCTCAATACGGTCCTTCTGGCATTTCCATCATAACTGACCGCCGCCTTATAGCCCTGTACAGGAACCCTTCCACACAGTATCAGAGCCGATATGTGGTCTGGTATAGGGTCTCCAGCCTTTATGAGGGTGAAAGGGATCTTCATCCTCTTCAATTCCCTTATCACATCGTAAGAAGTCTTAATATTGTCTACAACGATACCTAAATATCTCAAGACCTATCTCTCCATGGGAGGCCATGTAATATTGGGTGCGGTCTCTATAAAAAAATTGGGCACAGGCTGCGATCCGCTTGATGATCTGCTGGACGGGGGCCTCAGGTCTGGAGAGGTTCTTCTTGTCTTTGGAGAACGTGGGACAGGAAAGACCACCTTGATCTTTCAGACAATGGTGAATGCTACCTCCCATGGGCTCAGGTCCATGATGATCTACTCGGAGGGCCATGCCCCCCTGCAGCGCCTAAAGGAGATTGCCCGTCAGAAATGGGCTACCCTCAGCGAGTTGATGTGGATAGTCGAGATCAAAGACTTCGCGGAACAGGACCTGCTCGTTGAAAATATCGAGCAGCAGACGCAGTCAAAGGCTGAATTGCTTGTCATGGACTCCATCACGGCCTGTTATCGAGCTGCACTCGGGAAGCACAAAGAGAACATCTCCATAAACAAGTCCCTGAACCGCGAGATGGCCCTGATCAAGGATTTATGCAGGAGAACTGGTCTGGCTGTCATGATGACAAGCGAGGTCACCGCCCAGCTGAACGGAAAAGGGGTTCAACCGGTGGCCTCATCCATACTCACATACTGGTCCGACAGGGTGCTGCGCCTAGAGAAGGTTCAAGGAGGGCTCATAAAAGCTGTGCTGATGAAGCCCGATCCCCATCGGGAGGTAATAGTAAAACTGTCAGCAAGAGGTCTGGTAGGAACCAACGAGGTCTGAATATGGCGGATCTAGCCTCCATCGCTGTTTCCTCCTTCATATTGATCCTGCCCGCATACATAGCCAACTCCATCCCCGTCCTCCTCAAAGGGAGGCGCCCAATCGACTTCGGGAAGAACTTTAGCGACGGGAGGAGGATCCTCGGCGATGGAAAGACATTTGAGGGGTTTATCTCTGGACTCTTCTTTGGCACCCTTGCAGGTGCCGCGGTTGGCTACCCGTTTCATTCATTCCTGCTTGCCTTGGGCGCCTTGGCGGGGGACCTTGCAGGCGCCTTCGTGAAAAGGCGGATCGGGATACCGAGGGGGAGTCCTGCCCCGGTACTTGATCAGCTGGACTTCATAATGGGCGCCCTGCTTTTCGTCTCCCCCCTTTATCTAGTAACGATCGAGCAATTCATCTTCATAATTCTGGTTACGCCGCCTATACACCTGTTCACAAACTACATGGCATACCTGCTGAAACTCAAGCCCCATCCATGGTAGGTTGACCTCATAATCTGCGGAGGAGTAGGCACGAACCTTCGGCTGATATCATTCAGTGGAGCTTTATGTAGAATAGGGACTCCATCAGCCCTATGGATAAGATGATGAGCACCAGTGCCATCAAATACTTCATCCTCGAGGCGTGCAGGTCGAACGATTTTTTAAGGGCTCCCTCAAGCAACACAAACCCTACCATTCCAGCAATCGTTAGGAAGATAGCCACAAGGGACTCCGTGGAGGTCTGGCTCGTGGTTGATCTCGCCATAAAGCTGGTGCCTCCTGAGGAGGAGGACAATATTGCCCCGGGCTGCATAACGATCAAATAAACGCCACCGCTTGTCAAGAAGATCATAAAGAACACTGCAAGGATGGTTATCACTCTTCTTGAGAAGATGTCTCTGAGTCTAGAGAGACCATCCCCGAATTTAGAGCGGGTATTTTTGAGCACTCAGTACCACCGACATCTATCCCAATCTTATTTTGTAACTATTATCCTTAACGGTCTG
>CAZNTO010000051.1:4004-5156 GCA_964576015.1 uncultured Nitrososphaerota archaeon
AAGGGATTGAGCAATGCTGCAAAAAACACATGAGAAAATTGCAAAGAAAATTGCAGCAGATCTTGAGATGGAAGACAAGCATGAAATAGCTTTGTTTGTCAAAGGATCAATAAAACCTGACAGCTGGAAGGATTTTCCCCATCATGAAAACAAGCAGGACGAAATAAGATATCATCTAATAAGGGCAAGAGCAGAGTTCATAGAGAAGGATGACTCTTGGCTTGAACATCTTGGTATAGCTTTACATTATGTTCAGGATATGTGGACGCTCCACCCTAGATTGGAGGATAAGCATACAGAATGGGAAAATCAAATTAACGATGCCCAGATAATGGAAGAGGGTAAATTTGAAGATTATATCAAAAAAGTAGCTATACCGACAAGGGCCATAACACAATACCTCTCTTTATTAAATGAGATAAACAACCAAAAGTTTACAAATAATGCTCTGGATGAGATCTTGACATTTTCGTGTAAAGGTAGGCCTGAGGACGCAATAACTTATGGGTGGAGTGACCCAGTTATCGATCTAAATTTCTCCTATAAACTATGTTTAACGCTTGCCGGCTGCATCATAGACCCCTCCACTGTTAACAAGAAAAAGAAATTAGAAAAAGAGCATGAGGTTATGGAAAAGCAATTATTACAGATTAAAACCGAGATAAATGATCTCTTCCCTGACGGAAGGCAAATTATGGAAGATATTGCAAAGCTGGATGAGAAAATCAAGGTGTTGGCGCAGCAAAATGAGGCGCTTGAACAAAAAAAGACGCTCATTGATGAAAAAATGAATTCCCTCCAGAAGGAGGAGGATCGCATCAAAAAGGGTTTATGGCAATTATTCCAGAGAAAGTCGGTGGAATTGTTACAATCCTCAAAACAGAAACTACAGGAGGAACTAAATCCCCTATTGCTGTCTATAAAGGAAAACCAAAGGCTAATACAGGATGCTGAGGCTCAAAAAATGGAGCTGGAAAAAGAGGTTAACAACAAGAGAATCGAACAAAAAATAGACGAAAAGTTGAGCGAATTAAACTTCAAGGAATTGATAATCATTGACTACATTAAGAACATTGACCAATCTATAAAAGAATTAAAACCATGGATTGATTATCTTGGGTTGGACGAAAAAAGTACGAAATACCGGAACCA
>CAZNTO010000052.1:0-5134 GCA_964576015.1 uncultured Nitrososphaerota archaeon
CTGTGGGCGTTTTGGTTGCCGGCGAGCTTGATGATGGCGACGGGTTGATCATGGGCAAAATCGCGAGGTACAAGCACGAGGTGGTGATGAGGAGGACCTCCTCCGTTGCAGAGAGGGTGATGGGCTTCGATGAGGAAGGGACGGTCGTGAACTATATGCTCCCCTCCCCGCTTGACGAGGCAGAGGTTTACCTCAACAGCTGCAAGCTGGTCTCGTTCGTGGACATCGGAGGGCACGAGAGGTACCTCAGAACGGCGGTCAGGGGGCTCCTCTCCTACAACCCGGACTATGTCATGCTCGTGGTCGCTGGGAATGCCGGAGTATCCACTATGACCAAGGAGCACCTAGGAATAGCCCTGAGCTTCAAGATCCCTATCTTCGTGGTCGTGACCAAGACAGACCTTGCCCCGAAGGAGGTATTCACAGCCGTATTTGACGACCTTATGACCCTTCTCAAATCCCCCGGTGTCAACAAGATACCCCTCATGGTCAATGACCTGGACGATGTAGCAATCTCCGCGAGGAACGTGGGGAGTGGAAGGGTAGCACCCATATTCGTCGCCTCCAACAGGAGCGGTGAGGGGCTATACCTATTACGCAAGTTCCTCAACCTACTGCCGCCCAGGCTCAAGTGGGACGCTGAGCTCACCAAGCCATTCCTACTCTACATAGACGACAAGTTCAACGTGCCAGGCGTCGGAGTGGTGGTAGCGGGGCTGGTACTACAGGGCTGGATAAGGACGAACGACAAGGTGCGGATGGGTCCCTTCGGGGATGGAACGTTCAGGGAAACGAGGATCAAGAGCATTCATGCGAAGAGGGGGGTGTATGTGGAAAAGGCACAGGCCGGGAGGAGTGTCACCTTCGCCATAAGCGACGTCTCCTACGAGGAGGTTGAGAAGGGCATGGCCCTGGTGGGTGACGGGCTTCCGGCTAAGGCGGCAAGGGGCTTTGAGGCGGAGGTTTTCATACTCCATCACCCTACGACCATAAGGGTAGGCTACGAGGCGATCTTCCACATCCATTCGATAAAGGAGGCATGCAGGCTCATCTGGACCTCCAAGGAACCGCTGAGGACGGGGGATAAGGCGACTATAAGGGCAGAGGCCGTCTTCAGCACGATCTACGTCAGGGAGGGCGACCAGTTCCTATTCAGGGAAGGAAGGGCTAGGGGCATGGGCGTCATAACCAAGGTCATTTATTAGCATAAAAGTCGTTTCCCCAGTTCTGGCGATTACGGGGTTTTGGTCGATGTGTTTTTTGAGGCGATGAAACGGCAGTAGTTCTCTTCCACAACCCTTCTCGTTACGCAGCCGATATGAGGCCGGAGACCACCGCCAAAGGCCTTAGGAATATGGAGTAGCTCGTGGATGATCACCTTCAGCTTGTTTTCGTCGGAGAGACCATCGTACCTCTCAGAGATCACTTCTATTATGTAGTATGAGGGAACAGAGAGAGCCCTCTGCCATATCTTGGAGAGGGAGTAGCAGCGCGCTATTCCCCTCCTAGACCGCGAGCCCATGCTCCGAAAGCAATAGACGCGGTATGGATCGATGTGAGCGAGGGAGAGCCTCTCAATGACCTCCCTCACAAGTAACTGGACATCTTCTGCAGGATGGTAGGTTATTGGCATGGTATATCATCGTAGTGTGATTGATCCCTGACACAATTTACCTTAATAAAAATGAAACAAGTGCAAGGCGGTAGGGAGCTCTACTGAACCGGTTTACCTTCTTCGCCTGAACCTTCCGCGGTCATCATCATGGTAGAGGGGTCTGAACTTTGGGATCTGCTGGTCGTAAGACCGGTTCGAGATGTTGTTCTCCCTGTTTACGTTGGCGATCGTCTCAGTGGTCTCCTCCAGCGTTCCGTACTTGCCTATGTTCAGCCGCATCGTTCCCCTGAAGAGCGAGACATAGCCGTTCTTGATGGATATCGTCTGGTCTACCTTCACCCTCGGGATGTCGTTATCCCAGAGGCTGAGGATGATGCTGCCGGTCTCGTCCCCCACGAGCGCATCCGCAACGTTGTGGGATAACCCATCCTTGGTAGTAACTTCCCTAGCAGGGTTTATTTCTAAAACTTTTATTAAAACATCCACGCTTCTGGAGCCTGGATTCAGTTCCTCAACTTTCTTAACCTCAGACATTGTTTCTCCAACTTTTAACTTGTCCGACTCGGCAACGGGCTGAGTCTGCAAAGAGGAGATAAAAAGCCGAAGTAAATAAAGCTTACTAACGTTTTCTCGAACCCGATACGAACTCCTCGAACCAGCGCTGTGCCTCTGCGATGGAGGCGCGTATTGGAGGGTTCTTGAAGCCGTAAGCAGAAATGCTCGTCAACTGACCGCCCACCCTCCTATCTAATGCCATCTTGACCCCCCGCAGGACATCCAGCAACATCCCAGCACCGTTGGAGCCGTCATAGGTCCTGAAGTAGATGTCTACGATGACATCGGTCCCAAGGGTGTTCCTCCCCTCGATGTAGAAGTAGCTGGTCCTGCGATCCTTCATGAAGCTTACGTAGTCGGAGGTGCCGGTCGCGATCTCAGACTCCGCGGGAAGGACGTGCTTTATCGTCTCCGATTTTACCTTGCGCTTCTCCTCCCTCCTAAAGTCCTCGAGTACGCCGTAGGCCTCCATGGACCCCCCAATGTCCAGCTGGTAGGTCTTGTCCACCTTTACCCCCCTCCTGCTGAGGAAGTCTAAGAGCCCCATGTGAAGGGCGGTGCCGCCTATCTGGCTCATCAGGTCGTCCCCCACCAAGGGAAGGTTTTTGTCCTCAAAGGCCTCAACCCAGCGGTTGTCCGAGGCGATCTTTGACGGTGTGCAGTTTATGAAGGCGCATCCTCCGTGTATTGCGGCGTCTGTGTAGAACTCTGACGCTCTCTGGCAACCCGTCGGGAGGAGATTCACAAAGATCTCAGCCCCAACATCACGGAGGTACCTCCTGATGTCTACCTCAGGAGAATCGTCCACCGATATCAGGTCCTTTAGGACCCCATCGGCGCCGTCGAGCACCCGACCCTTCACAACCTTAACGCCCAAGGAGGGGACGTCGCAAACCTTCAGGGCAACGTTAGGTTGAGCGAAGATCGCCTCCGAGAGATCCTGCCCCAACTTTCTTGTATCAATATCGACCGCCCCGACGATCTCTATGTCCGACGGACGCATCCCGCCAACCTCTTGATGTATAAGACCAATATTATTACCCTTATGAAAGATGATACTCTGGACGAGGGCCGAACAACAGTTACCCACGCCGGCCACGGCAACTTTAATCTTGCCCATACGGAATCACATGAACCCTTAATGCCACACGTATATTAAAAAAGATTACCTCATAGAAAGATTTTTATTCTTATATTGAATGTATAAGTTAACTGTTTAACACTAATACAGAGAGCTGTGTTTGATGAGCAAACTAGAGAGCAAACCAGAAAAAGATACGTTGGAAACATTGGCAAGAATTGAGCAAGATTTCAGCACACTGAAGACATACCTAGAGCAGATGGTCTTTCTTCAAAAGGAGATTCTCGACAAACTTGCGCGAGAGCGTTTTGAAATTAAAGGGACTGAGGAGAGTGGTTTGGATGCAGCGGTATTGCTGAGATTCCCAGATCATCTCAGGAAGACGATGATTGCGTTGAGCAAGGTTATTGACGGGAGGGCCGACGAGGTGGCGAATATTACCAGTCGAGCAAGGGCAATTGAGAGCGGCTATCTGAACCAGCTCGTTAGAATGGGCTACGTTAAGAAGATGCGAAGGAAGCACCAAATTTATTTCTCCATACTGGATGGTTATAACCATGGGTAAGTTCATTACTATTCACTCATTCAAGGGAGGTACTGGAAAGAGCTACCTCGCCGTCAACCTTGCCACGCTCTACGCCATTCAGGGAAAGAAGGTCGCTCTTTTGGATCTCGACTTCAGGGCCCCCACGCTGCATGTGGTATTTAAGCCGAGATCCCTGAAATGCTGGATAAATAACGTACTCGAAGGGAGTGTAAACATTAGCGAGTGTCTGGAGGACTGTTCTGACAGGATAGACAACAGGGGTAAGCTTTTCGTCAGCTTCGCAGAATTCTCTACTGATGCCATTCGGGAGATGATCTCAAAGGGCAAGAGATGGGAGATCGAGGCGCTCCAGAGGCTACTTCAGATGAGGAAGGATCTCTTAGACAAACTGACCTTCGACATCGTCATAGCCGACACAAGTCCTGGAATTCAATATGTGGCCATAAATGCTGTTGTGGCGGCAGATGTTGCCGTTGTAGTTTCAACTTTGGACGATTCTGACGTAAATGGAACCACTAGGATGATCGAGGAGCTTTACGACGTCTTCGAGAAGAAGACAGCCATCATAATAAACAAAATGATTGGATATGGTACCATCAAGTTTGATGAGAAGTCAAAGATCCAAGACGCAATACCCGAGAAGTATAAAGATACAGTTATTGGGGTATTGCCGTGCTTCTGCGAGGTCGGGACTATGAAGAGGTCCTCGATCTTTGTTTTAAAGCACCCTGACCATCCATTTACGAAGATGTTGGAGGAAATTGCCGCCAAAATTGAGGTCTTATAGTTACCAAGGCTAAAGGTGCTTCTCCCTTATTTTCTTGGCCTTTTGTATATAATCCTGCAGTTCCTTCTTACGCAAAAATTTGTCAGGGAGTGTCTCCGGCAGGATCAGAACTACAACTGCAGCAATAAAGAGGAAGAGAACGGTCAGCGGAAAGATTTGATCGATTTCGACGCCTATTTCCATAGAAAATATTTTCGTTAAGTATTGCCCGATTATTGATAAAGATATCATAACCGAGACGAAGACAGCCCTCATTTTTGGAAATATAATGTCGCCTGCCAGAACCATAAAGAAATATACGGTTAGGATCCCCCATGCAATTCCGTCAAGGAAGGTATACCCCATAAGTTCGCCACCGGAGAGTGATACCATTGCATACTCCAAACCTAGATAGGCATAGCAAAAGATCAACAGTTTCTTTCTGCCTTTATCATCCATAAGTAAGCCTCCAAAGAACATGGATATTAGTCCGATTACAGTAGTAGCCGTTTGTATTAAGTCGATATCATACGCCGATACATGTTTTGCAATGCTAATAGTGGCTATCGC
>CAZNTO010000053.1:0-5049 GCA_964576015.1 uncultured Nitrososphaerota archaeon
GAAAAGGGTGAATTTTGGGCGGGACCTGCCACTACTCATCTTTTCTTGACTATACCCGCCCTCTGAAGGTAGTAGTCGTAGCCGTCTATAATGCCCTGCTTGCTGGCCTCAAGGATGTTCGTGGACACGCCCACCGTTATCCAGTTTGACCCCCCGTCCGTGAACTCGATGAATGTCCTGACGGACGAGGCGGTGCCCTCCGCAGCCTCGGCTATGGAGACCTTGTAGTTTATCAGCTGTACCTTGTCTATCTCTGGGAAGAACTCGACCATTGCCTTCCTGAGGGCCCTGTCCTGAGCGTTCACCGGACCGTTGCCCTCAGAGACGACGTAGATCTCCTTCTCGCCAACCCTTATCTTTATGGAGCTCTCAGCCGCGAAGCCACCGTCCCTCGACTCACTTATCGTTCTCCATTGCAGGACAGAGAATAACTTGCGATACACACCCAGTTCCTTTGCCATAAGGAGGTATAGGGAGCCATCGGCACCCTCGAGCTGGTAACCCTGAAATTCCATCTCCTTTATCCTGGTCAGCAGCCTCGTCACGACAGGGTCCTCCTTAGCCACCCTCAGACCGAACTCCTTTGCCTTGGTGAGTATGTTCGCCTTCCCTGAGAGCTCGGAGACGGAGAAAAATCGCAGGTTGCCCACCTGATCTGGATCGATGTGCTCGTAGGCCAAGCGGTTCTTCACGACCGCGTCCACGTGCACCCCTCCCTTGTGCGCGAAGGCGTTCTCCCCAACGTACGGCTGGTAGAGATTGGGGTGCATGTGGAGCATCTCGTAGACGTATAGGGAGAGGGGTTTAAGGGATTTTAGCCGACTCTTTGGCAATCGAGAGGTCCTGATCCCCATCTTTAGTTCAAGGGCAGGTATTATCTGGCAAAGGTCCGCATTCCCGCACCTCTCGCCCACGCCGTTTATAGTCCCCTGAACATGCCTTGCCCCCGCGAGAACGCCCATCAGGGAGTTCGCCACACCCGCCCCCGAGTCATTGTGGCAATGAACCCCCAAGGGAACTTTGATGACTGAGACCGCCTCCTTCGTGATCTCGGAGAAGAGATGTGGGAGGGTCCCTCCATTGGTATCGCAGAGGACGACGGTCTTAGCGCCGGCATCGACTGCCGTCTTCACAATGCCCATGGCATAGTCTTTATTGTTCTTGAAGCCATCGTAGAAGTGCTCGGCATCAAATATTACCTTCAGGCCGTGGTCCTTTAGGTACATCACCGAGTCGTATACCATCTCCGCGTTTGATTCCAAGGTGGTTTTAAGGACAGTCTTGACGTGCAGATCCCAGGACTTACCGAATATGGTGGCCGTGCGGACGCCGCTGTTAACCAGGGCGTTCAGGTTCTGGTCGGCGGAGCTCCTTATGCCGCTCCTCCGAGTGCTCCCGAAGGCTACGACCTCCGTATTCTTGAGGGGAAGGTCCTTCACCCTCTTGAAGTACTCCTCATCCTTCGGGTTTGAACCGGGCCACCCGCCCTCCACGAAGGTGATCCCGAAATCATCAAGCTTGGCTGTTATTCTGAGCTTGTCTTGGAGGGAGAATATCACGTCCTTTGACTGCGCACCATCGCGCAGGGTCGTGTCATAGATCTCAACGAACTTCGATTTGATAATCCCCCATCTATTACCCCTCGATGATAGTGATGGTTAGCCTGCAAGATTAATAACTTTTTTGGTCTTATGGTCTGTCGGCTTCCTGACTGAAATGAAGAGGAAGGAGGTTATTTCTCCTGCCCCATCAGGTGTCTGACCTTCTTCCCAGTTTTCTCGATGGGGTGCTTTGAAGACTCCTCCATAAGTGCCTTCAGGCGCTTGTTGCTCTCCTCCGGGCTGCTCATCCACTCCTTCGCGAAGTTGCCTCTTACAATGTTATCTAGAACGAGCTTCATCTTGGCTTTTGTCTCCTCGTCGATAACCTTGGGACCGTAGACGAGGCCGCCGTACTTCGCTGTATCGCTGACGCCCTTGAGCATCTTCTCCAAGCCTCCCTCCCAGATGAGATCCATAATTAGCTTTGCCTCGTTGCATACCTCAAAGTAGGCGAGCTCTGGCTGGTAGCCTGCCTCGGTGAGGACCTCGAAGCCCCTCTTGATGAGCTCCATCAGACCCCCCACAAGGACGCACTGCTCGCCGAAGATGTCGGTCTCTGTCTCCTCCTTGAAGGTGGTCTCGAGGACCCCCGGCCTCGTGGAACCTATTGCCCTCGCCCAAGCGAGCACCTCCTTCCAAGCATTCTTGGAGGCGTCCTGGTACACTGCAACCAGCGCCGGCACACCATAGCCCTTCAGGAACTCCTCCCTAACCTTCACGCCTGGGCTCTTGGGAGCCACCATTACAACATCTATGTCCTTGGGGGGCTTTACTAGCTCGAAGTGGAGGTTGAAGCCATGGGAGACCCCTAGAATCTTACCCTTCTTGAGGTGTGGGGCGATCTCCTTCTTGTAGACCTCCGGCTGCTGGACATCCGGGATGAGTATAATTATAAAATCGGCCTGCTTGGAGGCGCTAGCAACATCAAATACCTTAAAGTTGTCTGCCTCGGCCCTCTTCCATGAGTTGCTGCCCCTCCTCAGGCCAATGATAACGTTCAATCCACTGTCCTTCATGTTAAGAGCCTGGTGTCTGCCCTGGCTGCCGTAGCCTATTACTGCTATAGTTTTTCCTTTAAGGGCAGATAGATCAGCGTCATTGTCTTTGTATATGACTACCATATGTTACACCTTTCCACAGAATAGATGGAACCACTTTATAAGAACACCGCAGTAAAATCACCGATCTCAACCGGAAGCTGAATTGCCCCAGTTTTAGTCAGTGGTGGACCTTGAGCCCCTTCCCAGGGCAACTATCCCGGTCCTTGCGAGCTCGACGATGCCGAACCCCTTCATCAGATCGAGGAAGGCGTTGATCTTATTTGTATTACCCACCATTTCTATGACCAGCGAGTCCTTCGAGGCATCTATGACCCTGCCCCTGAAGATGTTGATGTAGTTGAGTATGTCGGATTTCTTCGCTGGGTCTATTGAAAGGACCTTCACCATCGCGAGCTCCCTGTAGACAGACTCGGTGGGCTTCAGCTCCGTTATCTTTACGACATCTGGTATCTTGCTGAGCTGCTTTACCAGCTGCTCAACTACACTCTCATCACCCCTCATGGTCATGGTTATCCTGGAAAGTCCTTCCTTCTCGGTGCTCCCCACCGTTATCGTATCTATGTTGAACCCCCTCCGCCTGATTAGGGAGGAGACCTTGAAGAGAACCCCTGGCCTGTCCTCTACCATGGCGGCTATTATGTGCATCTCCTCAGCCATACCATACCACCTCTTTGAGACCCTTGCCCGGAGGAACCATCGGATACACCTTCTCGTCCGGCGATATGGGCACGTCCACCACGACCGGCATCTCAGCCTTCAGGCTCCTCTTGATGGCTGACTCGAACTCCTTGTATGACCCTATCCGTATCCCCTCTGCGCCGTAGGCCTCTGCAAGCTTCACGAAATCCGGAACCTTGCCCAGGTCTGTGTGGGAGTAACGCTTGTTGCAGAACATGCACTGCCACTGGCGCACCATCCCCAGCACCCTGTTGTTCATGATTATCGAAACCGTGGGTATGCCCTCGGATACCGCAGTGGCGAGGTCCTGCTCCGTCATTATGAAGCTGCCGTCCCCATCTATGTTGAAGACTGGCCTGTCAGGGGAAGCGACCTTGGCGCCTATGGAGGCGGGCAGACCAAAGCCCATTGCACCAAGACCACCAGAGGTTATGAAGGTTCTCGGCTGCAGCACCTGGAAGTGGAGGGCTGCCCACATCTGGTTCTGCCCCACTCCAGTAGTGACTATGGCGTTCCCTGGAATGATGCTCCTGAGGAGTTTCATCAGCCTGCCCGGTCTCAGGCCCTCCTTCTGCTCCTCGTAATTGGAGGAAAATTGATCCTTCAGCTCATGGACCCTCTTGGTCCATTCGTTCTCTCCCCTCTTGGAGCCGACCTCTGAGAGCTTGAGGAACAGGGTCGAGAGCGTCTTCTTAGCATCCGCAACTATCGGGATGTCGACCTTAACGTTCTTCCCTATCTCTGCCGGATCGATGTCTATATGGATGATCTTCGCGTTCTTTCCGAACACCTCAAGCCTGCCAGTGGATCTGTCGCTGAACCTCATCCCCACCGCTATTATCAGGTCAGCCTCCTCCACCGTCATATTCGCCTCGCCCCTGCCATGCATGCCCAGCATGCCCATGGAGAGGGGATGCGTCTCGGGGATGGCCCCCTTGCCCATGAGCGAGGTGGCCACAGGTGCCATTATGAGCTCGGCCAGTTTCACCAGCTCCGCGCTGGCGTTTGCGGCTATCACCCCTCCGCCGGCCAGGATTATGGGCCGCTCCGAGCCGATTATCAGTCCTAGCGCCTTTTTTATTGAATACGGGTGGGGCTCGCCAGACCTAACGGTGTAGCCCTTTATGTTCAGCTTCTCCGCGGCTGCGATGTCAACCTCCTCGTAGAATACATCCTTTGGGAAGTCGATGAGCACCGGACCCGCCCTGTTCGTGGAGGCGAGCAGGAAGGCGGTCTTTATTGTGTCGGGTATCTGGGAGGCAGAGGTAACCTGGAAGGCGTACTTGGTTATAGGGTTGGTTATTCCTACGATATCCGCCTCTTGGAAGGCGTCCTTCCCTATCATGGGTTTCGGCACCTGCCCGGTTATGGCCACCACAGGAGAGCTGTCCATATATGCTACCGCCAGACCAGTCACAAGGTTGGTGGCGCCTGGACCGCTTGTTGCAGTGCAGACACCGGGGACGCCCTTGACGCGGGCGTAGCCGTCTGCCATGTGTGCGGCGCACTGCTCGTGCCGCGCCAGGATGTGCCTGAGATCGCTCTCGTAAATTGCGTCATAGAACGGTATCGTGGAGCCGCCAGGTATGCCGAATATTACCTCTACCTTCTCCTTCTTTAGAGAATCTACTATCGCCTTGGCCCCGGATAACTTCATACAAAGACCACCTGAACATGTTGATGTGATGGTGTAACGAGCATCACGCCAC
>CAZNTO010000054.1:0-4916 GCA_964576015.1 uncultured Nitrososphaerota archaeon
CCCAATGGGTCGAAGGACGCCACCTGGTGGGTCTTTCCCCGGTATTCCTCGCCCTTCAAGACCGTTAGGATGGACACTATCAGATCGGCGGTCTCTGCTATCTTGTCCCCGGCATCCCGCAGCCTCTTTGCCGCCTGGGTCACCGCAGCCAAGACTCTCTCGAGGTCCCCGGTCTTCATCTCGGTTCTAATGGTGATCCTATCGCCCATGCTATCGAGATTCAGCTCCTTTCCGGAGTACCTAGAGGGGTATGACTCGTTGGGAATACCCACCCAAAAAAACGACTCGCCAACGAGGTCCTGAACCATGGAAGCCACGGAGAGGAGATCTCCGTCTCTGGTCGCGTCTGCATGGGACCTCAACTGCCCAGCGGTCGAAACCAGCATCTTAAGACTGTCTGACCTGATGAAATATGACTCTGTGGATTCGCTCATTGTATTCAGACTCCATTAAACAGCACAGACAAAAAAAGCTACAAATAAATTTTTCCCTTTATATGAATTCATAACCCTAAACAAAATAATCTATCATGATATTTTTTTTTGGGGGTTTAAATTTAACTAAAAAAAAGAGTGGAGATACGCGGGTGATATCTCCACTGTTCGTGGGTTCAAATCCCACCCGGTCCACCATCAACTCGTATCTCATTAACGCGAAGGTTCTCGGAATATATTACGCTCAGGATGATAGGTAAAGGTGACCTCATCGACATGCTTCCTTGCGGCTGAGCATGCCTCCCTTAACTCTCTCATGCTGGGCTGCGTATAAGATAGGTTAGGAACGGGGATGTATGCTATGATGTGAAAGCAGATGCCCCGATCCACGCCTCCAACGAACTCTGCGACCCTCTCCACCTCTTTCACATCCACTATGTTGGGGATCAAGACCGTGCTTGCGGATACCTTGATCCCTCTTTCATATGCCTCCACAAAATTCTTAAGGACTGATCCATTTGGCAATCCCGTATACTCTTCATGAATGCTGTTCGTGTATGCCTTAATACTGAATGCCGCCTCGTCGATATTTTCTGGAATTCTTCCCGACCCGTTGGTGTGACCTATCTTCGTCGTTGAACCTAATACTTCGCGGGCAAAGCGGGCGAGTTCAGGCAACATCGGGTTTGTGGTTGGCTCACCCCCCAAGAAATGCACCCTCTTCGGTGTAAGACGCTTTAAAGTCAATTCCATATCCTCAAGTGCTAGTTCTTTCTTCTGCTCCTCTTTTACTAATGCGGGTGGCTTTAGTTTGTAGGCACAGCCCCTACAGAGGAAGTTGCACCCACGGTTGTAGATGCAGGCTCTACCCATCCCTCCGATGGCGTCGAATGTGATTTTATGGAATGGTAAGGGATGCCTCCTCCTCGGGTTAGTAATTACGCTTCAGTCCGAAATATATTTATTACTTTTTTAAAGAAAAATAATACTTTGGGTTTGGGATAAAAATTATGCGCGTTTTATCTGACCTGAGCTGGGCAGTCTATTATTTGGTCTTCTTGATAAGAATGTGCCATATCCCACAAGACTGTTGGACCGAGAGCACTTCCTGACCCGCCTCCTTCATCCCGGCTGGTATCTCTTCCTTCGAGAGGGGAAAATCACCAAAGACCTCTAGCGTCTGCCCCGGCTTCATACTCCTCAACCTCTTCAGAGTCTCCAGGAGGGGCTGGGGGCAGACCTGCCCCGTGCAATCGAGGGTTTCGTCGGGCAATCTCCATCGCCTCAAAAGACCAGCACATGCTCCCCCTTTGCCAGTATCAGGTCCACAACCGCGGAGCGATCCAGCACCTTGATCCCTTCTTTCAGTTCGGTCTCCCTTATGCCCCTAGTAACCATGGACCGCTCGTCCACGACGACCGTCCCTCCGAGGAAGAGGAAATCCTTGATCTGCCCCTCTGTGGAGGGCATATTGATGTTCTTCTGTGGATCAGTCTGCCCCTTCAGCCCGCTATAGACACCCTCCCCCGTAAGGGCAATGGTCACCTCTATCCCCAGGGCTACCGATGCGGACGCGATGAATAGCGCTGCATAGGTATTCTCGCGCCCGAAGGGAGGGTGAGTTATTTCTATGATGATGCTCACCATATCAGGAGCTCCCGAACATCAGTATCCTGTCCGCTCTCTTTATCATGGCGACGAACCCCTGCACCGTGACGAACTTGACGTGAGGGAGGGTTATTTGCGAGTCGTAGCTCTTTGCCGCCTCATTGTACTCCCCGATGTAGCCACGGGCGATTGCACATATGAGGCAGCTCATCACGTTCGCTCCCATTTCCGCCAGCTTCACCAGTTCGTCTCCAACATTGAGGAAATTCTTTGGCTTCTGCCCTACCAGGTGGGTATGTACAGCGTCGCCGTAGAGGAATATGTCCACCGCGAAGCCCTTTTCTAGGGCCTTCTTTGCCACCCTACACATGTGATCGGCGTACTGGTTGCCATAGGGAGCCGTGAAGAGAACCAGCGCCAGCGTCTTTCTTCCGCCACCCGCCACTTCCTGCTTGACCGCCTGCGAGATCACCATGAGATCACCCGGTCCGCCGAGTACATCACATCGTTGACAAGGTCGTCTTCAAGATCTGCCGAGACACCAACTCGAGCCTTGACGGCGTCCTTCGCGATCCCCCTAGCCAGGAGGTCCCTCTCACCAGCCTTCACCTCGGCCCCCTTATCAAGCGCCTCTTTGAGGAACCTGCGAGGCATTGCGCCCTTTACCCAAAAGGTGCCCTCCCCAAGCAGGTAAATGGCGGCCCCGTCTCCCTTCTGGAGGGCGTGGAGAGCTATACCAATGATTTTTTCAGCTTCCTCCTCGGAAGCGGGTAGCCTCATTAAAAGAAGGCAGACTCTGCTCATATCTCTCGTTATTTCCTACGCGCGGGATTCTTATATCATTAACATCAAGCGCTGCTTAACCATTGTGTGTGTGGGGGTTAAATTTTGACTGTAAAAAAAGGAAGAAAGTGGAGATACGCGGGTGATATCTCCAACTGTCGTGGGTCCAAATCCCACCCGGTCCACCACCTTTCTCAGTTCAGCATCTGCACAAATTAATAAAGTTCCTCAGGATAGTCTTGCCCTTGGGGGTATCCGACACCTCAATATGGAACTGTACCCCGTAGATCGGGCGCCCATCACCCTTGAGCGCCTCCACCTCACAGTACTCGCTCCTTGCGAGAACAGAGAATCTTCCGCCGTCCTTCCTAACCTCATCGTTGTGGGAGGCCCACGCCACGAACTTCTCCCCCACCCCCTGTAGTATGTCGTCCGGCTCGATAACCTCTATGACGGTCTTGCCATACTCAGGCTTTCTTCCCTTCACTACGTCTCCTCCAAGTAGCTTGCCTATCAGCTGGTGCGAGAGGCATATCCCCAGTATCGGGAATCCAGCTCCCTCAATTATCTCTGGCGCCGACCTGAACTTATCCATCCCATCGTAGACGCTGTGTGGTCCGCCGCCCATAACCAGCCCGTCCACTCCCTTCAGCGCCGTTAATCTCGTGTTGGGCATTATCAGCCTGCTGTCAACGCCCAGCTCCTTGAGCGCCCGGACTATGAGGTGGTTGTACTGCCCGCCCATGAAGACTACCGGTATGTACATGGCTACTCAAACTCCACCGTTGCCGGTGGCTTGGATGTAAGATCGTAGTAGACCACCGATACCCTCCTGTCCTTTTTCACCTGCTTGGCTATTTCCCTCAAAACCTTCAGAGCGATCGGAGAGGGCTTGGCAGTCATGAAGTCCCTAGTCTCCACCGCTCTCACTATGACCGCATACTCGCCTCTTTTAACTGACCTGCCACCGCCCACTGCATAGACGACCCTCACGACCTCTCCGTCTTGGTGCATGATCTTCTCTGGTAACCCAAAGAGCTCCAGGGGCTCCCTCTCCTCTCCTGTAACTATGGCGATCTTCCCGTAGGCCCTGTTGTCGCCCTTCACCCCGGTAGCGAGCCATCTAAGGTACTCGACCTTCGCCTTGGGCAGTATCTGCGACGCTGCCTCCTCGACCGCCTTTCTACTTGGGGATCTCTCATCCTCGATGACCGCCGCCAGGTACTGCTGTGGAGCTGGCCGAGTCCCTTCGAGATTCCTCTCCACCACCGATGTGGCTCTCCTCAGGACCTCCACCTTCTCCTCCGTCACCGGTCCTATGCACCTTATCAGCAAGCCAGGCCCCGGGAAGGGCTGCCTCTCAGAGGCATCCACCCTTACGCCAAGGTACCTCGCGAGCATCCTAACCTGGTCCTTGTACAGGTCTAACAGCGGTTCTAAAAGCCTGAAACCGAACCTACTGAGGGTGTCCACCCCAAGCTGCTCCAGAACGTTGTGCTGGGTCTTGATCCCCCCGGAGCTCTCAATCCAGTCTGGGGCTATCGTGCCCTGTATAAGCACTTCGCAGCCCTCCTTTTTTGCCGCCTTCCCCAGAATGCTGTAGAAGGTCTCCCTGAATGCCAGTCGCTTGGACTCCGCGTCAACCTTCCCCTCCAGCGCCCTCAGGAATATGTCCTTCACGGTCAAGATCTTTAGGGGCAACCCCAACGGCATCAGCAATCCCTTAACCTCCTCCACCTCCCGCTCCCTCATGAAGCCTGTATCCATGAAGAAGCAGACAAGCCCCTTCCCGAGGGCCCTATACGCCAGCGCGGCGCAGGCGGTACTGTCCACACCGCCGGATGTGGCTATGGCTGCTATGCCCTTCCCCACGGCACCCCTTATTTCTGCCACCTTCTCCTCCACAAAGGAAGCCGGGTCGAAGTCGAATGCGTTCACCGAACCAGGAGCAGAAATCGCGACACCCTCCAGAGAGGTAAATTTAAGCGAACTTAATCTTAAAGGTAACCCAAACAAATTTCCAAGGCTGGATCCGCTTATCGCTAAGCGCAATAGTTATAGTAATATCCGTTCAAATTAACTACCTAGGGT
>CAZNTO010000055.1:0-4842 GCA_964576015.1 uncultured Nitrososphaerota archaeon
ATGTCCTTCCAATACAAGCAGGCGATAGTAGTCCGGCAGGATCTCAAAATGAGTAAGGGGAAGACAGCCGCCCAGGTTGCCCACGCCGCCGTGTCCTCTTTCATAGCAGTGGCTGATAGAAGACCTGAGTGGGGGGCGATATGGCTCAGAGAGGGGCAAAAAAAGGTCGTGGTAAAGGTAAAATCCTTAGAGGATCTTCTTGAGATGAAGAGGAGGGTCGAGATGGAGCATATCCCCAATGCAATCATCTCGGATGCCGGACTTACAGAATTGGAGCCCGGGACCGTGACCTGTTTGGGCATAGGACCTGCCCCGAACGCCCTGATCGACAAGATCACGGGCGGCCTGAAACTTGTCTGATATGTGATAGGCATGGCATTTTTCAGAACCGGCTCTCCCCTCGAAGAGGGGCTAGGGATGCTCTACTACTCAACTGAGCGGAAGGGGATAGGTGGAATTCTCAGACAGCGCCCGGAAGACTTCATAGTTGAGGAGATAACTCACGAGGGACTAATCGCCAACCTCGACCTCCAGAAACTTGACAGGGGCGAAGGAAAAAACACTCTAGCGGTCCTAAAAAAGACCTCCCTGGATCTAATACCAACGATCTCGCTGCTGAGCAAAAAACTTGGCGCAAAGGTCTGTTTTGCCGGAATAAAGGACAGGCGCGCAATAACCTACCAGCTGATCTCTATAGAAAGACCTGCAAGCAAGGAAGACCTCTCGCTCAAGTTAAAAAATATCGAGCTAAAACCGGTCGGTAGATCCCGTTGGGGGCTAGTGCCTGGAGGGCTCAGGGGAAACAGGTTTACGATCAAGATAAGATCTATCGAGCCAGAAGTCCTAGATCCGCAGGCACTGCTACCCATGGATTGGCTACCGGGCTTCTTCGGTCACCAGCGATTCGGGACCACCCGGCCAAACACCCATAAGGTGGGGCGATTGCTCGTTAAGGGGGATTACGAGGGTGCAGTTCGCGAGTTCTTGGCAGAGCCATACCCGAACGAACCCGATTCCGCCTATCGGGTCAGGTCTGATCTCAAGGAGACTTGGGATCTGGAGAGGGCGTACCGAGACTTCCCAGCCTCTCTTACCTACGAACGTAACTTGATCAAGAGGATGCTAAAGTCACCCAACGACTACGAGGGTGCTCTCGAGGCCCTTCCCAAGACCCTTCTGCGCTTCTTTGTAAACTCCTACCAATCCTATCTCTTCAACCTGGCCCTCTCAAAACGCTGGGCGCTCTACGGCCTCTTAGAGGCGAGGGAGGGCGATTATGTTGCCCCGCTAGACAGCTGGGGATCGCCTTCCAGACCCATAAAACCCAGCAGGTCAAACATCAATAAATTACAGTGGATGATCTCTGCCCGAAGAGCTGTTCTGATGGTGCGCGTAGTTGGGAAGGGGACCCTTCTGGATGGCGCCGACCTGGAGGTCTATGACAAAATTCTTAAAGTCGAGGATCTCTCCCTAGAGGACTTTGCCCAAGTATTGGGGATGACCTTCATGGGTACGCTGCGATTTGCCACATTCAGGCCCCTCAATTACGAGGTTGTCGGGCAAGGTTCGGATGAACTTAACCAGGGCAGGATGTACGCATTAATCAGGTTCTCTCTGCCTAAGGGATGCTATGCAACCGTCCTCCTCAGAGAGCTCATGCGACCTGTAAACCCGTTTTTAGCCGGATACTAACCGATCATGGGATCAACCTGTCAGGCGTCCTTGGGAAGAGTGTCGCCTCTCCAATGTTGCCAATATCCAGCAGTTGCATAGTCAGCCTCTCGATTCCGATATTGAAACCACCGTGGGGAGGTGCCCCATACTTGAAGGGCTCCGTAAACCATCGCACGCTCACCGAGCTCATCCCCTTCTCACTCACCTGCTCCATTATTTTCTCGTACCTGTGCTCCCTCTGACCGCCGGAGCTCAGCTCGAGTCCCTTGCAAAGAAGGTCAACGCTCCTGGCCCACTGTGGTTCCTCGTCAACCCTCATCACATAGAACGGTTTTACCTTGGAGGGGAACCTGTTGACAAAGAAGAATTCAGACTTGTGCTTCTCCTTCACGTACTTGGCGAGGATGGCCTCCGATTCCCTGTCGTAGTCCTCTCCGAACGGGATCTTCTTACCGAACTCCTCCAAGATGTTGTATATATCTGGGAATCTTATCTCTGGAAAGGGCGACTTGGGAACCTCGACCTCCTTGCCTATCAGCTCCAGCTCCTCCTTGCACTCGTTCTTCACCTTCCTCACGCTCTCTTGGACAAGTGCTTCCTCAATTCTGATTACGTCGTACTCGTCCTCAATGAATCCGAGCTCGACCGCACAACCCCTGTGCTCGCAGAGGTGCCTCGGCGTATGGCTTGGCTCTGCCCTCCAGTTGGGACCAAGGTCGTAGATCCTGTCCATACCGCTGATCACAACCAGCTGCCTGTGGAGCTGTGGATCCTGCCTGAGAAAAGCGCTCTTGTTGAAGTATACGACCGGGAATACCTCGGATCCGCTCTCAGACACCGCACCCATCAGGCACGGCGTAAAGACCTGCTGGAATCCCTCCCCACTCAGGTACTCCTGCATTCCCTCAACAAGCATTGACTGTATCTTGAAAATTGCTAGTACCTCCGGTCTCCTCAAGTCGAGGACCCTGAAGTCAAACCGGGTGTCAAGGTTTGACTCAATGCTACCGGAGACCGATACGGGCACACTGGATACTATTTTGCTTAATACTACTATCTTCGTAGGGATTATCTCCCTGCCCTTAGGGGCGATCTTTGTGGGCTTGACCACCCCTTTGACGGCGATCACATCCTCCTCCCTCAGGGTGTTAACCAGATCGATGAGCCCTGCTGCTGTTGCCCCCCTCTTAATCGTGATCTGGATCTGCCCCTCCCTATCCCTGAGAATGATGAACTTGAGGTTGCCCAAGTCCCTCAGCTTGTGGATCCATCCTGCGATAGTGACCTCCTTATCGGCATCGTCTTTAGTGATCTGAGATGTGTAGTGAGTTCTTATGATCATGCGTTACACCTTAGAACAAGATAACTTCTAAACTCTAAAAAAGCTTATCCCAACTCCCTCAACGAGAAGACTTACTCAAAAACTATGTGTGTTATCTCGCCGCTGAGTATCTTTATTGCCTCCTCAGCAGACTTTGGGTCCAGCGGCATCTTCCTCGTGTCGCTCCTAGGCAATCTTATCGTGCTCTCCCAGCTACCATCCGGAAGCCAGACTGTATTAACCCCCATCACCCTGACGGGCGTTACAATCTGTTCGAGCAGCCTCTTGATGGAGGAGGTCTTCTCCACGATCCTGACATTAGTCCTTTTCTCGTCACTGAGCTGCCTGCTCAGCTTTGCTAGGAGCACCCTGTCGGCACCGCTCCCACCGCTGACCATTATGATCATCATCTTGGGAACCTTGACTGTTCTATGTATTACGTAGTTCCTCAGCTGAGGGTTCTTGGCTTCATAGTCTATGAACCACTTCGAGACTTCCACATCCGCCTCTGTTACATCCCCCTTGTCCAGCTTCTCTTGGCACCTTGGGCACAGGACTCCGCTCTTCGCACAAAAGAAGCAGATGGGGGTCTTCAAATCTCATGCCTCATTTACTTTTACTAAGCCTTATCATTATCGAACTCGCCCTCTTAGTTCCTCCACCCTCCCTGAGGGGGATCTCCTCAGTCCCTATTGTTACCTCCTTTATGAAGGCGTTCGGCATGAACTTGTTCTTCACGATCTCTGCAATGTCCACCGCCTTGCTTATGGACTGCCCGCGTGCCTTTATGACGACCTCACCGGCTCCCTCATGGAAGGAGGTCAGGCATGCTAAGACATAATTCATTGGTGGTTTCTTTCCAACAAGTACAGCGGTTTCTTGTGGCAACATGAGCCCACCTACAAAACTAAAAGGGCTAACGAGTTAACCAGTTTCATGAATAAATATATTTTGGTTATTTTGAGCTAAAACTTATTAAATAAAACTTTACAAAAGTAAAACTGGGAGATTAATTTGGCAATAATCGAACATCCATCATTAACCGATAGACAGATTCAGATCCTGAGGATGCTCTTCAAAATAAGTAAAAGCACCAACGTCTTCACAGTAAAGAAGACCCAAGGCGAACTCGCTAGAGAATTGCAACTCACTCGTCAGGCATTAAACATACATCTGCGGCGCCTGAGGGAGGAGAACCTGATAAGGACCGGTAGAGGCTTTATTGACCTTACGGAGAGGTCCCTTCAGGTACTTGGCGCTGGAACTTCTGAGGCGTTCGTTTTTCTCAAGATACAGCCGCCACAGAGGGAGCATGTCTATGAAAGCATCAGCAAGCTCCCATCCTCAAAGATTTACAGGGTGACAGGGGAGATTGATCTTGTTGCCATAGTGCCCCAGGCACAGCTCGACTCCTTCCTCGAGTCCGTATCAGGAATTGACGGTGTAATCTCCACATCATCGCACGTAGTGATCTCCATAATAAAGTGAGCCCAAAGGAAAAATTTATAATCAAGCTCCCCGTGTATGAATGAAAATCTGGTGTTAAAATGCCGGTACAGGACCCTGAAAAGCTCCAAATAGTGCAGAAGCACTTGCTTTACATCAAGATCTGTAGGCGTTGCGGTGCGAGGAATCCCATGGCCGCTGAGAAGTGCCGAAGATGCCGGAGCAAGGAACTCAGGGCAAAGAGGCGCGAGCTCAAGCGTTAGACCTAGGATAGGAAGGTTTTTCTATCAATTTTGCATTCTATCACAGCAGGGCCCGTAGTCTAGTCTGGTTAGGACACCATTGTGCCTAAGATCGCCCTCACACGGCGAAGGTCTCCGGTTCGAGTCCGGACGGGCCCA
>CAZNTO010000056.1:0-4646 GCA_964576015.1 uncultured Nitrososphaerota archaeon
GGGGGGACCTTCCCAGCCACGGATCTGGAATACCAGGAGTGGTTCGTCACAAGGTGCCTTGAGGCGATGAACGACTATCCTGGATACGGTCCGTACAGGTGGGTACCACTCGAGGATGCCCAAAGTAGGAATGGAAGCAGCAGGGTCAGGTGCATAGGGATAACCATGGAGACGAGACCGGACTGGGCCAAAGTACCCCAAACGGACAGGATGATCAAGCTTGGTACCACACTGGTGGAGATAGGGGTGCAAGCACTGGACGACTCCATATTAAGTAGAGTAGCACGAGGGAACACCGTTAGGGACGTGATCGAGGCCACCAGAATCCTGAGGGACAGCGGCCTGAAGGTCGGCTACCACATGATGCCAGGCCTTCCTGGAACCAACAGGGAGAGGGATCTCGAGGATCTGAGGAAGATCTTCGAGGAGGAGGACTTTAAACCGGATTACCTGAAGATCTACCCGACCCTTGTGATAGAGGGGACGGGGCTCTACGAGATGTGGAGGCGTGGCGAGTACAGAGCCCTGACCACCGAGGATGCGACAGAGCTTCTGGTAGAGGCCCACAGGTATTTCCCAAAGTGGGTGAGGGTGGCGCGCATACAAAGGGACGTCCCCGCATACATAATAAAGGACGGAGTGAAGAAGAGCAACCTCAGAGAGATCGTGGAGGAGAGGCTTAGAAATCTTGGCATCAGGTGCAGGTGCATCAGATGCAGAGAGGTTGGTCTAGTCAAGATCAGGGGCGGCATTGTAGACGACCTGACGCCAGAGATCCTAAGGGAGTCTTACAGGGCTGGAGGGGGGACCGAGGAGTTCATCTCCGTGGAGGACAGGAGAAAGGATCTCTTGGTGGGATTCCTCAGGCTTAGGATCCCATCAGAGAAGGCCCACAGGCGGGAGGTCAGGAATTCCGGGGTAATAAGAGAGCTGCATATCTACGGACAGCAGACCGCGGTGGGCGAGAGCCTGCCTTCGGGCTACCAGCACAGAGGTTGGGGCTCCATGCTCCTGCAGAAGGCAGAGGAGTTGGTGAGGAAGGAGTACGGCCTGAGGAGGGTAGCCGTCCTGCCTGGCGTAGGCGTCAGGGCATATTACAGGCAGAGAGGGTACCGGAAAGTGCCATCCTCTCCTTTTATGGTCAAGATGCTTTGATCCTTATGAGGAGGCGTGCCAAATAACCGCCGATTTCTACATCATGTTTTTATATTTTAGTCAATGAGTAAACGATGAAGGTTCTTGAGATGGCAGTTGAGGAGGCAGTTCCCGATCTTGCCTCAATAAAGTCGGGGTTTGTGGCAGACCTAATCAGCGGAGGGAAGGTCACCAAGAAGGTCATCCTCTCAGATGTCGTCGTCAACTCCATCAGAAAGGCGGCGGCCGCGGGGGACATAATAGGGCTGGAGGAGCTGAGCAAGCTCAAGGGAATTTCAGAGCAGGTTGGAATAGAGATAGAGCTTAGAAGAGAGGAGAGGAGAATTGAAGATCCGGACGAAGCTGTCCTCCGGCTTGCCCATGACGGGAAGTACCACCTTGTGACCTCGAATGAGAACCTGGCAAAGACCGCTGAGTCGATAGGCATCGCGGTGATGAAGGGGAGGACCAAGGTCCTAACGCCACCCCTCTACACGAGGTACTTCACCAAGGAGATCATGTCCCTCCACTTGAAGGAGGGGGTTGTCCCTAGGGGGAAGGTCGGCAGGCCAGGCAACTGGTGCCTTCAGGACCTTCACAGCGAGCCACTCGACAAGGTAGAACTCGACAAGATCGTCCGGGACATACTGGAGAGGGCTGAATCGGGGGAGGGCTTCCTTGAGATAAAAAGGGAGGGCTCGAGCATCGTGATGTTGAAGGATAGCAGGATCATAATAACCTTCCCGCCCTTCTCGGACAGGCTCGAGGTTACAATAACCAAGAAGGTTGCGGATCTGGAGATCGAGGACTATAACCTCACAGAAAAGCTGATCGGCAGGTTCAAGGAGAGGGCCGAGGGGATACTCATCGCTGGGGCGCCGGGGATGGGGAAGACGACCTTCGCCCAAGCGCTGGCGAAGTTCTACCTTAGGGAGAACAAGATAGTGAAGACGATAGAGTCGCCGAGGGATCTTCACCTGCCACCCCTCGCGACGCAGTACTCCAAGACGAGGTCCTCGTCGGAGGAGCTGCACGACGTCTTGCTCCTAAGCAGGCCTGACTATACATTCTTCGACGAGATGAGGGACACCGCGGACTTTAAGATCTTCACCGACCTGAGGCTCAGCGGCGTCGGCATGGTGGGTGTTATCCACGCGACTACACCCATAGACGCCATACAGAGGTTCATAGGCAGGGTGGAACTCGGGGTCATCCCATCTGTCATCGACACAGTCATATTCATAAACAATGGCAATGTCGAGAGAGTATACGAGCTTAAGACTAGCGTGAAGATCCCCCACGGTCTTACAGAGCCAGACCTGACGCGACCGGTCGTACTCGTCACAAACTACGTAACGGGGGACGTGGAGTATGAGATCTACATCTTCGGGGAAAGGACCTTCGTCGTGCCGGTGAAGGGGAAGGAAAGGCCTAAGAACCTTATCCTGAACTCAATGATAAGCAGGGTGCTCGGCAGGTATGTCTCCATGGATGAGGTGGAGATAAAGACCAGCGATGGGGAGGCCATCATAAGCGTACCGCCGCAGGTGCTCAATCTCGTGGTGAAGAGGAGCCGGAAGAAGCTACAGAGGATCGAGGATAAGCTCGGCATAAGGATTACCATAAGGCCCATGGTTTAACTTTGGTGTCCGTTTTGAGAAAGAGGGCGGTATTGGAGGCATTGGGCCAGATTTTTCAGGAGGAGGAGCTGAAGAGGGCACTTACGGGCGTGGATGTGATCGGAGATCTGGCAGTGATAAAAATTCCACAGGGGTGGGAGGACAGAAAGTACGAGATAGGCGAAATCTTACTTACCAGGCTTAACAACATCAACGGAGTCTTTAGGCAGACGACACCGACCAGCAGAGGGGAAAAGGTGAGGGGAATAGAGTGGCTCGCGGGTAAGAAGGGTACAGTGACCACCTACACAGAACACGGATGCGCCTTCAGGGTGGACATCGCCACAGTTTATTTTTCTCCAAGGTTATCCTTTGAGAGGCTAAGGGTGGCAAGACTCGCCAAGAAAAGCGAGGTTGTCGTCAACATGTTTGCGGGCATCGGCACCTTCTCAATAATCATGGCGAAGATTGCGGGCTCGCATAGGGTCTATTCCATAGACAAGAACCCAGAGTCCTTCAATTACATGCTTGAGAATGTTGTGCGGAACGGGATGGATGGAACAGTGATACCGATCCTAGGGGATGCGAAGGAGGCGGTGGCCGACCTGGCGGGGGTGGCGGATCGGGTCCTGATGCCTCTGCCGGAACTCGCCTACGAGTACCTACCCTACGGTCTTTCATGCATGAAAACCAGAGGCTGGATCCACATTTACATCCACCAGCCAGCAGACTCAAGAAGCCTAGCCGTGAAGGACGGTGTGGCTGAGATGAGCAGGAGGATAGGGGGAAAGGCAAGAGTGCATAATATATCTGGAAGGGTTGTGAGGAGCGTAGGCAGGAGGCTCTATCAGGTAGTCGTAGATGCGCAGGTTGTGAGGGAAGATAGGACATGAGTTGTGATAGCATGCTCGCAAAGCTGATAAAGTGGTTTGAGGGAAAGGGAGGCGTCCTGATAGCCTTCTCAGGCGGTCTGGATAGCACACTCGTGGCCGCGGTTGCCAAGAGGGCTCTGGGGAAGAGGGCCATGGCGGTAACCGTTCGAACAGAATTTATCAGCAAAAGGGAGGTCGAGGAGGCGGCGAGGGTGGCAAGGTCGTTGGGGATTGATCATAAGGTTGTCGACCTGCATCTAAAGGATTTGGTGATGAACAACCCACCAGACAGGTGCTACATCTGCAAGAAGCACATCATGGGTAGCCTGAAGAATCTGGCCAGTGAGGGTGGATTTGACACAGTGGTCGACGGTACCAACTACGAGGACCTGGGCTCGGACAGACCTGGACTGGGTGCCTTGAAAGAGGAAGGGATCAAGAGTCCGCTGGCAGAGCTGAAGATAGGAAAGGCGCAGATAAGGGAACTGTCCAAGGCTCTTGGACTCGATTATACCAAGCCTGCGAATCCCTGCCTGGCAACGAGGTTCCCTAGCGGGCACAGGATCACGAGCCATGATATAGAGCTGGTGGATGCTGCTGAGGACTTTATCAGGAAGATGGGGTTCAAGGTTGTACGGGTCAGGGTTTATGACCACCTGGCGAAGATTGAAGTGGGGAGGGAGGAGATCCCGAAGATCCTGAGTGGCAACAGGCTTGAGAGGATCACTAGCGAGTTAAGGGGGCTGGGCTTCCTGCACGTCACCCTCGACCCTGAGGGCTACAGAACCGGCAGCATTAATCGATGATCCGCGGGTCTACCCGAAAAGTTCGATCTTGGAATTAATAGGACACCCAATCTTGGCGACTCTTACCCACGCGCGATGGCAAGGTTACCGTCGTTGGACCAAGAGAACTTCAGCCTCGATCTCCCCTTGTGCACCCCCTTCTGCAGGATGTAGCCAACTATCAGGGGGAGGGCTATGGTTGCCTCGGAATAGGCAGTTGATCTGGTCGCCTTCTT
>CAZNTO010000057.1:0-4556 GCA_964576015.1 uncultured Nitrososphaerota archaeon
TAGAAGATTTCGCCATATCCTGCCAGGGAATGAATACCCTCCTGAATCCTCGCACCGCCCGAGTCGTTTAGACCGATGCACGGCGCTCCAGCCTTCATTGCCATGTCCTGAACCTTTGCGATTTTCTTGGCGTGCATCTCACTGAGTGAGCCGCCCACGAAGGTAAAGTCCTGGGAGTAGACGAATACCGGCTTGCCGTTGATGGTTCCGTATCCTGTTACTACAGCGTCGCCTAGCACGTGCTTCTTTTCCATGTCGAAGTCGTGGCACCTGTGCACGACCAGCTGGTCAACCTCTACATAGCTGCCGGGGTCGAGGAGCTTCTCCATACGCTCCCTTGCGGTGAGCTTCCCGCCCTTGTGTTGCTTCTCGATGGCCTCAGATCCTCCGCCGAGTTTTGCCTTCTCCTTCAGATCTTCTAATTCCTTAAATTTGTCAGAGAGTGAGGGGGTCGACATTTTTTAACACTCCTTTACTTTTTCTGTCTCACCATATTACTCTATCACCATCAGGGGATCTCCAACGTTTACGAACTTACCGGGCTGAACCCTGATCTCCTTAACCTTTCCAGCCCTGTTCGACTTTATCGAGTTCTCCATCTTCATCGTCTCGAGGGTCAGTATGATATCCCCTACCTTTACGGCATCACCCACATTCACCTTGATGGTCATGACGGTGCCAGGCATGGCGGCATTTATCACTCCACCAATTGCTGCTACAGCACCTGGGACTCCAGATATCGCTCTTGAGGCATTAGACATCGCACCTTTCGCGCTGGCTGCGGATGCCGTCTGAAGGGAGGGCGATAGCATATCGGCGATGCTTATCTTGAATGTCTCGTCGTTGACCTTAACGTCGTAAAGGCCATACGCCCTCTCGCTAATGTTTATGCTATAATTGACGTTCCCGATGCTGAGCTGAAACTTGTTTATTCTGGACACCGCTAACACCTCTATCTTGCGTTCTTAATCCTGTCGGAGATGACCCAGCCACTGCTGACCGGCTGTCTTTGGGGCTTGCTCTGTATGTACGAGGCTATAGCGGTAGCGATGGCCACGGTCTTCTTGTCTTCCTTAGGACTACTGGCCGTGCCCTCTTCAGTCCTAGGCTGTATCTTGCTCAGGACGTTTGCCCTGTTCTTCCTCCAGACCTCGTCCTCGTTATACTGGACCTTAACCTTCTCCAAGATGTTTCTCTCCTGTATAAACTCCGTGTGGATATTCCCCTTGATGAACTCCTCGTCGTTCATCATGACCTTGTGAAAGGGTATGACTGTCTGGATGCCCTCGATAACGAACTCGCCTAGTGCGCGCTTCATTCTCTCTATGCACTCACTACGGTTGTTCCCCCACGTGAGCAATTTGACTGCCAGCGAGTCGTAGAAAGGAGGGATTGTGTAGCCGGCGTATATGCCACTATCCACCCTCACACCTGGTCCTCCAGGCTCTATGTAGCTGGTTATTAGCCCAATAGAGGGCACAAAGTTGTTCAGCGGATCCTCTGCGTTGATACGGCACTCCATTGCGTGTCCTGTTATCCTGATCTCCTTCTGCTTTATGGAGAGCCTCTCACCTGAGGCGATCTTGTACTGCTCCTTCACTATGTCGATGCCAGTCACAAGCTCGGTCACGGGGTGCTCAACCTGAAGCCGGCTGTTGACCTCCAAGAAGTAGAAGGCGCAATCCTTTTCTGAATAGAGGAACTCGCAGGTCCCTGCATTCTCATAGCCCGCTACCTTGGCGACCTTCACGGCGGTCTCGCCCATCCTTCTTCTAAGATCTGGGTCTACGTACATGACTGGGGAGGGCGCCTCCTCGATGAGCTTCTGGTGCCTCCTCTGAATGGAGCACTCCCTCTCCCCGAGATAGATAACTTTGCCCTTTTTGTCCGCAAGTATTTGGATTTCAATGTGCCTCGGCCTCTCAACGTACTTCTCGATATAGACCTCCGGTCTCGAGAAGGCGGAGGCTGCAAGCCTCTGTGCCTTCTTGATAGCGTCCAGCAACTCCTCCTTTGACCTGCATACCTGCATCCCGATACCGCCGCCTCCGCCCGCCGGTTTTACCATGACGGGGTAGCCGGTCTCCTCTGCAACTTGGAGCGCATCCTTATCGTCCTGGACGGCGTCAAGTGCACCTGGAACGATTGGTATACCTGCCCTTTTCATGGATCGCCTCGCGCCCAGCTTATCGCCCAAGAGCTCCTGGGCATTCGCCTTGGGACCTATAAACTCAATGCCCGCCTCGTCACACATCCTGACGAACTTTGCATTCTGCGCCAAGAAGCCGTAGCCGGGATGAATGCCCTCAGCCCCTGACTTTTTGGCCACCTCAATTATCTTATCCATTTTTAGGTAACTCTGGGTTGCAGGACCGGGACCGATTAGATGCGCCTCATCGGCATAATACACGAATTTGGCGTTGGCATCTGCCTCGGAGTAAACAGCAACAGTCCTAATGCCCATTTCCTTGGCTGCCCTTATAGCACGAAGAGCAATTTCGCCCCTGTTGGCAATAAGTATCTTCTTCAGCAATGATGGTCTCCCCCTTGACCCAAGTTGCGTTTAAGTGATTCACGGAATATATAACTTTTATCCAATGTGGGTTTTTTCAAGATTCAGGCGTCAGTCCGCCCATCAGTCTCTCACTGCGCGAGCTCAAGAGACCATCGTTACTTCATCCGCCACCATATAGAAGGCGTAAGAGGTTAAAAAACTCGATGATGATGTAGTTGCAGTTACTAAGGTCAAAGTTCGAGGGCTTCTACCAGCTCGTTTATACCCTCGCCCTTCTTCGCGCTTGTGACTACAACCTTTATCTTGGGGTTGGCGTTAAGGGCGTCCTTTACCAGTTCTTTGATATCTATCTCCATGTAGCCGGCCATGTCCTTCTTGTTGATGATGCCCACCTCTGCAGCCCTGAATATGTCCTGCTTTTTCTTGATCATGTACTCACCCTCTGTGACGCTCACTACTACAGCCCTCTTGTGCGCGCCTAGCGGAAACTCTGCCGGGCAGATCAGGTTCCCCACATTCTCGATGAGTATCAGGTTAACTCCTTCCCGCAGCAGCTTCTTCGAGGCCTTCCTAACCAGTGGGGCATCAAGGTGGCATTCCCTGCCAGTGTTTATCTGGATTGAGGGCACGCCATGCCGGCTTACACGCTCTGCGTCGATGGACGTTGTCGTATCACCCGCAATTACGCCTACTCTGTACCTCCCCTTCAGTACCTCGACTAATTTTTCTATGATCGAGGTCTTTCCGGACCCTATCGATCCCATAAAGTCTATGACTTTGACACCGTTGCGGTCAAAAATCCTCCTGTTAAGTTCCGCCATCCTCTCGTTTGCCTTTATGAAGTCCTCTTCGAGTTCTATGTCGAGTACCTCGTCGTCATCCGCTCTAATGATAAGGGGCTTCGGCAAAAATGACACCAAAGGGAACACCACAAACTGGTTTATAATCCCTGCGTTTGATTTCTTGGAAAGACTATTGGAAGGAATCGGGAGTTAAGCATGGCCCTTGGCTGTATTAATTTTTTTTACCAGATCGCCTTTCCCTTAGATCTTTAAGCCGGCGTTCTCCTTTACTTCCTTGAGTACTATTGCGGTCTCTGTGCTGGAGACTCCATCTACCGCGCCTATTAGGTCAATCACCTTGGCGAGGGACTCCTTGTCGGCGACGTCAACCCTCAATATCAGGTAGTATGGACCCGTTACGTCGTAGGCCTCCGTGACCTCGCTCAGATCCCTCACCACCTTAAGCACCTCAGCATACTTCCGGGGATCAGCCCTCACCAATATGAATGCGGAGAGGCTCTTACCGACCTTAGATGGAGAGATGATTGCCCTGAACGACTTTATGATGCCGTTTTGCTGAAGGCGCCTCACCCTTAGGAATATTGTGGCTTCGCTTACACCAGCCTCCTTTGCGATCTTTGAGAACGGCGTCCTTGCATTCGTTTGTAGGCTGTTGATAATGATCTTATCCAGATCGTCGAACTCGACCGACATCTTTAGTTCACCTAGTATTATTTTTATTCGTCATAGATAATAATTAAATGTTTCTGTAATTTCATCGGCAACAAATAAAAAATATTAAGATCGAGATGATGGTTTGTTGAGGCTTACTTCTTCAGGAGGTGCATAATCAGGCACTGGTTGATAGGGATGAAGGTCTCGTCTATGATGTGGTTCTTTCCGTAGTGAACCGGTGCGTCCCTCACCACCGCAACGGGTATGGACTCGGAGGTCTCGCCCATTACGAGGTGGGCAGCTGATGCGAGGTCATCGGCTATGGCCATGCGCTTGATCTTCATCGGGCGTCCGAACAGGTCCTTCCTTCCCCTCAAGTCCTCCACCGGTGCAAAACCGGCCACCCCCAAGGCAACAGCACTGTTGCCCATTCGGAGGGGCAGGGTTCTACTGTCTATGATCAGTATGCCCACATCCAACCCGGCATCTTTGAAGCGCCTCCTGAGGTCCTCTGCGGCTCTCTGTGGGTCCTCTGGCCAGAGAGTGGCAAAGCCCAGAGGGGAATTGGATTGGTCGACGCCGCC
>CAZNTO010000058.1:0-1248 GCA_964576015.1 uncultured Nitrososphaerota archaeon
GGAGGTGGTCCCGCCCGCCGGATTTGAACCAGCGACCACCCGGTATTTACCCAGGCTGACGCAGGGACATATTCCGCTCATTCGGCGACTTCCCCTGCGCGACCAACAGTCTACAGCCGGGCGCTCTACCACTGAGCTAGGGCGGGGCGAATAAGAATTGACGGACTGAAATTAAAAGCTTTTCTCAATACGAAAAGGGTTTTGCAATGGCTCGGGACAAGAGCGCCTCATCTGTTGATGACCCTTAAAGAGGGAGGTTGTAGAAGTCAGGGTCTTATCCCTAAGGTGACAAAGAGCGTCTGGGTCGCGCCGTTCCTAATTACTGTGACATTGACCGTCTGGCCTGGCGATGTGTGAGTCTCCAAGTAGGATGAGAGGTCGTCCATGGTCCTAATCTTGCCGGAGTTTATTCCCACTATCAAGTCACCTCCCGAGTAGATTTGCTGACCAGCAAAGCTAACCAGTGTCGTGCCTGCCTTCATGCCAGCCTTCTCCGAAGGACCGCCCTGGGTCACACTCTGAACGAGGACGCCATAGGTGATGTTCAAGCCCGCGGCCATGGCGGTAAGGTAGTCGACGGAGACACCAGACATGCCCAGGTATGGGTGTTTATAGTCCCCCTTGGAGACGAGGTCGGGGAGCTCCCTGATGACTGCATCCGAGGGGATGGCGAACCCGAGGTTCTGGGAGCCGCTCAAGATAGCGCTGGTGATGCCCACAACCCTTCCCTGGCTGTCTATGAGGGGCCCGCCCGAGTTGCCCGGGTTAATGGGGGTGCTGACCTGAATGACCCCCGATATTAGGTAAGCGCCCGCCGTCTCGGTCTGAATCGACCTGTCCAGCTGGCTGACTATACCTGAGGTTAAAGTGGACTGGAGGCCGAAGGGATTACCCACGGCGACGACCACGTCACCTACCTTAAGTGACTCGGAGGTTACGATCGTGAGAGGCTTGAGCTTATCCGAGGGAACCGAGGGACGGAGTATGGCTAGGTCGCTGTACTTATCCTTACCAAGTACCTCAAACGGGTAGGCGTCCCCATTGATGAATGCCATGGAGCCGTTGATCATGCCGTCTACGACGTGGTAGTTGGTCACCAGCAGAGGAACTCCTGTCAAGTTTATAATGAAGCCGGAGCCGAGGACCTCCTGGTAGGTCACCCTCCCGAGGATGTCCGTCGAGGCCACAAGGCCCTTGATCAGGACGATGGAGTCCTTGACCGACTCGTAGAGGGAGTTGAGGCTAGCA
>CAZNTO010000058.1:1348-4364 GCA_964576015.1 uncultured Nitrososphaerota archaeon
GCCCTGCGTGGATAGAAAAATGGGTGATCTGCCGCGATAAAAGTTTAAATAACGCAGTCTGAAAATGGAACGAAGGAAAGCCCCGATAGTATAGTCCGGTCTAGAATACTGGCCTGTCGAGTCAGTGACCCGGGTTCAAATCCCGGTCGGGGCGCCACCTGGTCTCAAATTACACTCATTAAAAATTTATCCGCGACAGATACCTTCTAAGGGTGCTGTAAAGCGAGTCCTCGTTTTGGCATAAGACCTGCATGATTTAACAGATCGTTATAAGATCAGCCAAGGGAATTATTCATCAATCAAAATTCGTGCGACGAATTCTAGTCCGCTATTATGTCCGGATATGCACATCGAGGAGAAGCTAATACCTTCTCGGCGATAGATAGCTGAACCTAAATTACCTTGAGCTGAAGAGTGAGGATTTGATACGCGGGATATGGCTCTTGATTAAGCAAAGGCGAGGTTTTTGGTAGTTCATCCTTGTACTCGAACACAGGGAGAGGGAAAACAATTAATGAGGGGAGGAGTTGAAACTATATTAAAATTTAGATTCAGAAACATGGTGTGACCCTTATGAATTTTTTTGTAACAGGTGGTGCGGGGTTCATAGGTTGCAATATCGTTAGGAAGCTATTAAAAAATGGTCATCAGGTGACGATCCTTGATGACATGAGTCTAGGAAAGAGGGAGAATCTGAAGGGGCTTCCTCGTGGGAAGATGAGGCTGGTAGAGGGGGACGTGAGGGATGCGAGGGTTGTTCAAGATCTGACGAAGGATATTGACGGAATCTTCCACGATGCGGGGAGGAGCTCAGCGCCCATGTTCTCCCCCGATCCCAGAGAGGGGATCGAGATCAATTTGAATGGCTTTCTTAATGCCATCGAAGCCGCCAGAAGGAACGACATACCACTCGTATATGCCTCCACGAGCAGTCTTTACAGCAAGAGTGAACCCCCCCACATGGAGGGGCTGTCGGTAACACCTGGTAGCTTCTACGAGTACTCGTTTTATGTCAGAGAGGCGGTTGGGAGGCTCTACTCGGAGCTGTATGGAGTTTCAGTTGTTGGGCTGAGATACTTCAGCGTTTATGGACCACATGAGGAGCATAAGGGGAAGTATGCCAACAACATCTCGCAGTTTATGTGGGACCTAATGAAGGGGAAGAGCCCTGTGATCTACGGGGATGGAACTCAGACTAGGGACTTTATATTTGTCGAAGATGTGGTCGAGGCCAACCTTTTAGCAATGAACGCTGGTCTCAAGGGAGAGGTCATCAATGTTGGGACAGGAGCCTCCACATCATTCAACGAGGTAGTAGGACTGTTGAACAAAGAACTTGGGATGAATATTGGACCAACCTATGTTCCCAACCCTATCAAGAATTATGTCAGGCACACACAGGCAGACACAAAAAAAGCCCAGCGCTTGCTAAACTTTCGTGCACAAGTACCGCTGAATGAAGGGATCAAGAGGACGAAGGAATACTGTCTTTCAAAGCAAGCACAAGCCAAACAACCATGATTAAACTTCAGATTTCTAGTGTGTTCTATTCAGAATCAAAATAGAAAAAGTCGCGATCCTTTACATTTCACTTTACTATTGGTAGCTCTCTTTATGGTACTTCCCTTCAGTTCTCCTCCCCATCAGCAGCATTATGTCCCCTTTGAGCCAAGCTTTGAGAACGGAAAGGGTGCCATGCTTCTCGAAACGCCTGGCGGACATCTTTACCTTGATCCTGTTGCTGTAAATAACCTTGCCAGCCTTTTTCAGCCTAAGACCAAGCTCGCCGTCGTCGCAGAGGGGGTAGTCAGAATACCCTCCAACCTTGATGAAGGCTTCCCTCAGTACAGCTGTGTTGGTCCCACGAGTCCAGACGACCCCAAGGAAGTATGCCAAAGAGTTCGAGAGATTAATTATAAAGTAGAGGATGCGGTACTTTATGGATTCCTCTATTGGTGAGTCTGGGCCGCAGACGGCAACTATACCCCCCTCAAAGAGCGACTTTATGGTTTCGAGCCAGTCCCGAGGTGCAAAAACATCCGCATCGGTATGTACGATGATGCGCCCATTCGCAATTTCGGCGCCGTCGTTCCTCGCACCTCCCACCCCCTTGCCCTTCTGTAGAATCACTTTGTCGGCATATTTGGAGGCGATCTCCCATGTCTTGTCCTTACTGTAGCCGTCAACCACTATGATCTCATAGTTGGACCTGGGCAGGGTTTGGTTAGATATGGAGCGAAGTGTACGTTCAACACCTTTCTCCTCGTTATATGTGGGGATTATCACCGAGATCTCTGCCAATATTTTTCACGCTATAGAACGTATATCGGCACATTTATTTTGTTTTTCATCGCTGACCCTAAAAAATACATGGTGGCGGGCCCGCTGGGATTCGAACCCAGGTCCTGTGGCTCCGAAGGCCACCGCCATGATCCAGCTAGGCCACGGGCCCTGATCAATTCGTTATATTGGGTAGAATTAAGTATTATGCATTACCAAATCATGCATGAACAAAGCTTAATATCACCTTCATTCGTTCTATGCCTTAAAGAGAAGGGAACATGGATGCGGCGGCATATCGAGGGATCTTCCCGAGAACTAAGAAACCCCAGTGAGGGAGAGTTGCTGGGCGTGGTGGCTCAGCTTCTGGGCTTTAATAGGGTGAAGGTCAGGTGCACAGACGGCAAAACGAGGATAGCTAGAATACCCGGAAGGATGATAAAGAAGGTCTGGCTGAGGGAAGGGGACATAGTGATAGTCGCGCCCTGGGACTTTCAATCTGACCAGAAGGCCGACGTGGTCTGGCGCTATGATAGGGGAGAGGTAAAGACTATGAGATCCAAGGGATTGCTAGGTGTGCTCGCCTGAAGCTGATGGAAAAAGTACAATAAGAAAGATTTTTAGCATAAGGCATGGTCATATTTCTTTAGTGGATTTTGGGCGATTTCATGAGTAGGGATTTCGAGGAGATTGCAAGAAGGGAGGAAATGAAGAAGGTAGATTGGAGGAGGATCAA
>CAZNTO010000059.1:0-4301 GCA_964576015.1 uncultured Nitrososphaerota archaeon
AGGTTTACCAGTATTTTTGGCAATGCGGGCTATAGCCAGCGTATTAGATCCACTGTCTCCTGACCAGAATGCCCACATTTCATTGCAGTCGTCTGCTAATCTCTGATTGCGGCTGTTCATGCCCAGTGGACCTGGAGGATCGTACTCCTCGAACTTTATCTGTCGGTTGAGGAGGTAGTCCCTTACCCAAGAGTCTCTGTTCATGGGACATCCGGCCAGGATAACCTCTTCTGGCTTTTCGGTCATATTATGGTCCAAGAAAGCTTCCAACACTTCAACAGCCTTCGGGTTGGAGAATTTCGTTCGCTTGCTGCCTATGATTGCAAGTTTCACATTAACCACTTTACTCAACAATAAAATCTGATCTTCATTAATCTTTCTGCAACTTGCCGGTTCTAATTTTTGAAGGGATTCTACAAAATGAAATTTGTGTGGCGTTAGGTGGCAGACCCTCTCTTGGCTTGTCGATGCTACGAAAAACAAAAAAGGATGAGTTTAGACGTATATGCTGTTTCGGGAGGGAGGAATAACTTGAATGTAGTCCAAATAGCCGGCTTCCTCGGAAGCGGTAAGACCACGACCCTGATCGCTTTGTCAAGGCAACTATCTGAGGAGTACAAGAAGAGGGTGGCCATAATTGTAAACGAGATTGGCGATGTGCCGGTCGACGCAAAGGTGGTAAACGAGTTTGGTCTCAAGGTCAAGGACATAGGAGGGGGCTGCATCTGCTGTGAGCTTCTTATCAACCTGGCTATCACGCTCGAGGAGCTCTCCAAAGGTTTCAACCCCGACATTGTTTTCGTAGAGCCGTCCGGCGTGTCGATCCCGTCTTCGGTAAAGGATGGGATCAAGATGGCAAAGGGTACGGAGATCAAGGTTGGGCCGGTGGTCGTTATCTTCGACGCGGAGAGGGCGGAGGATCAGCTCTCGGACGAGGGCATAGGCAATTTTGTATTGAGGCAGCTCTCAGGTGCAGATATAGTGGCCGTTAACAAGGTGGATACCGTTGACGAGGCGCACATTAAAGGGTACGAGGAGAGGCTCAAGGCTGTAAATCCGGGCGCGAGGCTGGTAAGGATCTCCGCCCTGAGAGGTATTGGGCTGAACGATCTTACCCACATGATTATGGATCTGATCGCGGCTCAGTGAGGAACTTCAAATGGAAAAAGATGCCCACCGCGATATCCCGCATGAGGATGAGGCAATAAATATCGGGGGATATGGTGCAGCCTTCAAGATCTCTTCTATAAGGGCAGTTGATCCCGCAACTTTTAGGAGCGCCACCGGACAGATCGTTAAAGAGATCGCGGAAGCATGTATGCGCAAGGGCGCCAAGGCAATAGGTCATGTAAAACTGTATCTTAAGGCTCAATCGGGATACTTACAGGCAGATACAGTCGGCATGAAGTACGGAGTGCATATAGAGGGGGATATAGCTAGGCCAGAGAGAGTGGCCGATCTGGTGGTGAACTCGATAATTATAGGTTTGGGTAAAACCGAGGTTGCGTCCGCGACCTTGAATAGCATCAGAGAGGTCATGGAAAGGCATGGCTTCAACATAAGTCAGGTCGAGGAGACACGAGGCAAAGCGGTACGCCGAGAAAAACCAAGGAAAAGATAAATTCTCATTCTGCTCGTGAGGTATTACATGGTGAGAGCTTGGCGCCAAAGGATCGCTTCCTTAGAATGTTGTGCCGTAAAAAGATCGATCGGAGACCTGTCGTATCTGTAACCCAGACGGGCATCATCGACCTGATGGTGATGAGCGGTTCATACTGGCCTGAGGCCAACAGAGATTCGCAGAAGATGGCAAGGCTCTCCTATTATGCTTATGAGGTGGCGGGTTTTGAGAACGTCAGGGTACCCTTCGGCATCCACTCTGAAGCTGAGGCGCTAGGGTGCAAGGCGAATTATTTTGAGGGAAGGCGTGACAGAACCCCGTCAATTGAGCCCCTCTTTGACTTAAAGAGTCTGAGGGCGGATGCGGAACCAGCCTCTTCCAAGAGCACTAGAACTGTTATAGACGCGGTAGGTGAGCTGAAGAAAATGGTACCAGTAGAGGTACCGATAGTAGTAGGTGTTCAGGGACCTTCTTCTTTAACCGCCAAAATCCACGGGGTGGAGCGATTCTTTAAAACTTTGGCGAAGGCACCCGAGGATCTTGGTAAGACCTATGATGTTGCATCTGATTTTATAATAAAATTCGTAAATGAGCTCGAGGATGCCGGAGCAGACGTCATAACCTTTATTGATTCAAGTGCAACTGGCGAGATAATAGGACCAACGCTCTATAGGAGACATGCCTTACCCAGAATAACCAAGGTAATCAAGGCCTGCAGGGTGCCAACGGTACTGCATATGTGTGGGGATTGTACGTCCATATTGCCATACATGATCGAAACGGGCTTACATGGAGTCAGTATAGATCAGAAGGTCAGCATATTGAGGGCTAAGGAGCTCATAAACGGCAGAGCTTCACTGATAGGCAACATTAGCCCAACAGACCTTTGGCTGAAGGAGCCTGAATTGATTAAAAAGATCACACTTCAAATAATCGGGGACGGCATAGACGTCGTTGCGCCAGGTTGCGGGTTAGTGCCCCAAACGCCGCTCTCAAGCATACAGGTGATGACGGAGACAGCCAAGGGATATGCGCCGGAACGTGGCTAGCGGGTCGATAAATACTTCCCAATAGGATAAGTTCTATAAGGTGAAACTATTGGGCATATCTCACCCAACCGTAGATAGGTCACAAAAAAAAGGAAAAAGAAGGGGATTTTTACATTCCGGCGCAGAAGAGCGCTCTCACATTGTCCAATGGGGACCGAGGAGCGATGCCGCATCCTGGACCTAGGACATCTATGCCAGCAGCGATGGCTCTCTGTCCCTCTGCCTTTACTGCTTCCGGTGTTCCAGAGAAGAGCGTCCTAGCAGCGGATACGTTGCCAACAAGTGTTGGTTTGGGACCTATGGTCGCCTTGGCCGTTGCCACGTCAGCCTTCTCCTCAATGCTCAACGACTCGAACTCTGTCTCAGCCATATCCTTTATGATCTTTAATACGCCGCCGCATATGTGCAGTACACCTATGGCGCCTTTGTTGGTTACAACATGGGCCAGTTCCCTCAGCTTTGGTTTAACAATGCTTGCAAAGTCCCTGGGACTCATGAGCTCCGGCGAAGCGCTCGGGTCTGAGATCACAAAGACCTCACAACCGGCATCGAGGATAGCCTTGGTGAACTCGATGTTTGCCTTCGTACAGGTGTCCACAACCTTCACCACGGCATCACGGTTCTTTATAGTCATAAGCATGAGTTTTTCGATGCCAACTAGGTGACCCGCCAGTGTAAGTGGCCCCTCTATTCCAACCATCTTTGGCAGATCTGGGTACTGCTTTAGCAGCTCCGTGCCCTTTATCACCGCGGGGATTCTGCCCCTGCTAAGGAAGTCTGGCGGAACTGTAATCTGGTCCGCAGGCGTTGTTGGATGCTCCGCGATGGAGGGCTGTCTATCAATAGTTCCCATGTTGACCTTACAGCCCATGGCTTCAGCCTGAACGGTAAGGCAGAAGGGGATCCTCGCCGTCGCAATGCCTGCCAGCTTGTACAAAGATACACCTATCTTCACCATCTTCTCAGGGTCGCTGTGGCCTGCAGGCCAAGTCGCCCCTATAGCCTCCATGGCCTCAACTATGCCCACCTGTGTCACCGAGGATACTGGAACTCGATCAACCTTTTCGCCCCTTAAAGCGCTTAAAACTCTGTCTTTAGGAGTCATAGTTTAACCTCGAGATAACTTAGAGGGCAGTCATTATATACTTTTTCATTAAATGAGGTTTTTGAAAAATGCTTCTATAAGTAGCAGATCGTATCTCATACGATCATATCACATATATTTTTGATAACACTGTAATGGTTTAATATTACCTATTAATTCGGGCTTCGAGGATACGAGATCTGAATATAATGGTTATTAACCAGAAAAATAGTTAAAAAAAACTTTACCGTCTGGCGCTTTCGCCAAATTCTTTGTAATAGTCAGAGAGTAACTTGGACACGTGCTTGTTCATATGTCTGGTGGCTACGCGATTCGTTGTTATATTGAGATCATGTAGCTTGAACTCATTGTCGCAGCGGGGACAGCGTGCATAATCGCACCCGCTAACTGAGAGCGGGCAACCCTGACACGCGAATGCCCTTGAATAGGTCAAGGCGAATTCAAAATTGCAGGTAGGACACTTGATGGTTTTTTGCATTGCAAGTGTCTCTTCGGTTACATGTTGCCTAACGCAGGACGTTTTTAT
>CAZNTO010000060.1:0-4193 GCA_964576015.1 uncultured Nitrososphaerota archaeon
TGCAAATGTTAGAGACACCTTGGTTAAGGTTGTGCACATTCATGACGACATAGTCAATAAAAAGGCAAACGTGCTCAAAATGATAAGACTGCACTAAAAGGAAAGCAGATTTTTTCGCGTTTTATCCTTCAGCGAACGCAATACGAAGTAGGATAGCATGGAAGAGAAGAGGGCGTTGAGTGGGGCGATGCCCGCCACCAGAAAGTAACCTACGGCGGCGCCGATTACCCAAGAGACTACACCCGCAGCGTTGGTGCCGCTTTTTGCAGTTATGCTTCGCTTTGACAGGAAGTAGTACTCCGCGAGGTTTATTCCGATCAAAGGAGGAAGGAGGATGCCAATTAGCCTGAGGAAGAAGGTCATCTGCTCCACAATCCCCAGGTAGGCAAGCGCAAGACCTGCTGCGGCGGCAGGTATGGTGGCATATTTCCTCTGGATCTTTAACAAATTGGTCAGGGCGAATGTAGGCGGATAGAGGGAGGACGCGGCCGCCGAACTCCCGAGAAAGAGCAATAGGTTTGCGAGTAATGGCATGTTTATAGCGATTAGGGCGAAAACGGGGTCCGGTATCATGGTGTAAGCGCCCATCACGTTCCCAGAGATGAGGGTGAAGAGTATCAGCGGCAGTATCACCCCGAAGGCGGTGATCCGCAGATCCCTTCTGGACCGCGTGTCCTTGATAAAGTCTGGCGAGACTGTCGAGATAGACATGGCGCCACCTATCGCCAATCCGGATGCGTATAGGAGAGTCTCTGTTGAGAGCTGGGGGGAGACGAAGGTCGGACCCTTTGTGAGTATTGCATAGAGCGCCCATATGGCGAACAGCCCCGTGATGGAGGCTGTGACCTTGGTAAAGTCGGAGAGCCGCCTGAAGCCCGCGTATGTGATGCTGGCGATCACGGCGCCGAAGAGTGTGATCATAAGCAGACGGTCAAGACCGGTCAGTTTGAAGGCAGCCTCTCCGCCTAGTGTTACATTTACAGAGTACCAGCCAACCTGGGTTATAATTATTAGCGGGGAGGCTAGAAACCTAGAGCCGCTGACCCCTAGAGAGGCATCCATCAGCTTTGTGAAGGGGAGGTGCTCGCATGCGCCCACACCGCCGTGGAAGTAGATGATGAGGGAGAACGTCACCCCGGCGATGACCGAGGTCGCCACAGCGTACCAGAAGGGCACGAGGGTTCCCAGCGTGCTCCCCACGGTGAGTATGGCAGGGCTGACGAAGATAACGCCCAGCGTTGGTGCCACCTTCGTCCAAGGGTAGAGCTCGACTTTGTCCATATGGATCACGTGCAGTGGGCACGACGTTTGAATAGCTTTTTTTATTAATTAGTAGAGATAAAAAGGTAGGGTTTTACTTTCTCAAAACCGTACCCGCCTATAGCAACGCGAGGAGCCTCTTGGCGATGGCTTGAAATTCCTTGCTCTGGTATTCCTCGATCTTGCCCTCGTCGCATGCCTTGGAGAGCGCCGGGTTGATGGGTAGTGAGCCTAGGAACTTTGCGTTGATCTTCTCCGCGAGTAGCCTTCCCTTGGACTCGCCAAACAAGTTTATCTTCTCACCGCACTTTGTGCATCTGACGTAGCTCATGTTCTCGATTACGCCCAGAATAGGCACATCGAGCTTCTGCGACATATTGGCTGCCTTCGAGACGATCATATTGGCTAGCTCCTGCGGCGAGGTGACCACCACTATACCGTCCACGGGTAACAGTTGCATCACGGTCAGTTGCGCGTCGCTAGTCCCCGGAGGGAGGTCCACGATGAGATAGTCCAGCTCGCCCCAATCCACGTCCACGTAGAACTGCCTTATAGCGCTGCTCACGAGGGGACCCCTCCATATAATTGGCGCCTCTTGGTCCCCTGTGATGAGGTTCATGGAAATGATCTTTATCCCACCCTTCGAGGTCGACGGCACTATCTTACCCTCCTTTACGAGAGGGGGCGTGATCAACCCAAAGATCTTTGGTATGCTTGGACCGGTTATATCGGCGTCGAGGAGGCCTACCTTAAGCCCCTTCCTCGAGAGCTCCACGGCGAACATGGCTGCTATAGACGATTTGCCGACGCCGCCCTTCCCAGAGAGAACCGCAATGATCCTCGTTATCCCCTTCTTTGGGAGTTTTTCTGGTAACTGCGCGGTTCTGCCCTTTGACTTGACCTTCTCCACGAGCCTGTTCAGCTCCTCCTCGCTCATGACTGTGAGCTCCACGTCGACCTTGCCGACACTCTTAAGGCTACGGATTGCCTCCTCAACACCCTTCCTCAGCTTGTTAGCTATGGGGCATGTGTCAGAGGTAAGAGCCAACGTAACCGAAACGGAGTCGCCCTCGACGCTTATTTTCCGTACCATCTCCGCCGAGATGATGTCCATCCCCAGCTCTGGATCCATAACCTTTTTCAGAGCCTCAAGAACCTCGTCCTTTGTGACCATAAAGACACCTTTTGATAGGGTTTTAAAGATTTGGGCGGACTTATAAAACCTCTTCAGTAAGACAGAAGCTTTTTTAAGACGGATGGATAAACTATCCATGTGATGAATATGAAGAGTGGGCTGCCACGGACCAAGAAGATCACGTACACGGCTATTCTCATCGCCCTAGCGGTCTCGCTTAGGCTCGTCAAGGTCGCCCTCTTCGGGCCGGTACAGTTCGTGAACTTCCCGGGCATCTTCACTATAGTAGGAGGCATCCTATTTGGCCCCTCGGTGGGCATCGCAGTGGGCTTCGCCTCATACCTCTTCTCAGATATAATGATAGGCTTACCGGGCCCGTGGACTGTGGTAAATGCGGCCCTGATGGCCTCCCTCGGCCTCATCAGCGGCCTGATCTGGGGAATGAACGGTTATAGAAAAGTAACGAAGATCGGACTTGGGATAGGCACCTTTGTGATGATGCTTGCCTTTGACATAATCAGCTCGGGGATCTTCCTCGTTATGGTGTTGGGGGGCAACTGGTTGAACGCGTTTGCACTCGGACTTATTGGGTTATTCTTGCCATCGTCGGTATCAGGGGGATTCATGATTGCGGTGGGGCCTATCACGGAGGTCACGACAACCATCTTGGTTGTCACAATAGTCAATATACTCATCAGGAATAGAGGGGTCACTAACAAACAAGGTTAAATGTGCAGATGGTTTCTTGAAAGTGACTAGATAATCTATCCTAATATTGCAATATTGTGTTGGTTCGATAAAGCTAGTTATTTTCATTTATACCGATCTAAATTTGAAGAACATAGCAATATATCAGACCGGAGTCCAGGACTACTGCTTACGTTTGTCGCAAGCCTCTTTTGGAAAACGGTATTTGGGTTTAGAATGTGGAGAGCTCCCACTTTATCGTATCGCCGTTCTTCAGTAGATAGGTATCCGAACCTATCCATACTAGGGTCCAGTTGCCGGATGACCAAGTATACCACATCCAATATTTACCCGCCGTAGCATTTTCAAAGACGCCGTTTATGCCATTGACCCAAATGCCGAACGACACAGTGTAATTTACTGTGGCTATCCTCATGGTGGCGTTGAACAGGCTCCATCCATTCGAGATGTAAGTGTCGTTATACCATGCAGTGGTTCCGTTGCCATAGTTTATGCCTATATTAACCTTCACCGCCACATTGTCCACGACCGACTGTAGATTAGCTATGGTTGTCTGTTGATTCTGTGAAATTTGATAGTAATTGACTATACCCATTGTAGCTCCTATAGCCCAGATCAGAAAGACGAGGGAGATAACCATCCATATATTCGTCTTCATACCAATCAGATTATGGATAGATAATCCATCCATATAAAAGTTGCCTTCTGCGTGTGTCAGATTTATAGGTCATTTCGCGTTCAGAATAATGGCGTCCTAAATGCGCAAGCCTGTACCCGAGCTGGAGATGGAACTCGTCGATGCCCTTCCGGGTTTCTCATGTAGGAGGTGCGCCAGGTGCTGCACCGGCAAGCTCATCGCTTTATACGACTGTGATATCGAAAGGATCAGACCGCAGGTGAAGGAGAGGTTCTACGAGAGGACGACCGCCGCCGAGAGAGGACTCACGGGTGCAAGATACAAGATGCAAATGGTGGACGGAAGGTGCGTCTTCCTCGAGAAGAGCCTTTGTAAATACTACGACCTGAGACCGAATACCTGCAGGAGGCACCCCTTCCTCGTCTCGGAGAAGCACCTACTTGTCTCGTCAAC
>CAZNTO010000061.1:0-1426 GCA_964576015.1 uncultured Nitrososphaerota archaeon
GCCGAATATGTGGTGCAAAACGGCTTCAGCGCCTGGTACACCTGGTTTGACCCGTCCAGGTGGGCGCCGTGGGGTACAAATCAGGCGTCTCAAGCCCTGTTGGGGGTACCCTTTACAGGCGCTGCCATCTACATGTTCCTGAACTCTATAGGACTCTCCGTTCAGCTTTTCGATATTGCTGTATTCTTCCCCGTCTTCGCAGGGGCTATAATGGTTGTCTTGGTCTTCGCCATCGGGAAGGAGTTGGTCAATCGCAGCGTCGGCCTCCTTTCCGCATTCATTTTCGCAATTGACATAACGGCTATACAAAGGACATCGCTCGGATTCTTCGACACCGAGTCGGCTGGATTGTTGGGGATGTTCATCGCGGTCCTCTTCTTCATAAAGTCCCTCAAGGCTAGGACCATACCCTACTCAATCATCGCCGGTCTTGGTCTAGCTTATATGGCCATCTGCTGGGGGGCATACTTGTACCCTCTAAATCTCTTCGCCCTGTTCGTTATTATTATGTCGATTATCGGAAGATATAGCAAGCAGCTCTCCATCTCCTTTACCGTGATTTCAGCCATCACGATGTTCACCTTGGCGGTGACGCCGAATTACGGTCTGGACGATGCGATCTCCCCATTCACCGCCCTTCCTATCATGGCATTCATCGTCTGCCTTGTGCTTTCATTCAGCGAATATGTGAAGGATCCCGCAAAAAGGAAGATGTTCTCTATAGGCGCAATTCTTGGAATAATCGTGGTCATTGGCGCTCTGACATTGGGCGGCGTGTTTGGGCCGATCGCAGGCAAATTCCTGACCTTCATCAATCCGCTATCGCGCGCAGGATCTCCCATAATAGGCACAGTAGGAGAGCAGTTCCCGTCCATCTGGGCAAACTTCTTCACTAATTACCACATACTGATCATTCTTGCACCCGTGGGTGTTTATTATGCGCTGAGGAGGCTGAAGTATAAGGATCTATTCATAGTATTATTCGCGCTCACCGCACTTTACGGCGCCGGAACTTACATCCGCTTAATGGTAGTCGTGGCCCCCGCAATTAGTATACTCGGCGGCTTGGCACTATCGTCAATATTGAGCAGCGTCTCTCTTGTAGTGAAGCAGCAGCCTGAAAAGAAAAGCCGTGCCAGCTTCTTGAGCAGGGGCTATGGCATCCTGATATTAGCGATCGTCATCGTTGCCATGGTCCCATTGGTATATAACTTGAGCGCTGCTGACCGGCCCACCATGATTGTGTCTTCCTCAAGCGGCTACCCCGCGGCGGTCCCAGATTGGATGGAGGCACTGAGCTGGATGCGGGATAACCTGCCTCCAGATACAATTGTGGGGTGCTGGTGGGACTATGGTTACTGGATAAATGTGATGTCAAACAAATCCGTCATTGCTGACAACTCCACCACCAACGGAACCCAGATAA
>CAZNTO010000061.1:1526-3911 GCA_964576015.1 uncultured Nitrososphaerota archaeon
TGTAGAGCTTTAGCTTGCAGCCTTCTCACCCTTCTCGCTCAGCTTGAGGGCGAGCCTGAACCTGCTGTACTTGTCGTCTGGCGAGAATTTTGCCGGGTGCGGGTTCCTCAGAGCCCCGCCACAATGAGGGCAGGCATCTCTACTTAAAGTGTACTCGCCACACACGCTGCACTTCCTGATCATTCCCTTCAAAAACATCACCTTGCGAATGATCCGGATCCGCCAGCAGAGGTAATCTTTGAGATTATTGTGTCAGCCGTCTCCTTCATGATCTCCTCGGCGATCTTATAGTCCTTAGCCGTCACCACTATCCTGTAGCGTGGTGCACCGAGGGATGTGATCTCCATCCTTCCACCGCTCTTCGGGGTTACCTTCTTGCCCTCAAGGAGAGCCCTCTTTATATCCTCCACTCCCCTCGGTTTTATAGAGTTGAGCCGAATTATCCCGTTAACCTGAACCGATGGCGTCTCGATATGATCCTTGGCCGCCTCGTAAACTGCCTTTGCCCATACCTCAGCCACCCCTGCCGGCTTCAGGGCCTCGGGGCCTTTGGAGGAAACAGCCTCAAGGGCGGTGTAGAGGTCCCCGAAATAGTCCTCAAGGGGTACTCCGACGCTCTTCACCGCCTCAGAATAATCCTTATTCAGAGACTTTGCAGCACCCTCCAGAAGCTTCTCCGCCTTATTCGACTTTTTCCACTGTATAAGTTTGTCCTTCTTTTCCCTCTCCGTGACCTTTCTCAATGATAGATCGATATGGCCTTTTTTGTCATCCATCCTGATGACCTTGAGGACAACCTTCTGCCCCTCCTTAACGAAATCTTTGATATTTTTTACCCACGTGGATGCTATCTCGCCTATGGGGATGTACCCGTTTTTGTCAAACTCATCAAGATTGACATATACACCATGATCCTTCAGTTCGACGGCCGTGGCTATCACGTATTCCCCTATTTCCGGATAATCCTTTTTTCTCAAAACCATCTGCATCCCTCCAACCCTTGATAAGCATGACCCCTGTTCCATGGCGATCTTTGTGATGGATAAATGGGAAATGGGTTATAAGCATATTGGGGTTGACCAGAAAAAAGTAAAGGCCATTACACAAAAAAAGCCTTTTTTTCAAAAGGCTGTTAGCTTATCTCTTTGACGTTGTCAGAAAGAATCTTGGTTTTCCCGCCAGTTGGCAGTGCAAGTTCCTTGCCGCAAATCGTGCATTTAACGACAGAAGCGACGTTGGAGAACACGGTCTGCTCGTTGCCGCACTCTGGGCACTGCACCCTAAAGAACTTGCTTCTTGGCATAGGCGTTAGCATCTCTTTTCTCTTCATACCTTCACCTCAAACTATTTCTAGCTTTTTAAGCCTGATTCCCTTCCTCTGGTTCTGGTAACCGCACTTTTTACATTTCAACTTCAGGCTCATCTTCTTTGTTGTCTTTGCGGTTCTTTTTTGAACGGGCTTTCTTGAGCTACCGTATCCCTTCTTCTTGCGCTCGTACCTTCTAGTACCCTCTGCAAGCCCCCTCTCCTTCCCCTTCTTGTAAAGCGTAACGCTATGAACTGTATAAGCCTTACACCTAGGGCAGTACGTGTTTATCTCCTTTGGAGCCTTCATCTCTGCTAAATCCTCCTTTTTATCTCCGTTGCTATCTCTCTTTTTATGAGGGCCTCGGCATTTTGTGCTGGTAGCAGCACAACGTCCTCCGTCTTATAAGGGCCATATGTTTTTAAATCTGCCCCTACGAACGATGGAACATCTCGGAGCACCCTAACTAATATCTTTTTCGCACTATCCTCCGCTACCTTTTCCGGCTCCTTCAGAGGTTTGAATAGGCCGATCTCATCATCGAATAACATGTCGTCCGACACAGTTCCTGTGATAGCGGCCTTGCAGATCTTTTCCCGCCTCAAGACCGAGATCTCGTTAAGAACATGTTTGACCCTCTCTACCTCAGCCAACTTGAGCTTTGATGGCACGCCATTCTCCATGCGCGCAAGATCCTCAAGATACTTCCTAGTTTCATCCTTGAAGTCTAGTGGAGGCTTCTGGAGATCCTGCACCTCCTTCTCATTCAGCCAGAACTCCAGAATCCTCTTGTACATATGATCATGTCCTCGGTTCTGCTGCACCCTTTAATATAAGATAGAGTCCCAAAGCCTTTGGTACTTCAATCTCAGCCTTCTTTAGGGGCCCTTTCTCACAATCTCCTATCCTAACTCGTGGAGCATCCTTCACATATACTTTTATTTCCCCTTCCTTGAAGGCCACAGCATCCTTAAGCGGATCGAATCTCTCAAGGTCTGTGTAGGATATTCGGCTTGCTTTGAGCCCAGTTTTTCCATGAAGGCTATTTGGATATCTTATCAACCTTTTTATATCGATAG
>CAZNTO010000062.1:0-3845 GCA_964576015.1 uncultured Nitrososphaerota archaeon
TCGAGGAGATTGCAAGAAGGGAGGAAATGAAGAAGGTAGATTGGAGGAGGATCAAGAGGAAAAAGGGGGACGAGGTCCTCGAGACTGTGGAGGAGGTCTTCGATAGAAAAACCGTGATGGCACTCTATCAGATGATAAATAAAGGGATCTTGGGCGGGATGCGCGGCGTGGTCAAGGCAGGCAAGGAATCCAGAGTATACTGGGCCAAAGGTACTAGCGGAGAGGACCTGGCAGTGAAGATATTTCTTACATCATCTATGGAGTTCAAGAAAAGCATGCTCCAGTACATCCATGGAGATCCGAGATTCAAGGTTGGGCATGACTACAGGAGGATTGTATACACCTGGGCTCAGAAGGAGTTTAGGAACCTGACAGATGCGCGCAATGCTGGAGTACCAGTTCCTCGACCAATTTATGTGCATGAGAATGTAATTGTCATGGAGTTTATCGGGTTGGATGGTATACCGTCCCCGATTCTGAAGGAGTTGCCAAAGGAGGAGATCACAGAGGAGATCTACAATGATATAGTAAACGCGGTGGACATCCTCTTTAGGAAAGCGGATCTGGTGCATGCGGATCTGAGCGAGTATAATGTGATGGTGCACGGCAACAGGATCTTCCTGATAGACTTCGGGCAGGCGGTATCCAGGGAGCACCCCATGGCAGAGGAGTTCCTCAGAAGAGATGTAGGCAATATTATAAGGTTCTTTGATAAGGCTGGAATTGATGTCCCAAAGGAGGAGGAAGTGCTGAAATGGCTGAAGAGATCATGAGCAGGATGTACCTGAAGATACCTGTCGAGAGAGCGGGCGTCCTGATAGGCAACAAGGGGGGCACAAAGGTAGAGCTTGAGAAGGGGACTGGAACCTCCATTTCAGTGGACGGGAAAAGTGGGGAGATCGTCATAGAGTGCCCTGCGGGATCTATTGACCCTTCCGGGATTCTTAAGGTGAGGGATCTCATCAACGCCATAGGCAGGGGGTTCAGCCCACAGCGCGCCTTCAGGCTTTTCACGGACGGGCAGATGCTTGAGGTGATAGACCTGAAGCAGGTCATAGGAGACTCTAGGAACCAGCTGCTAAGGGTGAAGGGGAGGATAATAGGGGAGAACGGCAAGACGCGAAGGATCATAGAGAGCCTTGCCGGGACCGTGATATCGGTTTATGGCCACACCGTGGCGCTGATAGGCGATTATTATGAAATAAGGGTAGCGAAAGAAGCAATCGAGATGCTCCTGAAGGGTGCACAACATGGAACTGTGTACAGGTTCCTAAACAAGGAGCACCTGGAGCTGAAGAAGAGAAAGCTGTTGCTCTGGGAGGAGAGGCCCGAGTTGAGGGTAGAAAGTAAGGAGAAGGAGAAGTAAGTTGTCTGGAGAGAAGTTCAGGTCCATCTCTGCGGCAGACTTCTTCTACAAGAACAAGGAGATAGCTGGTTTTGATAACTCTGTCAGGGCTACATACACGATAATGAGAGAACTCATTGAGAACGCGCTAGACGCCTGCGAGCAGTACTCAATACCACCCGAGGTGAGGGTCAAGCTGATAGACGAGGGGAATTCCATCTACAAGCTGAAGGTTGAGGACAACGGCATAGGTGTGCCCTACGAGCAGGTCCCATACGCCTTCGCCCAGATCCTCTTCGGATCGAAGTATACGCTTAGGCAGAGCAGAGGAATCTTTGGGCTTGGAGGCAAGATGGCCATACTCTATGGGCAGATAACTGCCCACAGCACCGTGAAGGTGACATCGAGCACTGGAGGGTTTGAGAAGTACTCCTATGAACTCAACATCAACATTCAGGAGAACAGACCAGTGATAAGGAAGAAGGAGGTTATGCCCAACCCGGGCAGGTGGAGGGGCACGATCGTCCAGTTCAGTTTCGAGGGGGACTACATCAGGGCAAAGCCAAAGGTGGTGGAGTACTTCAAGCAGACTTCCATCCTGCTGCCCTATGCAAACCTCCTCTATGTGGACCCGGACGGGGTGCTCTACAGGTTTGACAGGATTACAGACGTTATGCCGAAACCAGCTGAGGAGGTCCAGCCCCACCCGCATGGAATCGACGTGGAGGGGGTGCAGAGGATGATAAACGCCAGCAGGAGCAGCACTATGCAAGACTTTATGGCAAACAACTTCCACAGGGTCGGGGTAGCCACGGCCCTCAACTTCCTCAAGAGCATAAAGATCGACCCGCAGGCGAATCCGAAGACCCTTCAGTCCAAGGAACTCCTCACGCTTGTGAGCGGGATGAAGGATTACGATCAGTTCCAGCCCCCAGACGCGCAGTGCCTCTCTCCCATTGGGACGGACCTATTAAAGGCTGGCATCATGAGGGAGTTCAAGCCGGAGTTTGTAGCGGTCACCCAGAGGGGGGCGTCTGCCTACAGCGGCTACCCCTTCATAGTCGAGTCGGCGATAGCATATGGCGGGGATATACCCATCGCCCCTCCGGATGAGATGTCGGTCTTCAGGTACGCCAACAAGATACCACTACTCTACGACCTACACAGCGACGTCGCTATGAAGGTAATAAAGAAGATCAACTGGCAGAGGTACAGGCTCGATCTCAGCACGATGCCAGTCGCATTCTTCATCCATATCTGTGCCACGAAGGTTCCTTACAAGACCGTGGGAAAGGAGTACATAGCAGACAGGCCGGAGGTGGAGTACGAGATCGAGTGGGCCCTCAAGACGTGCGCCAGAGAGGTTAAGATGCACCTCGCGAGAAAGGAGAAGGCGTCCATTGTACAGCGGAGGCTCACGGTTTTCGAAAAGTACCTCCCGCTAATATCTCAGTTCGCCACGGAACTCGCAGGTGTAGAGAAGCAGCCGAATGTTGAGAAGGTTTTAAAGAGGTTGCAGACACATGCCAAAGAGGTTGAACAAGGAAGTTTTGTCGAAGCTAAATGAGCTCGGCACTGAGGTATATAGGCAGATCGAGAGGGGAGAGTTTCCGAGGGTCAAGCTCCCCATCAGGAGCACCTCCAACATATTATTCAATGAGGAGCTAAACCAGCTTATACTAGGGGATGATAAAACAGAGAGGACCGCGAGCAACATCAAGCAGATAAGGTCGCTGACCCAGCTCCTTTGGGTTGCCTCCTTCGCAAAGCGGCTCGTGCAGGAGGGGAAGAGCAGCACGCTGAGGGACCTCTACTACCACTCCCTAAACTATGGGATAAAGTTCAGGGAGCAGCTGGAGTCAGACGATACCGTGACCGACCTCGAGGCGCTTATGACGGAGCCCCGGGAGGCATTCAACATATTCCCCAAGGAGAGGTCTGCAATATTCGGCGACCTCTCCATAGAGTACACAACGCCTGAGACGCACAAGGGAAGGAAGGCGAACCTCGGGTCCAACCCTGACGGGGTCATGGTGGGGCTCTCGGTCGCTCAGTCGGACTTTCTATCCTGCAACGCGAACAAGGTCTTCGTGATCGAGAAGAACGCAGTCTTCCGGAGGTTCATAGAGGAGAGGGTCTATGATAAGTTCAATGCCCTGCTGATAGATACGGCGGGGCAGGCGCCCAGGCTCGCAAGGCTGCTCTTAAGAAGATTGAACCTGGAGCTGGGACTCCCCATCTATCTGTTGACCGATGCTGATCCGTGGGGGATGCACATAGCCATGGTGATCATAAGGGGGTCGGCGAATGCAGCCCATCTCAGGGAGCTGACGACGCCAGGGGCAAGGTGGGTGGGGCTGTGGGCCACGGACATCAAGAGGTTCAACCTTCCATCATTCCCGCTGACCAAGCTTGATGAGCGGCGGATAAGGCTGCTGGAGGAGGATCTGAGGTACAGGGAGTTCGAGTGGCAGAGCGAACTGCAGGAGTTCAAGAAGAC
>CAZNTO010000063.1:0-3755 GCA_964576015.1 uncultured Nitrososphaerota archaeon
CGGTGCGCAGGTCTTGGCAGAGCACACGGGCAAGGTCATTATCCCAGGCTTGGACACGATCTTCGTAGGAAAGATCGAGCGCATCGGCAGGCTCTACGAGCGTTGCAGGGCATGCGCAGACTGCATCATCTTCGAGACTGGCGGTATATGCCCGATTGTCAGGTGCTCAAAGGGGCTCTTGAACGGACCTTGTGGCGGCATGGCAAATGGGAAGTGTGAGGCTGGAGGGCACACGCGGGACTGCGCCTGGGTGCTCATATACAACGCCCTGAGACAGCAGGGAAGGCTTGAACTCTTCTCCAAGTTCAGACCGCCAATGGACAGGTCAAAGAAGGCCCAGCCGCAGGAAGTTGTGAGCAGGTAGGCGAATCGAGTTGCCACGAAAAGCTTACAGCGAACTGATGAAAGCAATTGCTGCAGGGAAGTTTGTATTCACTGGAGAGATTCAGCCAAAGAAGACAGTGAATTTAGATGATGTGATTGGGGCTGCCAAGGTCCTCAAAGAGCATGTAGTGGCATGTAACGTGACGGACAACCCGAGGGCGCACGGTTACCTGAGCAGTCTAGTGGCGGCCCACATTATACAGAAAGAGGTAGGAATGGAGGCGATCTGTCAAATAACTGTCAGAGACAGGAATCGAATAGCACTCCTCTCCGAGTTACTTGGAGCGGCAGCTCTTGGTATCAGGAATGTTCTGACAATGAGCGGGGATCACACCTCCCTCAGCGATAACCCTGCTTCTATGCCTGTCTATGATCTTGACACGGCGCAATTTGTGTATATGGTCAGAAAGATGGTGGACGAGGGCGTCGATCTTGAGGGGAATAAGATAGATGGGAAGGTAAAATTGCATATAGGTATAGTTGGCAACCCGAATGCGGATCCCCTCGAGGTGGAGTTACTCAAGATCCAGAGAAAGGTGAGGGTTGGCGCCGACTTCATGCAGACGCAAGCCGTCTACGATGTGGAGAAGGCAAAGGGATTTTTGAGAGAGGTGCAGCGCTACGCTGTTCCCGTCCTATTGGGGATCTTTCCATGCAGGTCGTACGGCATGGCGGAATTCATTGCCAAGAAAGTCCCTGGCGTATCGGTACCCAAGGACTTTATGAAAGAGCTGAAGAAGGCAGAAGAGGTTGGAAACAATTCGCAGATAAAAAGCAAGATAGAGGATGTCAATATCAGGTTTTTTACTGATTTTATCAAGGAGATTAAAAGGACGACCCATGCCTCAGGAATCCATGTCATGGCAGTGGGGTATGAGGGCATAGTGAAGACCTTGGTAGAGAGTGTTTCAAAATAAAGCATGAATCATCAGATGCACACGCCTTGTATATCTACCGTACAAATGCAGATCTGTCCGTTGCCATGCATTAGATTGAATCGGGACTCTTCGGAATGAAGCCCATCTTCTTTACCGCCCACCATGCGACAAATGTAGCCAGCACCGTCGATATGAGGAGTAATGGGATGTACCACATTACATCGATCGCGGTGAAGCCGAACATTCCACTACTCACAACAGTAGCAATGGTGTTGGGTACGAGTAGCGCGGTCCCAATAATAGTCAGATAAGCAACGGTGAAGGCAAGCCGGTTGTTCAGTATCTGAAGCTGGTTGTTGTATATCGACTGGAGGGCTTCGAGCCCACTTGCGAGCACCTCACTTAGATGCTCTGCAAGGCTTATCTGTGACTGAACCTCACTGAGTTCTCCTGTTATCTTGTTCAAAACTTTGGGGTCATCAGAGATTAAATCTGGATCCCCATAGCGAAGAGAGTTGAGAGAGTCAACGGTGGCCCATAGCCCCCCTAGATAGATGATTAGGGCATGCTTCATGTGGTAAATCTTTTTGCCCAGTATTTCGCGCGGGGTTTTTGGATCAGCGAGCTCCTCGCTCAATTTGTCACCTTGTTCTTCTATCTCTCGCATATAATCGAAATTTCGCGCGTTATTTTCGTCAATTAGACGCGATAGCAGCAGAGTAATTCTATCTTTTTGAGGTATCTCGACCGTGTACTTTCGCATCAGTGCTTCAGCGTACCGCCTGAGCCTAGAGAATCGCTTCACCTCAGTGTTGTGCATTGTTACAATAACATTTTCTTTAACAAGTATTATGAGGGGCACGAGCTTTACGTCAAAACCTTTCACTATGATAGCAGGAGTCAGTATTCCCATCTCATTTCCAAAATCTTCGTAGCCACCTCGTAAGTCCCTCAGCAGGTGCTTAACGAGCAAATCACTGAAACCCAAGGTTGTTGCGACCTTCGGCGCTTCGTTCTCAAGGTCCTCAATGATGTAATCAATCCATGCTAAGGAGGCGGTGCTTACCATTGGGCAGAAGTCACTGACGTCGCGCGATTCTTTGTGGCAGGTTTCACCTTTCTGTAGTACAGCGCAATAACCCTTCTCCTCAAGCGCCAGCCCGTTATCTCGGTGATTAACCAAACTGCCGTTGGTGGTTGCTCCTGCCATAGGACACGGTGAAACATCGGGTGGATAAAAGGTTTTGGATGAGTTTAACCATGTATATAATTATTTATCATAGCATAGAGGGTAATAATATCAAGTACTGTGGAGCACGGTGTTTTTTAGGAGGAAAAGCAGAGAGAATGGATCAAACCAGTTTATGAGGGAGAGGCATGAAGTTTAATCCAGAGAGTTTTATAGACGAGAAGGTCAGCTGGCTAAAGAAGGAGATAGGGAACGAGATCGCATTTGCCGCCACATCCGGGGGCGTGGACAGTACCGTTTGCGCGGTTCTTGCGAACAGGGCGATTGGTAAAAAAGCGGTAGTGGGATTCCTAGACGACGGGCTGATGAGGGAGGGGGAGCCGGAGCAGGTCGTGAGGCGATTGAAGAGGATGGGGCTCAACGCGAAACTCTACCGTGTTGCGGATCCTTTCTTCGAGGCACTCAAGGGGCTGTCCGACCCGGAGGAGAAAAGGAAGGCCTTCAGGGAGACATTCTACAGCACCATCTCGCGGCTCACGAAGGAGGAGGAGGCAAAGTTCCTAGTGCAGGGTACGATTGCTGCTGACGTAGTTGAGACCAAGAGAGGAGTGAAGACCCAGCACAACGTCCTCGACCAGATAGGCATATCCTCCTTCAGAAAGTACGGCTTCAAGGTCCTTGAGCCCTTGGTGGAACTATACAAGCCGGAGGTCAGAATGGTGGGGGAGAGGCTAGGCCTGCCAAAGGAGGTCTACCAGAGGAGGCCGTTCCCTGGTCCCGGACTCTTGCTGAGGGTGCTGGGCGAGGTCACGCCGAGGAGAGTGAGGGCGGTGAGGAGGGCTACAAAGGTCGTTGAAGAGGAGACCTCCGACCTCGGCTGCTTTCAAGCATTTGCGATTCTTATGAACGATATGGCCACCGGGGTGGAGAAGGGGCAGAGAAAGTTCGGCGAAATAGTTGTTGTGAGGGTAGTGGACTCGAAGGATGCCATGACGGCGAGCGCGACTCCACTTCCGTGGGAGAGACTGGAGAGGATGAGGGACAGGATACTTAAAGAAATCCCCACAGTGGTAAAGGTTCTGTACGATATTACGCCAAAGCCCCCAAGCACGATAGAGTATATCTGAGATGGCCGACAGGCGTATGCAATAATCGCAAGGGGACAAAATAATGTTTTGGGAAGAAAACATTCAAATTGTCTCACTTGATCCTGAGAGAAGGGCTAAGGGAATCTGCCAATTAATGGAAGGAGTGATCTTTGACCTATATTTAGCCAGCTTAGATTCTAAGGGGGATACTGCCTC
>CAZNTO010000064.1:0-3748 GCA_964576015.1 uncultured Nitrososphaerota archaeon
ACCTTGTGACGAACCACTCCTGGTATTCCAGATCCGTGGCTGGGAAGGTCCCCCCCATTATGATCAGCTGGACCTTCGACGGCCTGTGCCCTATTGTCTTGTACTGCTCCAGCCTGTACCTCACCTGCATGTAGGGATCAAATCCGGTCTGAACCCCCCTCATCAGGGCAGGCTCCTTCCCGAGGTAGCTCTGCGGAGTCCCGTCCTTAATCCCGCCCGGGCAGTAGACGCAGGCCATCTCCTTAGGGCACCTCCAGGGCTTTGTCATGACAGCAACAGTGTAGATGCCAGAGGCGGATCGCACCTCCTTCCCCCTAAGGAAGGCGATTAGGTGCTGCTCGTCCTCCTCCAGATACTTTATAACCTCGTGATCCTTCAGGACCCTCCGTAGACCCTCGTCGGCGGAGACTCTATACTTTAGCCTCGTGAACTCCTTCTTGGTGGGGTGCGACCTCTTCAGCTCCTCGATAACTCTCCGGGCAACTTTCTCCTCAATGGAGTTGGTTGCGTGCTGGCTGGTGTTGCTCCCCATAATTCTACACCCTCTTCTGAGCCACAACTACCCAGTTCTCAGGGAGCATCCTCGAGGAAACCCTCTCGCCGTAAGCCTTCAGGATCGATAGCCCTGATGCTTTAACGGCTCCCTTCAGCTCTCCCAGCGTGAAGAGATGGTAGAATCGCTGAGCATCTTTGCCCCACGATATGTAAACATCGCCAACCTCCCCGCCCCTCACTTTTCTCATTATTAGCCTAGGGACTTGCCTTAGGAACCTACGCTGGAAAAGGACCCATGCCGTCACCAAGACCTTCCCACCATCTGCTGTGACCCTCGTAACCTCCCTCATCGCAGATACCCTGTTATCCCTCCTGGGTATGTGGTGGATGGTAGCTATGAAAGCGACCCTATCGAAAGAGGATGGCGTGAACGGCAGGTACAGCGCATCGCACCTCACCGGGTGTATCAGTTCCCCTACCCTTTTGTCCGTGTTCTTCTGAAGGACTTTGAGCATCTCCACCGAGGTGTCGGCCGCCACCACGAGGGACGCCCCCCACTCAACCAGACGCCTAGCGTTCCGGCCCGTTCCTGCACCCAGATCCAAGACCTGCCTGTCCCTGCAGTCTCCAATCTCCTTGAGGCTTGGCCAAGGGGTCCGCCGACTATGGTGGAATTCGTGGGCTATCCTGTCGAAGGCCTCAATTACCTCCCTCCTCTCGCCCTCGTCCACGCCCTCACTCCTGCCATCGCCCATCCAATATCGCCCTCAGTTCTTTGAGATGATATGTTTCGCGATCTCTACAAAGCCCTTTCCGAACTCCTCCTTTGCAACGAAGTCGGCGATTTCTTTTATCCTCTGGTCGCCGTTTGCCACAACGCCCCTGAACCCGCAGACGCGGAGCATTTCCAAGTCGGTTATGCTGTCACCCACGCCCGCGACCTCGCTGGTATTCAGTTTGATCAGTTTTATCGCACGCAGGAGACCTGCTCCCTTATCGATCTTCTCGTCGAGTATGTGATAGGCAAAGCCGCTGTCAATTACCTTTATTCCCTTGTACTTATTCACCATGGCACGCAGCCTTTTGATATCCCGCGACCATTGGATTGCCATGTCCACATACCTGTAATTGTTCGACCAGGACTCTTTTATCTCAGAGCCGTAGGCATTCTTAAGCTCCTGCACAACCCTCCTTGCTGCCCCCATCTCCCCGAGGATCCTCATCTTTCCTTTGTACTCCACCACTGCACCATTCTCTGAAACGGTGGGACCGGTGCACCCCACATACCTCGCCAGAGCCTTCGTGACGCAGAAGGCGTTTCCAGAGCAGAGGATGACCATTATCCCCCTTGCCTCCAGCTCCCTTATGGCAGCAATTGCCTCTATGCCGATGTAATCTTCGCGGTCCGTAAGTGTGCCGTCAATGTCCGTGGCCACAGCCTTAATCATGGGTCCACCCCAAAGTGTCGCCTCATCTATGGTTTGAACATGGCAATAAGCGTTAGTCTGGTCTCTGTCTTGGATTAGGTGCGCGTGAGATCGCAACCTCCACCGGGTCACGAATACAGAACTCCGTTTTATTAATCACACCTTGCACGGCGCGACATAGCCTCGCTACTCTAAAGTTTTAAATAAAAAGCTTTAAAAATATTGAACAAGTAACCTTACACAGAGTTGATAAAAAACAGATGCCCCAGCTGAAGGTATTTGGGGGCGGAAGAGAAGTAGGTCGAACCTGCCTCCAACTTAACATAAACCAACACCATTTCCTCTTGGACTGCGGCATTGACCCAGCATCTCGGGGGCTTGCCGCCCTTCCATACCTCTCAGGGGCTAGGATCGATCAGCTGGACGCCGTCTTCGTATCCCACGCCCATCTCGATCATACTGGCGCCATCCCTAACCTGGTGAGACACGGATTCCATGGCAAGGTCTACATGACGTTACCAACGCTTGCCCTCCTCAACCTCCTTTGGCAGGACGAGCTCTCCTTGATGGAGAGGGAGTGGCCGAAGGAGGAGCGTCTCTGGTCCTCGAAGGAGATGCACAAAGTTTTAATGAAGCTCGCAGAGCCCACCACCTATCATGAGGTCTTCAAGCTCGACTCCCTAAAGGTGAACTTCCACAACGCCGGGCACATCCTCGGCTCGACCATGACCGAATTCTTTCAAAACGGCTACAGGATCGTCTTCTCTGGCGACCTAGGCACCTCCTCCAACCACCTCCGCTACTGGAGGACGGACGACCTTGAATACCCTGAGGTTCTGATATGTGAGGGGACCTATGGCGGAAAGAACAGGAGGGGTCGTGATGAGGTCACCAAGGACTTTTTGGAGAGCATAAGGACCACCCTTGAGGAGGGTGGCAAGGTCTTAGTACCCATGTTTGCCGTGGGGAAGACCCAGGAGCTCCTAAAGATACTCAAGGATGGTTGGAACAAGCTCCCCAACGTGGATGTCTACCTCGAGGGCATGTCCATAGACACCCTCCGGGTCTACGAGCAGTTCCTGATATACATGGACGACCACGTCAGGAGGGGCTACCTCTTCAACAACATAAACCCCTTCAGATGGGACGCACTGAGGCTCTTCCGTAGTATCTCGGAGCGGAAGCGCATCTACGCCGGGGACAACCCGTGCATAATAATGGCACCCTCCGGCATGCTAAGGGGGGGCTGGAGCGTCTGGCACCTGATTAGGATGGCGTCATCTGAGAAGAACCTCGTTGCCATATGCGGTCATATGGAGAAGGGGACGACCGGGTACGACCTCCTTGAAGGGAGGAGGGAGTTCCAGTTAAGGGACATGCTCACTAGGGAGCTCTTTGACATCAATGTTCGGTGCAAGGTGGGCCACTTTGACATATCTGCTCATGCCATGCACAACGAGCTCTGTAACTACATCTCAAGGATTAAGCCAGGGCTTCTAGTCCTCATCCATGGAGAAGAGGCGTCTCTAAATAGCCTCGCGGACTCGGTGAGGCAGCACGCGGGAAAAATAATCATCCCCGCAAATGGCGACAGGATCGATCTCGAGCATCCCCCGCCCCCCGCTGAGTCAGAGAGGAATGTGGAGGTCCCCATCGCCCAAAATACAGCACTGGTCTTGCCGAGGACAGCCTCCTTCAGGGTAAAGCACATGAAAAAGGACAGGTACATGAAGGCCGAGGACCTAAAATCCCTCGTTAATAGCCTCTAGAAACCCTATTGAATATGGACCCCTGTTCGGATGTTCGGATTCTTGTTCGGATGTTCG
>CAZNTO010000065.1:0-3705 GCA_964576015.1 uncultured Nitrososphaerota archaeon
GATATGCTGGCCAAGAGTATGGGGCAGTTCGTCGCCATATTCAGCACCAGTTGGTGCGGTTACTGCAGAGCTCTGAAGAAGGAGATTGAGGCTGCTACGCTTGATTTCACGACTGTTGAGGTCGACATCTCCGATGAGGACGACAGCAGTTGGGAAAGGTTTGAGATAAACCTAGTGCCTACGGCTCTTTTATTTGAGAATGGCAAGGAGGTCGCAAGGAGGTCGCCAATGTCCAACAGGCTGAGCCTGAAAGATCTCAGGGAGCTCGTCGGTAGGAGATCCTGATCCCCCTGAGAGTTACGAGTATCGAGAAGGCGCCTATGATGCCGAGGATCAGGTACGGGAAGGAAGGCGCTATGCTGAAGCCCACATACCCCATCATGAGGGGTCCGATCAGCTCGCCAGCCCCAATAGAAGACTCGAAGAGGCCCGCGTAGAGCCCCTTTGCTGGCTTGTTCAGCATGTACACCAAAGAGTACGCGTAGAGAAAACCCAGCGATAGACCCAATAGGAGCACTGACAAGGCAAAGCCGTAGAGGGATGGCACGGCCCAAGATGCAAGCATGGACAATGACAGGCACAGCATTCCAGCGGGTATTATCATCGCCTTCATGAACATGACAAGCCTATTGTAGAAGAGGAATACGGCGGTCCTCAGTAAGCCTACGAGGCCAACAAGGTAACCGATGTATGAGGGCGGGATCCCGTTCATGATTGCATATGCGGGGAATAGGAAGAAGAACGAGAGAGCCGAAAAGCCCCACAATATCATGGTATAAATGATGACGGGCATTCCTATTTTGGAGGCCGTCTCTGTCGCGTGATCCTCTATATTGCTTACGTCAGCACCCCTGACCCAGAGCAGTATGACGATGCTAACTGCCATGAAGAGGGCGGTAAATACGAACGAGTATGTGATGTCGGTGAATGAAACCAGGATGCCCATAAGGAATGGCCCGACCATGTAGCCGGCGCTCCACGAGACGCTGTACAGCCCGACGGCCGCAGACCTAGACTTCCCCGGGGCATTATCACCCACGAAGGCCTCTGCACAGGGCCATATCAGCGAGAAGGAGATCCCCTCGAGGACCCTGAGAACGGCCAACTGCCACAGCCCGGACGAGACAGAGTAGGCCAGAGAAGTCGCAAAGTATATGCACAGACCACCTACTATGACGGGCTTCCTACCCACCCTGTCGGATAGCTTTCCGAAGATGGTTGGTGCGATGACATAGGGGAGGGCGGCCAGAGCCCCTAGAATGCCCAGCTCCCACTCATTTGCTGAGAATTTGATGCTGGCAAAGAGGGGCACCGCGGGTGTCATAATGCCAAAGCCGGTGGATAGCAGGAAGATTGCGAGAAAGAAAAGACGCATCGGCTTTTTATTCATAGGTACATCTCCAACATACTTTCTATAATTTTACATCAGACTTGCCACGCGCCAAAGATGCAAATACCCCTATGAGGCACAGCACCGCAAAGATCAGGAAGGCTACCCTCGTCCCGGCGATAAATGGTTCAGTAAGGGCTGAGGACAGGACCGCCGTTCCCACAAATATTGATAGGACGACCATGGCAATGGCCATGCTCACCATCTGCCCGAGGAGGCGCATGGTTGAAACCATTGCCGAGCCCACACCAAGACAGCTCGTATCCACCGAACACATTATGGCGTTGGTATTGGGAGAGCTGAACAAGGCGAAGCCAATACCCATTACCACGAGATTAACGATTATGAGCTGGATGTCAGTCCCTCTGTCAATGAAGGCAAAAGCGGCAAGACCGGCGGTGTTAATCGCTATGCCCAGTGAGGCCACCAACCGTGGGGATACCCTATCCGACATCCACCCTGCTAATGGGGAGAGCAGGGCCTGAATCACGGGCTGCGCGACCAATATTGTTCCGGCTATCTGAGGATCCAAACCCTTCACCAGCTGGAGGTATAGGCTGAGAAAGAAGGAGATCGCATATGTCGCGCTGTAGTTTATCAGCGCTGCAAGGTTTGAGAAGGCGAAGACCGTGTTGTGCCTGAACATCCGGACATCGAGCACCGGGGAGGGGACTCTGAGCTCCCACCTAACGAATAAGAAAAGGCAGAGGATGCCCCCCAACAGCATGAGCAGGGCCAGCGAAGAATTGCCGGTGACCATAGAACCCCCGCCTTGATTCAAAGAGTTTGATAAGGACATTGATCCCCACATAATGGAAGTAAGTGCGACGCCATAGATTACGGAGCCAACAAGATCGAACTTTGAGCCGGCTGCATCTGCCCACTCTCCCTTTAACTTGTAAAGCACTAGCAGTAGGGTGATGACGCCGATGGGTACGCTCAAGAGGAATATGCTCCTCCACCCGAAGTATTGGGTCATTATCCCGCCCAAGAAGGGACCAAGGGCGATCGCTGCATAGACCGCCGCCACGTTTATCCCAAGCGCCTTGCCCCTCTCCCTTGGAGGGAAGACGGAGGTGAGGATGGCGACGGCCGTGCCGAATATCATTGCACCCCCAAAGCCTTGTACAACCCTGAGTACCAGCAGGGACACAATGGAGTTGGACAGCGAGAGCGCGAATGATGAAACTGTGAATATCACCAGACCTACCAGGAAGACCCGCTTTCTCCCCGTTATGTCAGCGATCCTGCCAAAGGGGACCAGAAACACTACGGCCGACAGCAGGTATGAGGTCTGAACCCAGCCCAGAGTCACCGTATCCAGCGTAAACTCGAATCCTATGGATGGCAGGGCAATGACGGTGGCGGCCAGCATAAAGGGGGTCAGGAAGGAGGCGAGCGTGGTCACGAGCAGTGTTGTTGTTTTCAGCTCTCCTCCTCCAACCGCCGTGAATTCTTTTTGCAAGCGAAACACTACATTACCGCTTTGTGCATCTCTATAAAAAATTATGGATGGGCGCGGAAGGGTATAGTTATCCATACCTGAAGGTGCTTGCAGAGAGATCGGTGATGGAGTAGATAGGTCAACTGAAGGCAGTCAACCGTTCAAACGTCTTTATCTTCAATAGATATGCAATTGTACTGAGTCATAGCATGTCAGAAGGCAGGATCGCAGCGTACCCCCAGTCTTTTGCAGGCCGCTTCAAGCTTTCTGAAGGTTACTTCCGATGTGCTGTGTCTTATGGAATGGATATCCTCCACCGACAGTACTCTACCGATCCTAGCTAGCATCATGGGCTTGATGTTGAGGCGGTCGTACAGGATCCTGCTCTTGGTCCTCTGAGCCAGACCAGTTATGGATTCGATCTCTTCCGGGGAGTCGTTAGCTCGCGGGATTACTGGACCGTAGAATATCCATGTCCTTATCCCCTTGGAACTCGCCTCCTCCAAGGCACGAACCCTCTCCTCCGGCGGTGGGGCTCCTGGCTCGAAGCGCCTACGGAATTCATCGTCCATGGAGGTTATTGTCATGCCCAACTCGAAATTGCCCCCTTCCATAATGTTGAGATCCCTTGTTACAAGCGGTGACTTTGTCTGCACAGAGACAGGAAATCCGGATTCCTTAAGTATGGAGAGAGCCCCTCGCGTAACCCCCAAGGACCGCTCGATGGGCTGGTAGGGGTCGGTCGCTGTGCTTACGCCGACGACGCCTGGGCGGAGCCTTCCCAGATCCGTGCGAAGGCGCTCAAGGATGCCGTCCTTAACAAGGACCTCGCGCCCCCACTCAGATGAGGAGACGCGCCCCCTCAGCACAT
>CAZNTO010000066.1:0-3446 GCA_964576015.1 uncultured Nitrososphaerota archaeon
AACCTAAGGTCATAGACCACAAGACCATCATGGTACTTCACCTTGGCTCCTGTCTTTGTGTACTTGTACCCCATCTCCAGTTTTTCTGGCGACTTCGGCATCAGGTAACTCAAGGAAACGCCGTTCCTATGAGAGTCTGACATGGCCTGCAAGACTCCGTCCACAAAAGTTTTACTTGCCTCGGAAGGAGCCGTACCCGTTACAATCGCATGTACCTCCTTCTTAGCACCCTTCAAGGAGTCCATTACCATGCTAAAGTACTCCTGCCTCGTTAGGATCCTCATGGTTGCCATCAACAGGTTGAGCAGCTTCTCTCTGCTCCTCCATTCCTTTCTGGAGATGAGCAGAAGCGCCAGCGTAAATACTAGGAGCGCCAACTCGACAACCAGAAGCACAAGCTCCATTTCATCCAATAGCTTCACCAGTCGATTTCAAGGAATATCCATTGAGTAGGATTTATGTTTTTGGTTGTATTAAATACAATGCTACGATAAAAATAAGGGTAATCAAAACATATATATTTGTGTGCGATATATTATCCCACACATCTCCATAGGAGGATTGATGATGGGCAAGGAAACAGAGCAGGTTCATGAAGATTCAGGGAAAGAGCTGACGGAGAAGGAGAGGGAAAATCAAAAGATCGATGCACTTATCATAGCTCTTTCCCAGGAGAGGAGGCGTTCGGAGGAGTACTTAAACCGCCTTAAGTACCTGCAGGCAGACTTCGACAACTATCGGAAGAGAATGGATAGGCAACTTGAGGAGGAAAAGAAGTGCTCGAACCAACGCATCGTCTGCGAACTCCTGGAGGTTCTCGACGAGCTGGAGTTGGCGGTAAAGTCTGGAAGCGCTGCTGGTCCAGTGGACACACTGATACAGGGCGTTTCGATGACATTGAAGAAGTTGAGGAAGGTACTCGAGGCAGAAGGTGTTTCTGCGATAGAGAGTGTAGGGAAGCAATTCGACCCTTGCCTACACGCTGCGGTGTACACTATTGAGAAGGAGGGCGTCAAAGAGGGGACGGTATTGGAGGAGGTAAGAAGAGGATATATTATGAATGATAAAGTAATTAGACCAAGTATAGTGAAGGTAGCCGTAAAGAATTCAGGATTAAAGAAAGAGAATGATAAAAATCAATGTAAAAATCAGGAGGAAAAAACCAATGAGTAAAGTACAACCGGGAGAGAAGATTCTAGGAATAGATTTAGGTACCACAAACTCCGCAGCAGCCATCTTCGAGGGAGGGCGGGCTACGGTGATACCAAGCGCTGAAGGGGCCACGGCGGCAGGAAAGATGTTTCCGTCCGTCGTATCCTTCACTAGGGACGGGCAGCTAATTGTGGGCGAGTCTGCAAAGAGGCAGGCAACAGCCAACCCCGAGGGCACAATATTCGAGATAAAGCGGAAGATGGGGACCGACTACAAGGCGCGCGTCTTCGGCAAGGAGTACACGCCCCAGCAGATCTCCTCCTTCATTCTGCAGAAGATAAAGAAGGACACCGAGACCTATCTGGGCACCCTTATCAAGAAGTCAGTTATTACTGTGCCTGCACATTTCAACGACAACCAGCGCCAAGCCACAAAGGATGCCGGTGAGATAGCAGGCTTCGAGGTCCTAAGAATTATCAACGAGCCTACGGCCGCATGTCTAGCCTATGGCATCGACAAGCTCGAAAAGGAGTTGAAGATCTTGGTCTTCAGCTTCGGCGGCGGCACCCACGACGTGACTATAATGGACTTTGGCAAGGGTGTCTTCCAGGTGCTATCAACGAGTGGGGACACCGAGACTGGAGGAGCGGACATAGACAAGGCGGTGATGGACTATGCCACCGAGGAGTTCAAAAGGCAGACCAGAATAGACCTGCGTGGCGACAGAACGGCCATGGCGAGACTAAAGGAGGCATCAGAAAGGGCAAAAATTGAATTATCCACAATGATGAGCACCGATATCGATCTGCCTTTCATATACTCAGACGCTTCAGGGCCAAAGAATCTACACATCACTCTGACGAGGACAAAGCTCGAGGAGCTCGCGGACCCGATAGTCCGGAGGACGGAGCGGACGCTCATGAAGGCGCTTGAAGACGCAAAGCTGAGTCCAGCAATTATAGACAAGATCATCCTCATAGGAGGAACTACAAGGATGCCCGTGGTTCAGAGGTTTGTGGAGCGGGTGATGGGCAAGACCGTGGAGAGAGGGGTCGATCCCATGGAGTGTGTCGCCATAGGCGCGGCCATACAAGGTGCGGTGCTCTCAGGCGAGGTGAAGGACATACTCCTACTGGATGTGACCCCACTATCGCTTGGTGTGGAAACCCTCGGTAGGATCTTCACCAGGATTATGGAGAAGAACACAACCATACCAACGAGGAGGAGCCAAGTCTTCAGCACGGCGGCGGACATGCAAACAGCAGTAACTATACACGTTCTCCAGGGCGAGAGGCCTATGGCTGCAGACAATGTCTCGCTTGGGGAGTTCAACTTGGAGGGTATACCGCCGGCACCAAGGGGAGTTCCACAGATTGAGGTGACGTTCGACATAGACGCCAATGGCATCCTCAACGTTACAGCTAAAGACAGAGGAACAGGTAAGGAGGCAAAAATAACCATAACTGCATCGACTAAGCTCTCCAAGGAGGAGAAGGATCGTCTTATCAGGGACAGTGAGCAGTTCGCCGAGCAGGACAGGAAGAGGCGTGAGGAGGCTGAGACGCTAAACATGTCAGACGGGCTCATCTACACTGCCGAGAAGACCAAGAGGGATCTAGCGGACAAGCTCACCGCCGATCAGAAGGACAGAGTGGACAAGGCAATCGCCGGGCTCAAGGAGGTCATGCCTAGCAAGGACATCGATAGGATCAAGGCGAAGGCGGACGAGCTCTCGAAGGTGTTGCAGGAGGTAGGGACTGCGGTCTATCAGCAACAGGCGACGCAACAGCAGAGGCAGCAGGAACCGACAGGAGCAGGCGCAGATGCAGGGGCTGGGCCATCACAGCCACCACCATCAGAGGAAGGCGACAAGGTAGTCGATGCAGACTACAAGGTCAAGTGATTACGGCAAAACGGTAATACAAAAAAGACAGCACAAACGCTTTAGAACGCCGTACGCTCTAAAAAGCAGGGAAGGTTAAGTATCGGTGATTATGCATGGCCAGCAAGAGGGATTACTACGAGGTTCTTGGTGTCCCTAAGGCTTCGAATAAGGACGAGATAAAGGATGCCTATAGAAAGCTGGCTATGCAGTACCATCCCGACCGGAACAAGTCCCCCGATGCAGAGGAGAGGTTCAAGGAGATATCAGAGGCATACGCCGTTCTCTCTGATGATGATAAACGGCAGCAGTACGACACCCTTGGTAGGGTAGACTTTGGCCAGCAATATACTCAAGAGGACATCTTCAGGGGAGCGGACTTCGAGTCCATTTTCAGGGACCTCGGGGTTGG
>CAZNTO010000067.1:0-3436 GCA_964576015.1 uncultured Nitrososphaerota archaeon
TCAAGCAGTGCAGAAGAAACATCCAACCCTTAGCTTAGCGACGGTATATCAAACACTACATCTACTCACAGAAATTGGGATGCTACAAGAACTGGGATTTAGTGATGGAATCTCTAGGTATGATCCAGATAATTCCCCTCACATCAATATCGTTTGTAAGAACTGTGGAAAGATACAAGATTATGAATCTGAAAGCGTTAGAAATTTCTTGTCACAAATAACTGTGGAATTGAAACGCACGCTTATTGGGCAGCATTTGGAAATATACTCATATTGTGATCAATGTAATAAATCGGGAATTTGAGAGGTAATCGATAGAGTGCTAAAGAGGTAGGTATGGTAGAAGGTGCACTAAAAAGTAGCGTTAGACTCTGCAAAGCTAAAGGAGGTTCACAGTAATGAGTATGGATAAATTTACCATAAAATCACAGGAGGCTGTCCAGAAGGCATTGGAAATTGCCACGGCCAAAGAGAATCAGACCATTGAAAACTCGCACCTGTTAAAGGGGATTCTGGCGGTTGACGATAACGTCGTCCCCTATCTGTTTAACAAGCTGAACGTTAGCCAGGACACCGTTTCAAGGGCGCTGGACAGGATGATTGATTCCTACCCAAAGGTCAGCGGCGGAGAGCAGCACCTCTCGCCAAGCCTCAACCAGGCCCTCCAAAAGGCATTGGTGCTGGCCACCGAACTCAAGGACGAATTCGTCGCCATAGAGCATCTCCTTCTGGGGATCCTGTCCGTCAACGACCCCACCTCGCAGCTACTGAAGGCCAACGGGGTCACTGAGAAGGACCTGAAGGAGGCGATCAGGCAGTTGCGCAAGGGGGAGACGGTGAGCTCCCAGACTGCCGAGGAGACCTACAATGCGCTGAACAAGTTCGCCACGAACCTGAACGACATGGCCCGCAAGGGTAAGCTCGACCCGGTCATAGGCCGCGACGAGGAGACCAGGAGGGTCCTCCAGATCCTCTCGCGGAGGACAAAGAACAACCCTATCCTCATAGGAGAGGCAGGGGTGGGCAAAACCGCCATAGTCGAGGGGATCGCCCGCCGCATCATCAACGGGGAGGTGCCTCAGGAACTGAAATCTAAGCAGATCTACTCGCTCGATATGGGGGCGCTCATTGCCGGGGCCAAGTTCAAGGGCGAATTCGAGGAGCGGCTGAAGAGCGTCATCAAGGAGGTCGTCTCTGCCGAGGGTGAGATCATACTATTCATTGATGAGATCCATACACTGGTGGGGGCGGGCGCAGGGGAGGGTGCCATGGATGCTGCCAACATCCTGAAGCCTGCCCTGGCCCGGGGCGAACTGCGCGCCATAGGAGCCACAACTCTGAAGGAGTACCAGAGGTACTTCGAGAAGGACAAGGCCCTTGAGAGGCGGTTCCAGCCGGTGATGGTCAATGAGCCAGACACCTTGGACGCCATATCCATCCTGAGGGGCCTGAAGGAGCGCTATGAGAGCTACCACCATGTCAGGATAAAGGATGAGGCGATAATAGCCGCCGTCGAGCTCTCCCAGCGGTACATCACCGACCGCTTCCTCCCCGACAAGGCCATCGACCTCATCGATGAGGCCGCCGCCAAGATACAACTGGAGATGAATTCCAAGCCCGAGGAGCTGGAGAATCTGGACCGGAGGATACTCCAGCTGAAGATCGAGGTGGAGGCCATCAAGCGCGAGAAGGACAAGGAGAAGCTCAAGTCGCTCAACGAGGAGATAGAGAAGCTCAGCGCGGAGCAGAAACAGCTGAATGCCAAGTGGCAGTTGGAGAAGGGTCTGCAAGAACAGATCCAGGCGAAGAATAAGGAGATAGAGCAGCTCAAGCTTGAGGAGGAGAATGCGTACCGCGGCGGAGACCTGGGCAAGGTTGCCGAGATACGCCATGGCCACATCCCGGAGGCCGAGAAGGTCATAGAATCCCTTAATAAGAAGCTGTCTGAGGCGCAGAAGAATAAGGCCATTGTGAACCAGGAGGTGGACGCCGAGGAGATAGCCGAGGTCGTTTCCCACTGGACTGGCATCCCCGTGAGCCGCATGCTCCAGAGCGAGAAACAGAAGCTGATGAACCTGGAGACTCAGCTCCACATGCGCGTCATCGGTCAGGAGGAGGCTGTCAAGGCCGTATCGGACGCCATAAGGAGGTCCCGCGCCGGCCTGCAGGACGCCAAGCGACCCATAGGCTCCTTCATCTTCCTGGGAACAACGGGGGTTGGGAAGACAGAGCTGGCAAAGGCCTTGGCCGAGGCCATGTTCAACAACGAGAACAGCATGGTCAGGATCGACATGTCCGAGTACCAGGAGCGGCATACGGTCTCGAGGCTTATCGGGGCACCCCCAGGCTACGTGGGTTATGAGGAGAGCGGGCAGCTGACCGAGGCCGTCAGGAGAAAGCCCTACTCCGTGGTGCTCCTGGACGAGATCGAGAAGGCGCACCCGGATGTCTTCAACGTGCTGCTCCAGGTGCTAGACGATGGCCGCCTCACCGACAACAAGGGAAGGACGGTTGACTTCAAGAATACCATAATCATCATGACCTCGAACTTAGGGTCGGGCCTCATCCGGGAAAACCTAGAGAGGGTCAATGACCTGAACCGGGTGGAGGTCCTGAACAAGACGAGGGAGCAGGTATTTGACCTGCTGAGGAGGAGCATGAAGCCGGAGTTCCTGAACCGCATCGACGAGATAATAATGTTCCAGCCCCTTACCCGGGAGGAGATACGGAAGGTTGTTGAGCTGCAGATAAGAAACGTCCAGAATGCGCTTGAGAAGAACAACATCAAGCTTACGGTCACCAAAAGGGCCGTGGAATACATCGCAGACACAGGCTATGACCCACAGTTCGGCGCAAGGCCCATCAAGCGCGTCATTCAGAGGAGCCTGCTGAACGAGCTCTCAAAGATGATCCTGGACGGCAAGGTCGACAGGGACTCGGTGATCGTTGTGGACGAGAAGAACGGTGGGCTGGTCTTCAGGAATGCATGATCTGCAGTGGACGAACGGGTGGAATTAAACCAGAATGGGTGTGAATGGGGGTTAAAATTTTAACTCCCCACACACAAACCCAAAGATATGTAGACTGCTAAATTTCTTAAGGAGTTTTTTGTATATATCCGCCCCATCCTTCTACAAACTTACCATTGACTATTCGGAGGATGTTAAGGGATGTTGCATCCATCTTCTTGCCAGAAGAGTCTGTCCCCGTATCTTTCTCAAGATACCAAACCTTGTCCCCTTCAGCGATAATGTCCTCGATAGTCATATGTAAATCGGGAAAATCCTTGAGCCATTTTTTATAGTCTTGTTTAACTTTTTCCCTACCTCGAACTTGACTGGTGAGGTCAACAAAATCTAATGCCATAAACTTATCAATAAACTCATCAATCACGGCTAGGTCTTTCTTATTAAAGGCTTCAATCATCTTGCGAACA
>CAZNTO010000068.1:0-2993 GCA_964576015.1 uncultured Nitrososphaerota archaeon
GCGATTATCCGGAGCGGGAGGCTCGCAGCGACTGGCACCATCGACGAGCTCACAGCAGAGTTGGGCAGGGCAGAGGGCGTGCGCATGGACATCAAAGTTGAGCAGATGAAGCCCGACCTAATCAAGGCACTACAGGGCGTGCCAGGTGTTACCTCGGTGGATTCCAACGCCAATGAGCTTACCATAACTGCTGAGCCCGATGCCGTCGGTGAGGTTTCAAGGGTAATAACTACCCATGGTGGCCTTATCTTGATGATGAAACCCTACGAGCCGTCCCTCGAGGAGATATTTATGAAGTACTACCAGAGCGCAGAGGAGGCATGACATCGGTGTCCGCGACCCTAACAATCTTCAGAAAGGAACTGGCAGACCTCTTCGTCAACAAGCGTTTTCTCCTCCTCTTTGCCATGATCCTGTTTCTATCAACCGCCTCGGCCTACCAAGGTGCCAACTTCCTCAAGTCGAGCACGAGCACTAGCTCCAACTTCCTCGCCATATTCAGTCAAGGAGCCAATGGCTCCTCCTTTGTCTCGCTGATGGTCCTCTTCGGACCACTGCTGGGCTTGGCCCTCAGCTTTGATGCCATAAACAAGGAGAGGAAAAGCGGGACCCTCTCAACGATGCTTGCACAACCCATCTTCAGGGACTCGATAATAAACGGCAAGTTCCTGGCTGGTGCGACTGGATTGACAATTGCCGTCCTTGTCACCTTGGGGATTAACATGGGGATCGCCATTCCGCTCATGGGTTTCGCTCCCACTTCAGCTCAGGCTTTAGCCATAGTCGTCTTTGCCATCGTCACAATAGTTTACCTCTGTTTCTGGTACGCTCTCGGGTTCATTTTCTCGGTTTTCTGCAAGGAGACCTCAACCTCCATCCTTGCCTCAGTTGCTACATGGATCTTCTGTTCCATACTGATCTTCATATTCGCTGGCTTCATCGCCAATGTCTCTGTCTCTGCAGTCACCTTCAATCCGGGTGGTCCTGGCGGTCCTGGTGTCGGAAACTTTACGGGGCCCGGCAACTTTACGGATATAATGAATCCCCCGACCGCTATCACAGAATCCAGGTCAGTAATCTCTAGCGCCATCTCACGACTTTCGCCCGCCTACCTATACAGCGATATCGCCTCGAGGCTTACCGGCGCCGTTAGCTCATCGTTCACCGGGTTTACAGTCTCAATCCCGCGCTTTACAGGGCAGGAGTTTGACCTCGCGACTGCATTGGCAGGGAGCTGGGCGGAGATATTGATCATAGCCGTGGCGATGGCAGTCTGCTTTATCGCCTCCTACATGCTCTTTCTTAGGTCTGAGGTTAGGCCAGCGGCATAGCATCTTATTTTTTTTATTTTTCATATTAAAAGAAAACGTAAAGGGCACCCAACCCACGGCAAAGGTCTTAATCGGCGGAGTGGTATCGTAGTTTTCTATTGTTTAGCAGGTTAAAAAAAAGGGGAGTTTGATATTGTAATGCCAGAGGTTATAGCAGGAATAGTAGTCCGATCCCAACTAATGCCAGTACAAAGACTATGACCATGAAAATTATCACTGCAATAATGGCTATCGCCAGTGCCTTTAACCATCCGCAGTCGAAGAAGTGTTTAATCAGTAAAAGCCATATTATGAACATAATGAGTGCTGCTATCAAGCCACCAACAAAAGCTCCGACTATTGCACCTATTACTGTTCCAAGAACCACTATCCATATTGCGTCCGTGAACTTTGCTTTGTCTTTCCCAGCGAGTGCTCTTCCAGCCAGCCAGAGAATTGGCGCGAGAATGATGACGCCTACGACAATCTGAATCAGTAATGCAACATAGTCCATTATGATACCTTCATTAACTAGGTTCGTTTATATTTCTTTTAAGTTTATCGTTGCTCGTGCTAGCTGATTCCCCCTTATGCTATGTTATATGGGGGGTTTCCATGTTTTGAAATACCCATAAAACATCGGTTTGCGCGCCTTTGCCCGGGAACAAAATAATAAGGAACATTGCAAGTAATGGATCAGGGAGCTTGGACAAAATGACAGTTGCAAAAGTAGTCGAGTTGATAGGTAGCTCACCAAAAAGCTGGGAAGATGCCACAAAGAATGCAATTACAGAAGCTGCCAAGACGGTTAGGGGCATAAAGTCTGTTCACGTAGAGCGGTTCACGGTAAAAGTAAAAAATAACAAGATCGTGGAATACCGCGCCGTTGTCAAAATCGCCTTTGTAGTCGAAAGAGGACCTTAAATCAACCGTTGGGTATTTTCACCTTTTTTTATATTCTCAGGTTGGAGAGTTCTTTTAATTATTCGAAGAGGTATGTCTCAATACCGCCAACCATCGGAGGAACATAGGGAATGACGAGAGCAATCTTCACAAATTTGACTCCTATTTTTCAGAATAAAGCCCTGCTCTCAACTTCAGGATTGAGACAAACATCTTAAGCGGATCCTTTAGTATGTTCACCCTTGTACTACCCTTATAACGATAAACCACTGGAATACAATAGACCCTATAGCCTTTCCTGATAGCTTTAACAAGTATTTCGCTATCAATCTCAAAGCCGTCTGACGTTAAAGGTTTTACCGCTTCTAAGGTTCCACGTCGTAAAACCTTGAGACCCGACTGAGAGCCCTGCAGATCCATTCCAAAAAGTACTCTCAGCACTGCGTTATGCAATTTACTTAGAATAGTTCGATACCATCTTTTCTTCGAGTTTCTACCTTTTACGCCTATCACTATATCATAACAATCAATGAGTCTGAACATCTCAGGCAGGCTTTCAGGAGGATACTCCATGTCCCCGTCGATAATTGCCAATATCTCACCTTTAGCCTCGTCCATGCCTTTCTTTATCCCAAATCCTTTTCCACGCCTTTTGGACTCGTGAAGAGCTACGACATTGGGATGCCTATTCGCCAAAGCATCGATGATCTCAGGAGTTTTGTCTGTACTCCCGTCCTCCTCGAGAATTATTTCATAACTCATGCCATATCTTTCCATCAC
>CAZNTO010000069.1:0-2950 GCA_964576015.1 uncultured Nitrososphaerota archaeon
TTTGCTGTCTCGAATGAGACGCTCAGGCCCGAGGTGGCACCCGCTTCGGTGACTATGCTGGAGAGCGATTCGCTGAGGCTGGAGAAGCCTCTCTCAGCCTCCGGCACAACTTGAAGCACACTGCTCTGTACGCCCTTTATGATCGATAGAGCCGGCGTCACGGTATTAAGGAAGTCGCCGTAGTCTTTCACCGTTACCAGGCGCAGGGATATGGTCTCAAGGGCAAGCTTTATCTGCAGCACGCGCTTCTCGAGCTTCCTTACCTCGGCTAGCTCGTTCGCGTACATGAGAGCCCTTTGCTTGTCGTGCTTGGTGTAGGAGTCGACGACCTTCTGGAATATCGTTTTGTCCTTTTCAGAGAGCCTGGCATTGGCAAAGTCGAGCCTCTGGTTTTGGTTGTTTATCAGGTTTATGGCATTCTCTATATGGGGTTTAAGTGGACCGGATGGGGTAGGGGCCTTCTTCTGTGGAGCCTCCCAGTTCTTCGTAAATCTGCTCATTAATTTTTTCCACCTTTGAATGATTTCAAAGGCGAAAGTAGTTAAAAAGAGTTTCGAGTTGTCTGCTGCCAGTCTCCTATTGGAGAGTTGAGCAGATGGCGGACAGATTTCTCAACGCTCGATTAACACGGAGCATGTTGCCTCCGTGGAAACCCTAGCGCTCACGCCGCCGAGGTTTTTGAGCGAGCCCACCTTATCCTTGCTCCCCATAACGACCAGATTTATCCCCCTCTCTTTTATGAAGCTGAGGATCTCCTCTGCGGGATCGCCCTCGAGCAACACCGCCTCGGCATCAATGTTCGCCTCGGCAGCCGCCTTCTTCGCGTATTCCAGAATCTCCCTTGAGGACTCCCATTGGACCTCGTAGAATTCGGGCTCGATGGCAATGGTGGATTTGGTCTGGTAGGGGAGTTTTGTGCTCAGGACGTGCACTATGTAGAGCTTTGAACAGAATGTCTTTGATAGCTCCAAGGCTCTCGTGAGAATCATTGCCGAGACCAATGGTTGATCCACCCCCACCATGATTTTTTTGTATGGGGAGATTTCGCATTTTTCGATATATCCCTCAAAGGGCATCTTTGCGGCTTTAGGGGTCTTCTTTGTTTCCGGCATATTCGCTCACCAGAACAGTGTGCTGATTTCATATATACTCTGAGGTATACATATTTTTTGTCAATCGCTTTCGTAATCCCATCAACATCACAGTTATATTCGACAGAGGTGTCGGTTAGAAGGGAGGATCAGCATGGAGAGGGCACTTTACCTGGTATCGGGGGGAATCGATTCGCCGGTCGCAGCATGCCTAGGCATCAGGAAGGGCTGGAGGCCGGTCTTCCTATACTTTGACAATGCGCCCTTCACAGGTACCGATACCAAGGAGAGGGCACTAAAGACTATTAAAAGGGTTATAGAGGCTACCGGAGTCGAAGGGGAGGCGATCATAGTGCCGCACGGAAGGGACCTAGAGATTATCGTGGGAAGGTGCAGTAGGAACTTCTCCTGCCTGCTCTGCAAGAGGATGATGTACAGGAAGGCTGAGAGGATCGCCGATCGTTACGGTTGTGGCGCAATAGTCACCGGCGAGATTCTCGGGGAGCAGGCAAGCCAGACGCTACGCAACCTGATCCTGGACAGCGCGATTATCGATATCCCAATACTGAGACCGCTCTTGGGCATGAATAAGCTAGAGGTCGAGGGCATCGCAAAGGAGATAGGGACATTCGAGATTTCAACCTCGAAGGCACAGCCCTGCAGCGCCGCCGCGGTGAAGGCCAGAACCCGCGCCAAGCCGGAGGAGCTCGAGAGGGAGGAGAGGAATATACCCGTCGGGAGGCTTGTTGAGGAGGGAGTCAGGGGCGCAGCGAGGGTCACTTTGCCTTAATCGTAATTTCTTTGGACGCTGAGAGGATCCGTTCCAGCTCGGCATCCGCGAGGTTGTGTTTTAGCAGAGTAGTCTGATCGTACCTTGGAGAGGTTGAGAGGTCAATGCCCACCATCTCCGACCAGCGCTCGAACAGGTGTTCATCCATAGCAACAAGGGGGAAGAAGACGCAGACCTGTGGATTTATAACCTTACCTAGCGCCTTCAGGCTCTTTGGCTGCAGACCGGAAATCACCCCTCCAATTCCCTTGCTACTCGCGGCATTTATAGCGAGACGTAGCTGGAGCGGGCGCAGCATTCTAGCATCCTTCTCGATAGGGGGCGCAACTATCGCTCTTATGCGGTTGCCGGGCATCCAGCCGGCGAGGATCCGCAGGTTTACGAGTGTGGTGTCGGTTAGACCCTCCTTACCCTCCAGCACCAGCGCCTTCACCTGGGCACCCCTCTTCATCATGCACCACGAGGCGAGCACGGAGTCCGCCGTCTCGTCCACGACCGCCAGGAGCATCTCCTGGGTACCAACGGGGAACCCGTCCGGGCCCCTTATGGACTGGGAGTAGATGATCGCCAGATCGTCCCTGACCTCCACGTTGATCTCCTGCTGGGGGCTCGTGAGATCGACCCTCAGATCCTTGCCGAGGTCCAGTACCGACCTGCCGAGGAGGGCAGCCACCTGAACGCTCGAGTAGGGGTGAGTGCCGATCCTTCTGCACCTAATAGCGAAGGTACCGGGCTTGAGGGTCCTCCTAGCAATATCGGTCCCTGTCTTGATCATGGTCTCCAACTCAGACTTCACCGCAACCCCTGGCGAGGTGGAGGAGACCCCGAATATCCTTGCCGCGCGCCTGGCGGCCCCTTCGCTTTCCTTCGTGCTTATGTATATTCTCCCAGCTGTGCGCCAGACATTTGAGAATTGGATTCCCTCATCTTTTAAGATTCCGCGAATTGTCTTGAGAACGAGGCTTTCGTACAACCGCCTCACCGGCCTGCTCTTTATCCCGATCTCCCCTCCGGTCCGGACGATGACCACGCCCTCCATTGCATTCGCTTCCTTCGAAAAAAATGAGGG
>CAZNTO010000070.1:0-2802 GCA_964576015.1 uncultured Nitrososphaerota archaeon
AATTTTCACAGAGCCTCCAGCCCTTCGGAACTCGTTCGTTATCCTTAGAAGATCTTCATCAAAACCGTCGAAGAGCCAAGCTGATCTCTGGAGCTGGAAGGCGCCACCCTTCCTCAAGCTCCTGACCAGCCTGATCCTTATCCCGTGGGGGTCCTTCTTACCCTCAATATCATAAAGCATCAAGAACATTGAAATCTACCATATGATGCTAACTGGTTTGTATTAACTACACCGTCAACTTTAACTTTACCTCACCGTCAGTATTTGATTAGTGGTCCGAATGTCTGGATTCTCGGTCACATCGATAGCGCGGCATCCTCCAGCCGTGATCCTCCACACCGACTCCAGCGCCAAGGAAGCCCTGTGCATGATGTCAGAGAAGAGCGTCAGGCACGCCATCGCCTCGGACGACGGTCTCAAAATGGATGGGATAATCTCGGCCAAGGACATCCTGAACTATCTGGGTGGTGGAGACAAGTTCAAGATTGTGGAGGAGAAGTTCAATCGTGACATCTACAAAGCTCTCAGGTCCTCGATAAGTTCCATTATAAATAGGAAGCCGATAATCGGGAATACCACCGCCTCGCTTCCTGATCTGATGTCGTTGATGGCTAAGCACGACATAGGCATGCTCCCACTGCTCAGCAAGGACGCGACGATCTGGGGAGTGCTATCTGAGAGGCACCTCTTCAAGCTCTTCGAGGAGAACCAGATGTTCGTGAGGGTATTCGAGATCATGACAAAGCCGCTGATCACGCTGGACGCGAAGAGTACCCTCTTGGACACCATGAAGACCATGATAAAGAACGACATAAGGCGCATCCCGATAATGAAGGAGGGGAACCTGTGGGGCATAGTGACCGTCAAGGATATAATACGGTTTTTGGCAAGCCCTTATGTTGATGAGGCCATAGCCAAGGGGCTGTCGGATTACCTCTTCAATACGAACATCTCAAAGATCGCCACGGTGAACCCCAAGACGGTCAGTCCAGAGGTGGATCTCAGCGATGCTGTTAAAACCATGAACTCCTTCAACGTGGGGTCCCTCATCGTTATGACTGGCGGCAGGCCGGTGGGTATCCTCACCGAAAGGGACTTTCTGCTGAAGCTCCCGAAGTTGAGGGGGGTAGAGTTCATGACCGATGTGAACAGGAACAGGGTGCTCGTTGGCAGGATACATTTCTGAGAGTCATGATCGCGAAATGCGCTCGCCGGTTCAGCAGGAGACTAAGCAACAGAATCTAATGGATAGAATCTTCTCCAACGCCTACTTTTTGATGGCCGTCTCATTCTTTGTAACGTACGTTATCTCGATCCTCGTCGCGATCTATCTCTTCTACCTTACCCCTGAGGGGGTTGCCTTTGGTTCAAAAACGCTTCATAACCTACAACTGAACATTTTTTTCTACAGTACAATCCAAGTGCCCTTCCAAATAAGTGCGGATCTGCTATTCATGATGCTCAATCTGGTCTTTGTCCTCTCATTTACGACATCATTCTTCTCGAAGGAAAACTACGTATCATCTCTCAGGCATCTCTTAATAACAAACGATCTCGGAGGTATCCGCGGGAACTTCTTGGTTTTGATGCCAGTGATCTCCTCAGCAACACTATTTGCTGTCTCTCTGATCCACACACTAGAAGGGCAGATAGGGGTTGAAGTCGGCGGTTTATCATTCAGCGATCCCTTCCAGGAGATCCTCTCGCTCTCGTACACCTCGTGTGTAGAGGAGATCGGTTTCAGACTTGTGCCATTGTTATTCCCGGTGGCACTATACCTTCTTTTTCGTTCCCACGAAGCTATAGCTAATGTGCCCTTGAGGAGACGCGTGATCCTTGTGCCTCTCGCGCTCTTCAAGCCATCCTCATTCCAGAGGCGGCTAAATATCTCCAGAGATAGAACTCTATCTACCCTAGAACTCGCCCTCCTCCTTATCTCATCAGCCCTCTTCTCCTACGCGCACTTTCTCTCCGGCTCCTGGGGTATAGGAAAAATCCCCTCCGTCTTCGTGGGTGGTATGGTGATTGGATACTGCTGCTTGAGATACGGTTTTGACAGTGCCCTGTTGCTTCACTGGTTCTTCAACTTCTATTGGAGCGCTCTCTCGATGTCCAGTACGATTGGAGGACCCTTCCTGTACCTTAATGACGTCATTTACTTTATGACACTTTACGTGGGTCTCGTGTCGCTGATTATCGGTGTTCCATACCTTTTTCAGAAAGGTGTCCGGCGCATCAAATTTTAGTAAGGGGCAGACATAGCTAAGACTAATGCCCCGTCCGATAGAACTGATAGGTTTTATAGCCTAACAACCATATCTGCACACGTGATCTAATTGACCAAGATTAGAGATGAGCTCAAAGCTGTTGGGGAACCCCTGGTTAGGTCGGCGTTCGATGATATACTGTCCAGCAAGATCCCCTCTCTCACGGCCAAGAAGATCATAAGGAAATTTTCTCGCAGATGGAAGGACTATGCACGGCCGGCGCTAATGGTGTTTGCCTGCAAATCCGTAAGAGGCGATCCATCGCTGGTATATCCCGCCGTCAAGGCATTAGTACTCTCAGGGGGTGCCTTCGACCTGCATGATGACATAATTGACCGTTCCTATGTAAGGAAGGAGAAAAAGAGGAGGAGCCTACTTGGGGTATATGGGGCGGAGGCGATACTCTTGGTGGGGGATGCACTCCTAGTGGGGGGTCTATCATACCTCTACAGACTTAGGGATACCCTTCCGAAGGATAGGTTTGAGGATGTTGTTGAGACGATAAAGCGGGGGCTCTTCGAGCTCGGATCCGCCG
>CAZNTO010000071.1:0-2794 GCA_964576015.1 uncultured Nitrososphaerota archaeon
CCCTGCCTCTTCGTCAAGATGCATCATATATTCATGGGGCATTATTTATACGTTCTAGAGAGGATTTAAAGTGCAGTGATGAGTATCGTATATTGCGGGCATATGGGGCAGAAGAACCTTGCAGACCAGAATAGTGATGCTGGTAGATCTAGACTACTTCTTTGCACAGATCGAGGAGAGGAGAAACCCTTCCATAAAGGACAAGCCCGTCGTAGTATGTGTCTACTCCGGCAGGACCGAGGAGAGTGGCGTTGTGAGCACCGCCAACTACATAGCGAGAAGGTTCGGCGTGAGGTCGGGGATGGCTATTGTCCTGGCAAAGAAGAAGCTCAAGGGCACAGAAGCGGTATTCCTGCCGGTGGACCACGGCTATTATAGAGGGGTCTCGGAAAGGATAATGATGATTTTGAGGGATAACGCGGATGACTTTGAGCAGGTAGGGATAGACGAAGCATACCTTAACGTGAGCAGGAGAACCGAGGGGGATTTTGAAAAAGCAACCTCGCTCGCCCGTCTGGTAAAGGACGATATAAATGCTCAAGAGGGGTTGACGTGCTCCGTGGGCGTAGCTCCCAACAAAGTTGTTGCGAAGATAGCTGCGGATGTGAGCAAGCCTGACGGCCTCACGGTAGTTCGACCACAGGAGGTTATGCCCTTTCTCTCCCCGCTGCCGGTAGACCGCCTTATTGGCGTGGGGAAGAAGACGGCGGAGAGGCTGGAGGGTTTGGGGATAAAGACCATGGAAGAACTGGCGAATAGTAAAGTACAAAAGCTGATAGAGTGCTTCGGGAACAGCCTTGGCACCTATCTACACAACGCTTCGAACGGCATAGACGACGAACCCGTCCGGGAGAGAGGGGAGGCGGAGTCCATAAGCAGGATCGCCACGCTTAAGGAGAACACTTTGAATCTGGGAGCGATCGTGGAGAAGACGGATAAGCTGTGCCAAGATGTATACGAGAGGCTGGTGCAGAGGGACCTCAAATTCAGGTCTGTAGGGATAGTCGCGGTCATGAAAGACCTTAGCATCCATACACGTTCCAAAACGCTTGAGAACCCAACGGACGAAATTAGGTTGCTGAAGGAGATTGTCAAGGAGCTCTTCGAGAGTTTCCTAGAGGAAGCTAAGGTCGAGGTGAGGAGGGTGGGTGTGCGAGTCTCGGGACTTGTGAAGGAGAGGAGGGTGCAGAAACAGCTGACCAGCTTCTTTTAATTTGCTTAGAGAAAATCTATGGAATGGGCTAATCGTTTAGTAAAGCCTTATCTTGCAACGTTCCAAAAATGTAGAGGAGGATTATGCCCCCCAGAGACACGGAAGAGAGACATAAGACTCTGCCTCCAGACCAGACACCCATAGGTCGGTTACTGAGGTGGGGGAAGGATCATCCAGGGATATCCAGTAGGATACCAAAGATCGATTTGGAAAAATGGACGCTGGTTGTTGATGGAGAGGTCGAGAGACCGCTCACGTTTACTTGGGGTGAACTCATCAAGCTTCCGAAAGTAGAGGCTGTGAGCGACTTCCACTGCGTCGAGGGGTGGAGCGTCCTGGACTGCAGGTGGGAAGGTGTTAGGTTTGGGGTATTTGAAAATCGGGTTGGGGTGAAGGAGACTGCAAAAGCGGCAACCTTCGAGTGCGCTGATGGATACACCACCTCCCTTACACTGGAGGAGCTCTCGGGCGATGATTTCGTATTGGCCTACAAGCTGGACGGGAAGGATCTTGAGGAGGGACTTGGGTTTCCCCTGCGGCTGGTTGTACCTGCAAAGTACGCCTACAAGAGCGCGATGTGGGTAACGAGGATAAGGTTCACTAAGGATAAGGAAAAGGGCTACTGGGAGATCAGGGGATACAGCGACACAGCGGACATCTGGAAGAACGACCGCTATTCATTCTAAAGGGGTTGACGAGTAAAATCAATTATCCTGATTGGCAATTATCTCATGTTCGATTCGTGAAATAAACAATAAACCTTTTTTTTATCGCCGTAGATAATACTTCGAGGCGAGGCTGTTGAATGTCAAATTGTTTGTAGATGGCGAGGAAATAGATCTGAATGAGTTCGTTGTTAAGGTCCTTGGTGGGACCGTGGTTGGAGCTGTGACCTCTTTAAGGGGGATAAAAGAGAACTGGAAGCAGATCGAGATTAAGATAAAGAAGTGAACGCCCCGAGGTCGAGCCTATTCTATAAAAAGCGAAAATGCTAGACCGCTGTCGTTCTAAGTTTTATCTCAGCGAACATCTCTTTCTTTGCCTTGCATATCGGGCAGATGTAGGGCGGCTCCTCCCGGAACACAACATAGCCGCACTGCTTGCAGTACCAAAACTTCATCTTGCTCTCGCCCTCCAATTCCTTAGGTTGTTCCTTTGCTAAAGGAGTTGCTTTTGCTTTCATGTCAGGAGCCCCTGTGGCAACAGCAATGGCTCTGGCTTGCTTTTCTTGCGGTCTCCGCTCCGGTACCGGCTGCAGGTGGATCTTGCCCTCAAAGACATCCTGCCTGATGAAGAGCGCGCAGTAGCAGGCGCCAAACTCCTGAACGTCAGGATCTCGGTAGTCACAGGGGCATATGATGTCCCTGTCCACATCGAACTTCCCTGTGGCGATCCTGCAAGGGCACGATGGGTAGCCGTATCGCTCCTCGTTTGTCTTGAGTCCCTCGAGGAGATCCTTCAAGAAGGGTGGGTCTCGGTTCAACCGATAGCCATTGGACTTGGCGTCGCTCTCTGCCCTCCGCCTTACCTGATCAAGGGTTATCAACCCTTGACGGCCTCCTCTATCTCGTCCTCACGAAA
>CAZNTO010000072.1:0-2709 GCA_964576015.1 uncultured Nitrososphaerota archaeon
ATCCCCAGTAAGGGCTGGGAGCACCTCAAATGAAATAACATAAAGAGGCTCATAGCGTGAGGGCACTGATTGTCGACGGCTACACGGATGAACCTGCAGGTCTCGGCGTCCCACCTTACATCGACGTCTACCCTCGTTACATAGCTGGCGCTGTGTGGCGCCACGATCCGCATGCCGAGGTGTTCTACATGACGATCGACGAGGCTCGGCGCGATCCCGATAAGGTGAGGCACCTATCCTCCTCATCGGATTTCTCGGTGCTTGTTACGGGCGTCACCGTTCCTGGCAAGTACCTTGGAGGTGCCCCCGCTACAGTTAAAGACGCCATCTTATTGCCCTCACTTTTCCAATCAAAGCATGCTGTTATATGCGGACCAGCCATGCGTTCTGGCTTCGGCTATGGTGGTGGCAGCACGACGATCATGCCGAAAGGCCTCGAGTCCCTGTACGACTTTATCATAACTGGCGATCCTGAAATCGTCGTGTACAACTTGTTGAGGAGAAACTTTGCTCTCTCTACAGATATGGACGCTGTGAGGTCATGCGAGAATGATGTCAACGACTTCGCCGCCCGGGGAGCAAAGATAATCCAACAGCACCCCTGCTACCCAGACGGGCTGATCTGCGAGGTTGAAACCTTCCGCGGGTGCCCGCGATCCCTCAATGGCGGCTGCTCCTTCTGCACAGAGCCGCTCCACGGAACACCGGACTACCGGTCCGTGACTGGCATCTCAAAGGAGGTAGAGGCGCTCTCCTCCGCGGGTGCTGTGAACTTCCGGCTTGGGAGGCAGCCCGACCTACTCATATACGGCTCCGAGGACGACAACGAAACCCCTATGCCCAACCCCCGCGCCATCCGACGCCTCTTCTCCTCCGTAAGGAAGGCTGCGCCATCCCTGAGGGTGCTCCACATCGACAACGTGAACCCTGCGACGGTATTCAACCACCCGGACGCCTCTGAGGAGGCCCTGAAGGAGATAGTAAAATATCATACGCCGGGCGACGTGGCCGCGATGGGAGTGGAGTCCGTGGACGAGGAGGTGATCCGCAAGAACAACCTGAAGGTGTACCCAGAAGGGGCGCTGTTCGCAATCGCGCTCATCAACGATGTGGGAAAGGAGAGGGGCGAGAACGGGCTGCCCCAACTCCTACCGGGGATAAATTTCGTTTATGGACTACTAGGCGAGACAAAGCACACCTTTGATGCTAACCTGGAGTTCATGAAGAAGGTACTGGAGATGGGGCTGCTGGTCAGGCGAATAAATCTGCGCCAGGTGATGGTAATGCCCTCCACAAGGATGGCGTCCATTGGCAACTATATCGCCCGGAAGCACAGGTCCCTCTTTATCAGGCACAAAATGCGGATGCGGACAGAGGTCGACACGCTCATGCTGCGGAGGGTAATCCCGGCATGGACTATCATGCGGGACGTAAGGACAGAGCTGGTTGAGGGGAAAATGACCTGGTCCCGGCAGATCGGCTCATACCCCATACTGGTGGGCATCCCCAAAGTGATGCCCACGGGCGTCTTCACTGACGTGGTGGCCGTGTCCCATGGGCCCCGTTCTATCAGTGCGCTTCCATTCCCGCTGAAGATCAACAGTATGAGTTTGAGGGAGCTTGAAACCCTCCCGGGGATAGGTGCTAGAAGGGCAGCAAACCTGCTTAGAAAAAGACCATTCGGGAGTGCAGAGGCGCTGAGGAGGGGAATCGACGATCCCAGTATCATCGAGCCGCTAATACCATTGGCAGACTTTACATAATGCTTTAATCTTGCTTTTTTATTCTTAATGAAGCATGGATATCATCAAAAAGATCCTCATCCCCGTAGACGGCTCAGACTACATGAAGAACGAGATCTCGTGGGCATGTGAGTTTGCCAAGACCTTCAAGGCGGATGTGACGATCCTCCATGTTGTAGCAATGCCAATCTCCTCGGATATAGGCGGCATCCCAGCGGCCTCGAAACAGCTGGAGGAGGCTGGAACCAAGATCCTCGAGGACGCCAAGCAGATGGCTGAGGCCTGCGGCGTAAGTCCCAAGGCAGAGATGGATTTCTCGGTGGGAAATCCCGGTATGAGGATAGTCAAGAAGGCTGATACCATTGGAATAGACCTCATAATTATAGGCGCTAAGGGGAAGAACCGGTTCCGCGAGATCCTTATGGGCAGCGTCGCTAACACAGTGATCAACAACGCCAAGTGTCTAGTATTAGTAGTGCACACCTGCGAATAGAATAGCCCCTGTTGCCCCTCGACATCGATATATGATCCAACACTGTGGTTAGCAACATGGACCTGCTTCAGGCTATCATCCTCGCTGTTGTGCAGGGGTTGACGGAATGGCTGCCAATCTCCAGCTCAGGCCACCTTGTGATTGCCCAGAAGTTGATGAGCCTGACCCTCCCTGTTGCGTTCGACGTCTTCCTTCATCTTGGGACGCTGATCGCTGTGGTTGCATTCTTCTGGAGGGACATATTGAGGATCCTGAAGGCGTTCTTCACCCTCGACAGGGCCAGTCCTGACTTCAAAATGGCGGTCTACGTCATCATCGGCACCATCCCAACAGTCATCATCGGCCTCGCCTTCGAGGGCTTTTTCGAGTCCCTCTTCTCAAGCGCCCGGGACGTTGGGTTCGCCTTCATAATCACTGGCGTCCTTCTATTGGCTACGAAGTTCAGGGGTGGAGCCAAGAGGCTGAGCTGGCTGA
>CAZNTO010000073.1:0-1405 GCA_964576015.1 uncultured Nitrososphaerota archaeon
TCATCCATACATTCTTTCATTCCGCAGGAGGTGATCTTGAAGTTCTGAGGCGTTACCTCGCCGGGCTCGTTTGCATTCTTTAGCCGTAGTTCATAGGGGTCAATGCCTGCAATTTCAGCAAGTTGGTCCAGGGAGGACTCAATGGCAAAGGTTGCCTGGGGGTTCCCATAGCCGCGCATGGCCTGGCTGTATGTGTTATTCGTATAGACGCACTTCGCCGTGTACTTAACGTTTGGTACCTTGTAGAGCGATGAGATAGGAAGCATCATCACTGACGGGGTTGTTGCCCCCCACGATGTGTATGCTCCGTTATCGAGGATCATCTCCATTTCCCGGAAGGTAAGCCGCCCTTCTTTGTCGCAACCCTGGGAGATCTTCGTGATCGTACACTGTCTTGGCGAGGTGGCGAAGAATTCCTCCTCCCTCGTGAAGATTATTTTCACAGGTTTTCTTGTCTTCATCGCCAGCATGATTGCAATATACTCGTAGGAGTAAGTGTCGAGCTTGCTTCCGAACCCGCCACCAATTGTGCATTGGATAATTCTCACGCGCCTGTTTTTAAATCCGAATGTATTGAGGGCTTCGAAGTAGTCGTTTTGAGCCAGTGACGGGATCTGGGTGTTGCTGTACATGGTAAGGTTGTTTTTCGTGTCGAACTGTGCGATGCACCCGCTTGTACCGAGACAGCAGTGGGTTACCCACGGGGTGCTGAAGGTATCTTCAACAATAAAGGCTGATTCTTTCTTAGCGGCCTCCACGTCACCGCATACGAGCTTCCAGGGCATCTTCAGTACATTGGATTTCGCCTCTTCATGGAGAAGCATTGCTCCCTCTTTCATGGCCTCCAGGGGATCGAATATTCCCGGCAACACCTCGTACTCGACCTCGATGAGGGAGAGGGCCTCCTCCGCTATTTCCGGACTTGTTGCGGCAACGGCTGCAATCTCGTCACGCATTGACAGCACCTTTCCCGTCTTAAGGGGAGGATTGTCCTTCATAACACCTATCCTGAAGGTAGCAGGCATATCTGCGGCGGTGATGACGGCCCGAACGCCGGCGAGCTTTTCCGCCTTTGAGGTGTCGAGTTTCAGAATCCTGGCGTGGGGGTGTTTACTGTAGAGGATTTTGCCATAAAGCATACCAGGTACCTTCATGTCCTGAATATACACAGCAGCTCCTGTTACCTTGGGTGGCGCGTCACGTTTCGGTATCCTTTGTCCTACTGTTGTGAGGCTCTCCATGTTTACCTTTGGCTGTATTGCCAACCCAAGCTGTAACTTTTGTTCTAATGTCGTGAGATTGTCCATGTTTACCTCCCACCTGCAACGGTTTTGATTGCATCAATGATTTTTACATACCCGGTGCACCTGCAGAGGTTTCCTGCAACGGCATCCTTTATTTCTTC
>CAZNTO010000073.1:1505-2650 GCA_964576015.1 uncultured Nitrososphaerota archaeon
GCACCGCATTCACCGTAACCGCAGCCTTCTTTCGTCCCGGTCAGTTCCAGGACTTCCCTGAGCAGATAGAGGAGCGTCCACTGGGGATCAACCTCAGCCCTTATTGCTTCGCCATTTAATGTAAATGTGAGCTCTTTTTTCATTGTTTCACCTCACCATAACCTTTCAGGATAGACCGTATCGTCCGGCCTGATTATCCTGTCAACGGATCGTAAAATAGACCTCTTTACGAGGACCCTTATCATCTCGCTTCTGTACCACGCCTCGCCACGTATGCTATCCCTCGGGGACGCCTCTGAGGCGGCGATCTCGCCGATTTCCTGGAGGAGTTTTTCAGAAATGACCTTGCCCTTGAGGGCTGCTTCTGCCTTCTTTGCCCTTATGGGACGTGGCGCTACGACACCCATGGCAATCCTTACATCCTCGCATCGCAACTCTTCCTCTTCGAACCGTTTGAGTACGTCCGGAGTGCTCTCCATGGTGCAGAGGATGTCTTTACAGCGAAGTGCGCCGCCGTTTTTTCCAATGTTGATCGTTACCCTCGCCGCCACACCTAAGATAGGGAGGTCCATGGCCTGGCGACGTGTGTGCTTGATATAGGCTGAACCAGTGTTTTCTCCGAAGGCAGGAATAACGAATCCCTTTACGAGTTCACCCGGTTCGAGGACGGTCTTGCCCGGTCCCTGAAAGAAGTCGTCAAGGGCGACTTCCCTGGTTCCTTTTGGCCCCACGATAGATACCATGGTGTCCAGGACGAGGAGGGGGCAGGCAGTGTCGGCTGAAGGAGCAGCATTGCAGATGTTGCCGCCTACAGTCGCCACATTCCGTATCTGCCGAGAACCGAGCCAGCTCGTCGCGTCAGTAAGGGCGGAGTAGGCCCGCTTTATGACGTCGTGGCCATCTATGTCGCTGTGGGTTGTGGCAGCGCCGAATTTCAGACCATTAGCAGTATCGATGTAGGCAAGATCTTTTATGTTCCGGATGGAGATGAGGTTCTTTGGTTTAAGCTTCTTCTGCCGGATAAGGACCATGACGTCAGTGCCACCGGCAATGTACTTAGCCCCGTCGAGACTGGCCATCAAGCCGACAGCCTCCTCGATCGTACCTGGTTTGTGGTAATCAAATCGGTTCACAATAACCTCCTT
>CAZNTO010000074.1:0-2573 GCA_964576015.1 uncultured Nitrososphaerota archaeon
TAATAGCCATTTTCAATGGCGTGGTCTACGGGGTCATCGCCTGGATACTTTACTCCATTGCCGACAGGGCCATGAAGAAAGAGAAGCCCGAGGCTACAACGAAGACTCAGTGACAACCGGGAGCTTTTTTTAACATACTCCCCCCCTTTTTACCTATTTACAGGCAGATGCGAATCGAAATACCTCAACACCAGGTTCAACAATATTTTTCACTTTGCCATTAGCTCCTCTTCTTCCTTCATCTCCTTGAGGCGCCTCTCCGCGGTCCTTCCGTTCTTAACCATTTGCTCTAGCTCTTTTATGTCCGCCTCCGTCGCCGTTCTCATGAAATTCTTGTCTGCGAGCCTCTCTTCGGCATACCTCCGAGCGCTTATCGCCCGCTCGTACATTCCCTTTATGAAGGGTCCTGTCATGGTCTGACCTCCTTCAGTAGTGCCCCGAATTACTTCTCATATCGCCTGGCTCTTTCTATGGCTGCCTCCAGCTTTCTGAATATGCCCTTGTTCACAAGGCCCGTTGCGTACAGGGTGCTGGTAAAGTTGACGAGGCCGCAGTAGTCGTAGACCTTGTCAGGATGGAAGCCCGCCTTGGCTTCTTTCTGCGCATGCACCAATATGCCATGCGCAAACCCGGTGGGACTCTCCGGCTTCCACCTGCCCAGCGCGCCGCAAACCTCCTCGAGCTCCTCTTGGGTGAGGAAGTTCCTCGGTATGAGGCTCCCCCCAATACCCCTCTGTACAGTATCCACATCCTCCTCGCTCAGCAGCCCCTTCCTCTTCAGGGCTTCCATCAGCTCCTCAGAATTCACCATTTATACCACCTGATTCCATAAGGCATTGTAGAAGATATGAACTTTATTGACATTTTTGTTCTATACAGGAACATATAATAGGGAACCAAACCCTAGATATTCAGGGGATTTTATGCTACCCGATCTGGAGGAGATAAAAATGAGGAGGAGGAGGCTGGGCCTGACCCAGTCACGGATCGCGAAGGAGGCGGGCGTCAGCAGGAGCCTGATTGCAAAGATCGAAGGGCGTTATGCCAACCCGAGCTATGAGCAGGCAAAGAAGATCTTCGAGACCATGGATAGGCTTGAGCTGGCAATCCCGGTCAGGGAGGCTGGACAGATACACAGCCCTCGTGTGATTTTTGCGGAGTATGATGAGCCCATCCGCTCCGCGCAGAGGAAGATGAAGGATGAGGCTTTCAGCCAGCTGCCGGTAAGAAAGGATGACAGGATCATAGGGAGCATCACCGAGAGGGGCATAAACGCTAGGATCTTCGAAAAGGAGCCGAGTGAGATTGGCAACTTGTTGGTGAGGGACTTTTTGGAGGAGGGATTTCCCCAGTTCAGCACGAAGACTCCAGTGAGTCTGATCATTCCGGTGCTGCAGATGCACCAGGCGGTGCTGACTATGAAGGAGGGAAAGGTCGCCGGCATAATCACGAACACGGATGTTTTGAAACTTCTTGGTCAATGAGTTCAGCATGGGTTTGGGTTATTAACATGCCTCCCCTTTTTACCCATTCGCAGGCAGATGCCCATAATTTCGGATTCACATCAACCTCTGGCCAGCCTTTCTCATCCTATTGGTTCTCCATATACACCCTACAGCGAAGACGCGAGCTGGTTGAGTAGCCCCCATCGGCTACCATGATTTTTTAACTTTTTCGTAACATAAACCACGACTAGTGGAGATAAAACACCCGCAAATCTCCATTTTTTTTAAATAAATCCTTTTATGTTGTAGATGTCTGAGAAAATGTATCGGAAAATGAGGGTTAGGCATTTGGTTGATGCTGTTGTTGACTTGGATAAAAGGGGAATCCGGTACTATTGGATCCTCTGCATAGTAGGCCTGTTTGCGATTCTGAGTTCAACCATGTCCAAAAACCCCGTTCTAAACCTCTATTCCACGAGCCTCGGAACACCGAATGCGTGGACGGGGCTCATAGCTGCCGCCTCCACGATACCTGGCATCCTGATCAGCCTCCCAGCAGGCTCGCTCTCCGACGTCTTAGGAAGAAGAAAGATGCTCCTCATCTCAGGGATAATCTTCGCATCCGCCCCCTTCCTTTACCTGTTCATAAACTCCTGGTGGGAACTGATCCCCATAAGGTTTTACCATGGCTTCGCGACCGCCATCTTCGTGCCCGTCGCCAACGCCGCGATAGTCGACCTCTTCCCTGCCACGAAGGGGGCGCGCATATCGACCTTCTCATCAATGACGTTGGTGGGCCGCGGGATTGCGCCGTTCATGGGTGGTTACATCCTTTCAGTGACGAACAATAATTATAACGATCTTTACCTCGCCGTCGGCGTAGCAGGGGTCACGGCACTGCTCGTCGGCTTGCCCTTCCTGCTCAAGAAGGACCTCTCACCCGTGGCGACTGTCGGTGATGGTTCTGCGAAAGCCATGGTAAGGGGCTGGGGGAACGTCGCAAGGAACAAGAGCGTGCAGATCGTGGCCTTCGTCGAGTCTGTGCAGTACTATGTCTATGGCACTGTCGAGTACTTCCTCGTCGGCTACCTGAAGGATGTTGTCGGTCTGGATTCATTTTTAATAGGG
>CAZNTO010000075.1:0-2436 GCA_964576015.1 uncultured Nitrososphaerota archaeon
GGGCCAGGTATCACCCTTCTCTTTAAAGACTTTCTCCATCTGAGTTGTCATGACCTCTAACAATCAGGTTATTAATTATTTCCGCTATGCTCTATGCCCTGTGCGCATAGTGACCTTCTAAGCGAGCCACCTCTTCCTTCGACGGTAATGTTTAATCTCACGATAGCTCTTTTTGGAGCCAACCGTCGAGAGTCCCATATAGAATTCCTGAACATCTTCATTATCCTTCAACTTCTCAGCCGGACCTTCCAGGACCACCCTGCCGTTCTCCATCACATAACCATAGTCCGAGATGCCGAGCGCCGCTCTGGCATTTTGCTCCACGAGGAGGATAGCCATCTTTTGTTCAGTATTGATTCTCCCGATAATTTTATAGATCTCGTGCACGAGCAAAGGGGCGAGACCGAGCGAAGGCTCGTCAAGAAGCATCAGTTTCGGACGTGCCATGAGTGCTCGCCCTATCACTAACATTTGTTGTTCACCGCCGGACAGATAACCGCTCATCTGGCGGCGGAGGCGCTTAATTGGGGGGAAGTAGTCAAAGACCATTTCGATGTCTTGCTTAACTCCAGCCCGGCCTTTGCGGCGGTAAGCGCCTATGTATAAATTCTCTTCAACGCTGAGGTGCTCAAGAACCCTTCGACCTTCCATCGCCTGGCTGATGCCCAAGGCAGCAACCCCCTCGGGGCCATACCTGTCTATCCTCTTTCCATCAAAATCAATGCTTCCGTCGGTGACTTCTCCCTCTTCCGTTCTTAACATTCCTGACACAGCTTTTAATGTGGTCGTCTTGCCTGCACCGTTCGCTCCAAGCAGGGCAACGATCTTGCCATCACCCACACCGAGTGACACACCTCGGAGTACCTGGATCACATTCATATAAACAACTTCAATATTGTTTACTTGCAGCATTATTCCGGACCCCTTATTTTTCTTTTCCCAGGTAAGCCTTGATCACCTCGGGATTGGTGCTAATCTCCGCAGGGGTGCCCTCGGCAATCTTACGCCCAAAATCGAGGACGATAATCCTGTCTGCAATGTCCATGACCACTCCCATATCATGTTCGACAAGGATGATACAACCAATACCGTCCCTGAGAACAGCCGTATCCGGATAGGTGGCTCCCTGACCTTCGAAAACATCAATGATGAATCGGGCAATATCTTCCTTTTCCTCTAAGTTCATTCCTGCCATGGGCTCGTCAAGAAGCAGTACTTTTGGCTCCAGAGCCAATGCTCTGGCCAGCTCAACCCTCTTTCTCATTCCGTAGGGGAGAAGACCAACCACCTTCTTTCTGATGGGTGCGATTTCAAGGAAATCGATAATCTCTTCTACCGTCCGGCGGTGTTCGGTTTCCTCCTTCAGCGCCCTGCCAACATAGAGGGCACCGGTGATGAAATTTTGCCTCATAAGCACATGCCGGGCAGCCATGAGGTTATCTTGAGTGCTCAGCCCGGTATAGAGTTCGATATTCTGAAAGGTTCGCGCAATGCCCAGTTTGGCCAGCTTGTCCGGCCGCATCCGGGTAATCCTCCGGTCATCGAAGTATATCTCCCCTTTTTGAGGTTTGTAAAAACCATTGATGCAGTTAAGGAGTGCCGTCTTGCCGGCCCCATTCGGTCCGATAATAGCCAGTATCTCCTTATCCCTGATCTCTATGCTCACGTCGATAAGGGCACTGACGCCGCCAAAGCTGAGCGAAAGGTTGTCAATCCGCAGTTTAACTTGCTGATTCGCTTCCACCGATCATCATCTCCTGCTCAGTGCCGTGCTCGTCTCTTTTGAATTAAGACAAAGATATTTGTAATTTCTACACCTTAGAGTTCACTTAGTCAAGCTTTTTCAGGAGGACTTTTGTGAAGCTCCCCGGTCATCCAGTTAGGACGGGACAGGCACGCCGGGGCTTCGGTAATGTAAATATCGTTTTATATTGTGCCCTTTGACCCCGCCTATCCCGCTAGGGCGGGACGGGGCACTTTCCGGTCATCCCGTTTCCCTTTTTTTCTCTCCTTAGATGTGGTAAATAGATGTCGGTGAGAACTTCTCAGGCCTGTGGTAGTACCCAACTCATGAAAGGAGAGGGAGATGAATATATCCAATATATTGGCTCAGGGAGCAATGTGTTTCCCTGAGAAGAAGGCATTGATCTATGCGAATCGGAGTTATACCTACCAAGAGTTGAATACGATCATTGATCACATAGCCCTTTACCTGAAGAATCTCGGGGTTACACGGGAGCACAGGGTGGGCCTGTATCTTCCTAACATCCCCGAATGGCCCATGTTTTACTACGCAACGGCCAGGTTAGGAGCAGCCTCTGTGTGTATTCCCTCCGCCTACAAGAGACAAGAAGCGACCCAGCTGCTCAATGATTCCCTTTCTTCCGTGGTAGTCACCTGTGAGGAACTACTCTCCCAACTCCCAACTCAGAAGGA
>CAZNTO010000076.1:0-2412 GCA_964576015.1 uncultured Nitrososphaerota archaeon
ACCTTTAGGGCCTGCTGCACAACCTTGTACCAATCCCTCTCCTCCTGGGATAGGGAGGGATCCTTGGACTTTGCCTTGAACCACTTCACCCTGACATCCTTTAGCAAACCTATTATCAACGCCATCAGCCCGACCCGTTTGGTGCAGACCCAGTGGTTCGTGTCCGGAACTACGTTTGACCTGCAGGACTCGTGGCCGCACCTGACGGTCTCGTAGCTTAGGTTCCACCTCGCGATTATGCTCGGATAGAGGCTGGCAAAGTCCAAAACGACCACGGAAAAGTAGACATTGGACTCGGGCTTTATGACTATGGCGCCGTGGTACTTTTTCCCCTTTATCACCGCCGTAGTGGAAGCCTCACCCTTCATGGTCCGGATGTCGCTCTCGCGGGGTATCAGGTAGTTTCTGGCTCTGTGTTCAAAGAGGAAGAGGCTCCTTATCCAGCGTGATATCCCTTGGCGCGTCACGTCCTCCATGGAAAGGCGGGAGATCCTCATTATCATGGTGACAAGGTTCATGACCATGTTCGAATTCTCGGTGGTGAGGCGCAGCGTTATGAAGGAGTCCCTGAAGCAGTAGGAGGCCAGGTCAAGGTAGCTGAGCTCGGAGACGGTCCTCTCGATCTGGATCTTCCTCATATTGAGAAAGGCCGTTGACACCGCGTCGAGGGTTATCTCCCTGTAGGAGTTTCCGAAGGCATAGATCTGTATGGCATGGTTGTGGAAGAGCTTGTAGAGGTCTATGTGGACCCCGATGGGCAGCAGGGCGATCTCCCTGCCCATTATGATCGGTATCTCCTCCTTCCTCATACCGAGGACCTGGGCGCGACGCCAAAGGTAGTGCATGTCGAAGTTATCGCCGTTGAATGTCAGGACGATAGGGTAGTCCACAAAGTACTTGAGGAGCTCCTTGATGAGGGCCAGCTCGTCCTCGAAGTAGTCCAGCAGTACATCGTCTGGGAGTTCAGGTGGTTTGGTGCCCTCCTCAACCCCGACCCTCCTGAGGAGCAGAACCCTCTTCAGACCGTCCGACCCGGCGAGCGAGACGCATATAACCTGGTTCCTGGCAGCACTCGGGTCAGGGATCCTGTCTAGGGCCTCTGTTGCGACCTCTATGTCCACGGCCACGCGGCGGTAGTCGGGCACGGGGCTGACAAGGAGGGGGAACCAATCGGCGAGGGCATTGAGGAGCTCCGGAGAGGATTTTTGGAACTTCTCTTTTATCGATTCTAGGGGTACAGCATTCTCAACTCTGATTACATTACCTTCCTTTATGCGGTAGGAGTAGCCCGGGATTAAACCCCGGTCATAGATGTAGCAGTCGTGGTACCGGATGTTGTCCTCCCAAGAATTTTCCAATAGATCTCTGATGTTGTTGCCCCGGCCGCCTATCGAGAGGGGATCCTTGGCGGCGACCTTTGTCATGTTTATCTTCCTGTCGTGGAGGAGGTCGCATTTCTCAACCTCGACCGTAGACCTCCTGTCGAAGCCTGGGTGGGAGGTGATCCGCTCGTCGGATAGAACCTCCCGCAGTGGCAGATCCGTGAGGCAGTAGGGCACATGCCCGGTGTTGTCGTACCAGAAGACGATCCTTTTCTTATCAAGGTCGTAAAATTTCAGCAGCGCCTTGGCTTTGGAGCCGCTGTACGTTACTGATAGCAGGGAGAGGGGACCCGTGTTCTTGGGGGACTCGGCCTCGAAGATGGTCCTCTCGATAACCTCCTCCTGCTCAGGACCCTCCGCGTACCGCTGCGCCTCCAGCTCCTCAGCAACCTCCTCTGATACTTCTTCCGTCTCATCATCATCTTGGGTATATGGGGAGGGCGCCTCGTCTTTGGATGTTTCCTTCCCCATCTCTTTTATCCTGATGGGCTCCTTTCCTGCACTTGCCGGAGCCTCCGGGCTGCTCCGCTTCCTTCCGGGGATGAACCTATCAAGACCTGACATCATGATACCTCAGGTTACATTCAGATGATTACAAGAGCATTTGGGGCGACGCCTTCAGCCTGAGAAGCGCCACCTCTCAAGCTGCTCCTCCCCTGATCTGGCCTTCTTCAGTCTTTTGTAGTGCTCCTCACAAAGATAGAGCCGGTCTGACTCTTTCACCTCAATTCCAGCACCCTTCAGGATACGGGCATATGATGGAGAGAGTGATCTTATGGCGGCTTTACCACATCCTATGACCGAACAGGCCTCCCCCTTCTTTACACGACCCACTTTAATCCCTCGCTGTTTATATTATATTTATAAGCTTTAAATTTACCCTTATGAGAATAGACCAAGGGCCCGTCGTCTAGTCAGGATAGGACGCAGACCTCGCGGACGTGACGGTTTTGCGGGGGCGTAGGCCTGCGGAGCCTGACATCCAGGGTTCAAATCCCTGCGGGCCCGCCATTGAACCTTATTTGTATGC
>CAZNTO010000077.1:0-2303 GCA_964576015.1 uncultured Nitrososphaerota archaeon
TCCGGACGATGACCACGCCCTCCATTGCATTCGCTTCCTTCGAAAAAAATGAGGGCAACCGCATAAAAACTTAACTAAAAGAAACAGATATGAATGGTGTAAAGGATAGAGGTCATGGAGGTTCAGGTTCATGTCCATGGACGAGGCGGAGCTTAAGGAGCAGCTCATAAAGTGCATGAAACAGCTCCACGCCAGGGGGCTCATCACGGGAATAGGCGGCAACGCCAGCGTCAGGATGGAGGGGACCGAAGAAATTCTGATCACCCCGGCAGCCCTCTACAAGGCCGAGCTCAAGCCGGATGATATCGTCAAGATCGACCTACAGGGGAATGTGATTGAGGGTTTGTTCAAGCCCTCCATTGAGTGGTACTTCCACAACGCCATATACAAGAGGAGGCTCGACGTTAACGCGGTCATCCACACTCACAGCCCCATGACGACCGGTCTTGCGCTGGCGGGTAGGAAAATAGAGCCCATAACCCTCGAGTCCGCCGTTATGCTCGCCGATGTCCCCATACTCGAGTTCAGGTACCCAGGGACCAAGGAGCTCGGCGATCTAGTCGCGGAGAACATACTCGGGCACCGCGCCGTAATACTGCAGAACCACGGCGTCATATCCGTTGGATACGACCTGATAGAGGCGATGACCACCGTCGAGGTCCTTGAGGAGGTCTCGACCATGATATTCGTCGCCTCCCACTTCGGTGGGGCTAAACTTATACCGCCTGACCAGATAGAGTTGATCAAGAAGCTTTACAAGATCTAGTTGAGGGAATGAGATGCTCGATATAAAGATCATCAGGGATTATCCCGAGGTCGTGAAGGCTAACCTAGCCAAGAGGAACAACCCGAGCGTCCTTAATATGTTCGACGAACTCCTGTGCATTGACCAGGAATGGAGGCGGTGCTTCGCAGAGGCCGGTGAACTGAGGAGCAGTAGAAACAGGATAACTGAAGACATTGCCAGGCTGAAGAAAAAGGGGCTGGACGCCTCGGAGAGGATGAGGGAGGCAGCAGAGATCCCGCAGAGCATCAAGAAGGTCGAGGAGAGGATGAGCCTCCAAAGGGAGAAGATGGACCACATCCTGATGCAGCTGCCAAACCTCATGGATGAGAGTGTACCGTACGGTAAGGACGACACCGAGAACGTTGTTGTGAGGACATGGGGCGAGCCGAAGCATTTCAGTTTCAAGGTGAAGGATCACATCGATCTAGCAGAGGGTCTCGACCTTGTTGATATAGAAAGGGCGGCCAAGGTCTCTGGGGCGAGGTTCTACTACCTGAAGGGGGACCTCGTGAGGCTGAACTTTGCGGTTGTTGCATATGGCCTGGACTTCATGGCACAGAGGGGCTTTCTACCATTCCTGCCCCCCTACATGATGAAGAAGAGGATCGTGGAGGGTGCCGTTGCGCTTGCAGACTTTGAGGATATGATCTACAAGATAGAGGGGGAGGATCTCTTTCTATTGGCAACGGCGGAGCACGCACTGCTGGGCCTTCACGCCGACGAGATACTGGACGGGAAGAGCCTCCCGCTTAGGTACTGCGGGGTGAGCCCCTGTTTTAGGAAGGAGGCCGGGGCACACGGCAGGGACACCAAGGGGATATTCAGGGTCCACCAGTTCGAGAAGGTGGAGCAGTTCGTGTTCTGCAGACCGGAGGACTCGCCCAGGGAGCACGAGCTCCTGATAAAGAATGCGGAGGAGTTCTTCCAGAGCCTCAAGCTGCCCTACCGGATCGTGAACGTGTGCAGCGGCGACCTGGGGACGGTGGCGGCGAAGAAGTACGACCTGGAGGCGTGGCTTCCGGGGCAGGGGAAGTACAGGGAGGAGGTCTCCTGCAGCAACTGCACCTCCTACCAGGCGGTAAGGTCGAACGTAAGGTACAGGGACAGGACCAGCGACCCCACGAGGTACGTCCACACGCTGAACAGCACCCTCGTGGCTACCGAGAGGACTCTGGTCGCGATAATGGAGAACTACCAGCAGGAGGACGGCAGCATAGCCATCCCGGAGGCGCTGGTGCCTTACATGTCCGGGCTGAGGGAGATAAAGCGCTGGAAGTAGCAGAACGATTTTTATTGAAGGCTCATATACAGCAACGGAGGCGCTCATACTGAGTTACCAGGGAGGCTACGCGGGAAGGCTCCTCAGGGTTGACCTCACGTCAAGAGAGTTGCGTGAAGATAGGCTGAGCGACGAGGTCCTGAGAAGGTATATTGGCGGGAGCTCGCTAGGGGCAAGGATGCTTTACGATGAGCTCGACCCCTCTGTGGGACCGCTGGACCCGGAGAACCTGCTCAT
>CAZNTO010000078.1:0-2236 GCA_964576015.1 uncultured Nitrososphaerota archaeon
AAAGAAGGCTACCTAGAGATAAGACTCGGTCATAACATGGGTCAGAAGTGGTCTGTATTCATGCGAAACTATATAGATTCCGCCTTGATGGTGATTACAGGCAAAAAGACGGAGTTCAAGTACGTCTCACATTATAGCGTCATACTCAACCTTAAGATCCGCTAGCAATACCGCCATAGACCCTCAATGAAACCTCGGTCTTTAACCCTTGCTCTTAAAGATGGGCCAGCCTAGCAAAGGGTTAAAAACAAGATGGAAATATCAAGTTTTGGAGGATATTATGCCCGTTTGCCCAATCGACACCGGAAGGTACGGGAGCCTGGAGATGAGGGCGCTTTTTGAGGAGGAGAGCAGGCTCCAGAAGCTCCTTGACGTGGAGGCAGCTCTTGCGGAGGCCCAGTACAAGGTCGGCGAGATACCCAAGGCGGCTGCCGAGGTTATCAAGAAGAGGGCGGTTATAGGCATCGTCACGCCGGAGAAGGTTAAGGAGAGGGAGAAGAGGACTCACCACGACATAATGGCCATGGTTGAGGTCCTCGCCGAGGAGTGTGGTGAGTACGGGAAGTACGTTCACTGGGGAGCGACAAGCTATGATATCGTTGATACCGCCTGGGCACTGACCATGAAGCGTGGTATCTCCATATTGGGTAAGAGGCTGGGGCAGCTAAGGGACATCCTCTGCGACCTAGCCACGGAGAACAGGGACCTTGTGATGGTCGGGAGGACCCACGGGCAGCATGCCATACCCATAACATTCGGCTTCAAAATGGCAGTATACGCCGCGGAGGCTGGGAGGAACTTGGAAAGGCTGGGCGATCTGGAGAAAAGGCTCATCGTAGGAAAGATGAGCGGCGCCGTCGGGACCATGGCGAGCCAGGGCGAGAAGGGTCTCGAAATAGAGCGGCTGATTATGAGGAAGCTAGGGATCAGGCCGGCGGTTATCACGACCCAGGTCGTCTGCAGGGACAGGATTGCTGAGTTCATCTGCTGGACAGCGGTCACGGCTTCGAGCCTGGACAGGATCTCCACGGAGATAAGGAACCTGCAGAGAACCGAGATCCTGGAGGTTGCGGAGGGATTCGAGGCTAAGTCACAGGTGGGGAGCAGTACCATGCCCCAAAAACAGAACCCAGTGGATAGCGAGAGGGTATCAGGACTTGCGAAGGTGATTAGGGGACTGGTTGTTCCGGCGCTGGAGAATGTGCCGCTCTGGCACGAGAGGGACCTTACTGATTCTAGCAGTGAAAGGTTCATAATTCCACTCACGTTCATAGTCTTGGATGAGATGCTCCTCACGCTAGTAAACGTACTGAAGAATCTTAGGATCTTTCCAGAAAACATGCAGAGAAACCTAGAGGTGACGAAGGGAGCAATACTCACCGAGGCGGTCATGATGGCACTCGCCAGAAAAGGCATGGGGAGACAGAGGGCGCATGAGGTGCTTAGAGGGATCTCCGTGAGGGTCTTTAACGAGGGGATTCCTTTAAGGGATCTTCTTTACAAAACTCCAGAGGTCACCGCGTACCTCTCGAGGAAGGAGATAGATGAACTGACCGAGCCAAATAAGTACCTAGGCAGGGTCCGACAGCTCATAGACAGGGCAGTTAGGTATGCAAAGAGCGTCTAAATTTTTTTCTTTTTGGGCAACCTTTTCTGATTACAGTACCTATAGTGCCGCATAACCATAAGAGATAATTAATGAACATGGGCAGAGGGACAGAATATACTGAAAGTAAGGCGGCAACTAGATGGAGCATAAAGAAAGAGAAAGGTTGATCGTCGGCATATCCACCAACATCATCTTCTTGGGAGTCGTCAGTTTCTTCACCGACATCAGCACCGAGATCATCGTCGCCGTCCTGCCGACCTTCCTCGTGTTCCAGCTCGGAGCCACGCCGGAGATAGTAGGCGGCATAGAGGGCGCAGCAGAGAGCGTCACCTCGTTCCTTAGGTTGTTATCAGGTGCCATAGCCGACAAAACGGGTAAGAGAAAGGGCATCACGCTTGTCGGATATAGTTTATCGAATTTGGTAAAGCCTTTCATGGGGTTCGTTGGCAACTGGGGGCAGGTCTTAGGGCTAAGGGTGGCGGACAGGGTGGGAAAGGGCCTCAGGACTCCGCCGAGGGATGCCATGATAGCAGATTCCACTGCAGAGAAAAAGATGGGAAGAGCCTTCGGAATCCACAGGACCCTGGACCAGATAGGGGCTATAGTCGGTCCAGTATTAGCATTCCT
>CAZNTO010000079.1:0-2217 GCA_964576015.1 uncultured Nitrososphaerota archaeon
CTGGACTTGAACACCATGTACCAAATAGCCCCATGGGTCAGGTAGTCGTTGTAGAGCGCCGTATCTGCAAGGCCTGAGCCGTAGAGCGAGAGCTTGTTGATGTTTGGTATGTCCACGCCGTCGAAGAATATCACCTTGGTGTCCTCCGGGTTCTCCTCGTGGAACTTCTTGAGCGTCTGGGGCGAGATCTTGGCCTCGACTATGCTCCCGGTGGAGATGAATAGGATCTTGCTGAGCTGGTTCGCTACATTGTTCGCTGCCCTCTTCTTCTCCAGTATGATCAGGAGTGTCCTCTCCCCCTCCCTCACAAAGAGGAAGGGCGCCTCCATAGTCTTGACCACAAGCCTCTCCCCCTCCCTATGCTGGACAGTGAACGCAATGTCTTGAGAAAATACTCCCTCTAGGGATTCCGGGGCGAGCTGCAGCCTGTCCACCTCGGTGACGAGGGGTATCTTCTTATCCTCGTGGATGAACTCCTCCTCGTACCTATAGCCCTTCAGCTTTCCGGAGATAGTCGCTAGATCCGCTTCCTCCTTCACCTTGAAGACCTTGCCTGCGATAACCATCTATAGCACCACATTTTTGTTGGTAGGCGGTGCCATATAAAAATGTGACCGTAAAGCCCTATTCCGGAACTTGTAGTCCAAACTACTGGTTGCCCGACGCGGTATTATCTACCCAGGCAAACCTTCTCTGTAGGGATTTTGAGTAGTAGAGCTTCCAGTCAAAGTCTATCCGCCTACCCCAGCCCGCGTAGACCCTGGGGTCTATGTAGTTCCTAAGGGAGGTATTCAGGTTGTAGTCCTTCGTGGCCTGCATCGCCCTTACCCTCAGCTCCAGCTCCCTTACCCTCTCCCTCTTTGCCCTCTTCTGCTTAAGCGCCAGTAGCCTCTCCTTCTTCTTGCGGAGCGTCTCCTCCCAGGTCTTGGGCAGCTTCCTCTTATGGTTGCAGACCTTGGCCGCCTCCAGATTTGCCATCGTCGCCTGGTACTTCTTAAGATATGGGGGGGCGTTCCTGTGGATATTTGAGCCATTGAGCACCCTCTTGGTCGTGGTGGACGCGTGGTAGGTTCTGAACACCTTCGCCGTGAGATCCGGCATGACCTCCGCCAGGTAGGCGTTGACCTTCTGGGATCTCACGCCGTTGAATATGGTCTCGTTTCCCTCCGCAATGAACTCCTTCAGGTTCCTGAAAACAACCTCCGGGGGTCTTATGGTGCTCACCCACCTGACTGCGTCCTTGCCGAGGAAGTCAAATGAGACATATCCGTCCTCGTTAAACTTTAAGTGTTCTGCCCTCAGGGTCGTAGCACCCACTGTATCTGCCTCGTCCTCATCCTTCTCGTCCCCCACCCTCATCTTCAGCACATCGATCAGGTAGCTAACGGTCGCCACCTTCTTGGTCAGGGTATCGTGGGAATCCAGCCCCCTCACTATATGCGCCCTGACCTTGTCTATCTTCTTCTCGAGCTCCCATGCCCTATCAAACTTCTCGATGTCCCTGACCTGCTTGACATATGCCGTGTCCGAGAGCCATACGTACTTCATCTTGTTCCTTAGCTTGTCCCTCCAGCTCGCTATCCATAGGAAGGACGGGTCGAAGACCGCTCCCTTCCAGGAGCCTCCTGTGGGAGGATCTGGCACCTTCGCCTCCGGGGAGAGGTTGAGGGTGACATCCTCCGACTTGATGCCAAGCTTCCAGCTCCCCCTCAACGGATGGCTGCCCCTCCCCATGAATATGCACGCGGGCTCAACCATGTAGTTGGCGATCTCCATCCGAGTCCCGTTGACCGTGGCGAAGCCGTACTTCTGCCTGTTCTCCTCCCTCAGCCTCTTCCTCTCGGCGGCGAGAGCCTTCTTCTCCTCCTTACTCATCGCCTCCTTCCTCGCCCTCTCGGACTCCACCCACCTGATTATCTTGGAGAAGTCAAAGTCCTCAGGTCCCACCATCTCATTCATCCCGAGTGCATGGCCAAAGTCCTTGAAGAAGTTCCTTATGAAAACCTCATCCCTGGCGTAGTCAGTGGCGAGCTTCCTTACCCACGCCACTGCCATCTCCTCCTGCTCAGGCGTGAGGGAGAGCTCCCTGCCCCTAAAGCGTATCTTGAACCCCAAGGGCTTGTAAACCGGTATCAGCACGCCTTCATGGCTTAGCTGCTTTATCTCGAACTTTTTTTCCATCGATTTCTCGCCACGGTTCAGATCTGGAGATAGTAA
>CAZNTO010000080.1:0-2048 GCA_964576015.1 uncultured Nitrososphaerota archaeon
GGACGATGCGAAGTTTTGCAGTAAGTGCGGAGCGGATCTTTTTGCAGGGGAGACCGTAGAAAAGCGTACCGAGGCTTATGCACGCCCGTCGAGGAGACGCATGGAAGATGAGTGCTTCGGTCTGCCTCACGGCGGTGTAATTGTGGGCATAATAGTCGGGTTGATCCTCATAGTGGTTGGTTTGGGGATGGCATTCGGTTACAACATCTGGACCTACTTTTGGCCCCTGATAATCGTTATAGTTGGAGTGCTAATTGTCGCCGGAGCGATCTTCGGAAGGCGCAGATATAGGTAAAAACCCCTTTTTTTTAATAAGGGCATTCTGACAATCTGCAGTTCGCGCATATCCTTCTATGCTCTTGACGAGATAGCATTATTCTTGCGTATATCCAATAGACGATCAAAGCCAAGAGGAAGAGGACTACGGTAGCGTTACCCGTTATATCGCTCACACCAACGAGAAGGAGAAATGCACCAAATACAAAGACGAAATTGAGTGAGAGGCGCACGGAAGCCCTCCTAAGGTCAAGCAGACTGTGTGGGAGCAGACCGCAGGCAACCCCTATGAACCCTCCCCAGAAAATAGGCGCTCCTGCGCCCCCCACATCAAAACCGAGAAGTAGGTAGGGAATGCTCCCAGCGATCGATGCCACGGCTCCGGCAACCAGTCCAGTGCATCCCGCGCAAAGCACCTTATCTCCTATTCGAAACACGTGGGAGGAGAACCCGCTACATGCCGGGTGATGACCGGCAAAACCTGCTCCAGACCTCGCTGTGCCAACGCCTTTTACATGCGGGTGCTCGCCCTTATCCTTCCCGAATCTCAGTACGCCAGAGCACCTGGAGGGGTATAGGGCTGCAACCATGCCTAAGATGCAGATGGCCACAAAGACTGAGCCCGTCAGCAACCTCTGCTGCGAAAGGACTACCAGGGTAGCAGGCGCGCCAAATGTCAGTACGGTAAGCAGGATTAGGCCAATCAGAGATATGCCGAATATGATCATTGAAAACCTGTCGGGAGCCTTTGGCGTCATTAGAACATATTCCTCAGTATCCTCAATACGCCTTGGCCTGCCATGTGGCGGTAGGTTGTCCTCTTGAAACTGTTCGAGGAAAATAGTCCCGTTATCCGCCTATTCATGGACCCGTAGAACCTTCTGTAGCACTTATAAAGCTCCTCCTGGACCTCCATCCTCGTGAGGGTTTCTGTCGGCATTATCGCGTGTACCATATCGTAGTTTGCCCAGTTGGTATCCTCTATCCAGCCATTCCTTTTGGCGACCTCGTATGTCTCTGTCCCCGGGTATGGGGTCAAAACCATGAATATCGCGAGGTCCGGATCAACATCGTCCACAAAGTCCCTAAACGCCTCCAAGGATTCATGTGTATCCTTCCGTTCTCCTATGATAAATGTCCCTTGGGAGAAGATATCGTTCTTCTTCAAGAGGGCCATGGCGGTTTTTGAGTCCGAGGGCTTTATCGTCTTGCGCCACCCCTCGAGCGTCTGAGGGTTGTTGTTCTCCAGGCCGGTCAGTATCCAGCGATTTCCGGCCCTTCGCATCTTTGGCAGCACGCTCTGGTGTGTGATTATGTCGTCAGATCGGGCCTGCAGGAACCAAAGTATTTCGTCCGCGAGCCCCCGGCGTATGATCTCGTCGCAGAGTTCATCCATCCTCTCACCAAATCCGAAGTTGTCATCGGCGAGCCAGATGAACTGGCTACCGAACTCCCTGTGGCAGTACTCGAACTCGTCGGCTATCCGTTTTGGCGATTTAGCTCTAAATGCCCCTCCCCAAAACCGCCACTGGGAGCAGAAGGTGCAGTGGTTATCGCATCCCCGAGAACCCTCCACGAGTGCATAGGGGGTCTTTGAGCCGACCATTATCGTAAAGTGGTACTTATTCATATGATCCTCTACGAAGTGATAGCCGGGCAGGGGCAGGTCATCCAAGTTCTCTATCGGTTTCCGGCATGGGTTGTGAACAACCTCTCCATCATGCCTGAAGGAGATGCCCTCAACCCCTGAGAGGTGACCCTTATTTTCAATT
>CAZNTO010000081.1:0-1880 GCA_964576015.1 uncultured Nitrososphaerota archaeon
ATTAAGGTCACACCATGTGCAATACATTTTAATAATGCAGAACTGATAATGTTTTCAGTGATATCTATGGTAAAGACAACCCTCAGCGTCATAAAAGCCGATGTTGGATCTCTTGCAGGGCACCACGTGGTTCACCCAGAGCTGTTAAAATCTGCGGAGGAGAGTCTGAAGGCAGCAAAGAAGTCAGGCCTGCTTCATGACTACCGCGTGACCAACTGCGGAGACGACCTTGAATTGATAATGACTCACAGGAAAGGGGAGGACAACACCCAGATCCACAAGCTCTCTTGGGATACCTTCAGCAAGGCGGCTGAAGTCGCAAAGAAGCTCGGACTTTATGCGGCGGGGCAGGATCTGCTCATAGATGCCTTCTCAGGAAACCTCAAAGGCATGGGTCCTGGATTTACTGAGATAGAGTTCGAGGAGAGGGTAAGTGAGCCGGTTGTCGTTTTCATGGCAGACAAGACGGAGCCGGGGGCATTCAACCTTCCCTTTTACAGGATATTTGCAGATCCGTTTTCATCAGCCGGCCTAGTCATCGACCCGAATATGCACGGGGGGTTCATCTTCCAAGTTCTAGATGTCATAGAGGGGCACTCCTTCGAGCTTAGCACACCGGAGGAGTCGTACGACCTGCTGGCACTCATCGGAACCACTGGAAGGTATATCCTGAAGAAAATAATGAGAAAAAGCGATAGGCTGGTGGCGGCATCGGTAAGCATCACAAAGCTCTCGCTCATAGCCGGCAGATACGTTGGCAAGGACGATCCGGTGGCAATTGTGAGGGCACAGCATGGCCTTCCCGCGGTCGGCGAAGTACTCGAGCCTTTCAGCTTCCCACACCTAGTCGCCGGGTGGATGAGGGGCTCACACTACGGACCCATGATGCCGGTGGCGCAGAAGAATGCAAAGTGCACCCGGTTCGATGGCCCTCCAAGGTTCGTGGCCCTCGGATTCCAGATAAAGGACTCGAAGCTCGTCGGTCCTGCAGACCTATTCGATGATCCTGCTTTTGAGTGGACGAGGTGGAAGGCGCTAGAGGTCGCGGACTATATGCGAAGGCATGGTCCCTTCATGCCAGAGCGACTCGGTCCTGAGGAGATGGAGTACACCACCCTCCCGCAGGTGCTGGAGAAGCTGAAGGGACGGATCAAGAAGGAGTGAGGGGCTTAACGCTAGGTTAATTAAGCCTCCCAATTTTTTATTATAAAGGTGTACCACTTGAAGGTTAGAGTGGCTTACCTTTCGATCCTTAGAGATGCCACAGGCACGAAGGAGGAGTATCTAGAAATCCCTGAGAAGTCCACCGTGAAGGATCTAATATCGGTTCTAATGAAGAAGTACGGTGAACGGCTAAAACCTTTCTTAGATCCGGACTCTGAGATGGGGCAAGGGATTATACTCACCCTCAACGGTGAACTCCTCTCCACTTTGGACATGGGCAAGGTCATCCCTGATGATGCGGAGTTTCTGGTGGGCCTGCCCCCGTTCGGCGGATAGATTTTATTCGAGCTTGGCTGCATTATTATACAGCAGCACGGTCGACTCAGTGGGTGAAGAGATCTTAGTGGAGACCTCCTCGCTTCTAACAGAGGTCATAAACTTCAAAGGGACCAGGGACACCCGCGAGGTAAAGTCCTAGATCACAAGAAGAGCAACCAAGAACAGCGGTATGAACACGAGCGAGATCGTATTGAGGAGCTTGATTAATATGTGAAGACTGGGGCCAGCCGTATCCTTCCATGGGTCACCCACGGTGTCGCCCACAACCGTTGCTGCGTGCGTTGGCGTACCCTTGCCACCCAGATTCCCCATTTCGACGTACTTCTTTGCATTATCCATCGCTGCGCCTCCCCACATCAGCATAATTGCCAGTGGAA
>CAZNTO010000082.1:0-1851 GCA_964576015.1 uncultured Nitrososphaerota archaeon
ATCCACCCATTCAACCAAATCATCCTTCTTATTATCGTGTGCCACTAAACCAATGCTTCGTTTTGGGAGCAAGATCTAACCCCTCAAATAGAGTATAACATATCCAATAATCATAAGCCTTTCTAAGCAGAAGGCGTGGAGGGTGTGGTAAGGACAACAATTATGGCAAGGGATTGAGCCACATTAATGCTTAAGGGATTCTTTTATTAGCGAATTGAATTAATAATGAAATCGATACTGCTATGGCGCAAGCAAGTAAGAGTTCAGATGTAAGCCGGGAAAAGATTCAAGACGATTTTAAATGGAATCTGAAGGACCTCTTCGGTTCCGACGAGGAGTGGAGAAGACGAAAGGAAGAGATCTCGGGCAAATTTCAGTCTCTGGCTGACTTCAAAGGTACCCTTGCCAACTCCGCTGAACAGCTCAACGGTGCTTTGGACAAATACTTCTACCTTGACAAAGAGATCGTTCGTCTCATTTCCTATGCTACCATGTCCTCCGATCAGGATACCCGGCAGCCTGAGCAGTTGTCTATGAAGCAGGAAATAGCCCAACTCAAGACAAAGCTGAGCGCCGTTGCAGCCTTCATCAAACCTGAAATATTGCAGATATCGAAGGAGGTTATACAGTCATTTTTTGCGGATGCTCCCACCTTGAAGATATACCGTCACCACGTCGACGATATATACCGGACAAAGGAACACACCCTAACCGAGGGGGAGGAGAGGATTATCGCTGAAACTGGACTGATGGAAGAAACTCCCTATGAGATTTATACAATCCTGTCCAACGCCGATCTACCCTACAAAACCGTAAAGCTTTCTGACGGCAGTAAGGTAAGGGTTGATGCAACTGGTTACACCTTCTACAGGGCGAGCCCCAACCGCGCCGATCGCATCAAGGTCTTCGACGTCTTCTTCGGCGTCCTGAAGAGTTTTGAGAGAACCTTCGGCACCCAGCTCTACGGCCAGGTAAAGAGAGATCTGTTCTATAAAAACGTACGGAAATACGGTAGCTGCCTGGAAAGCGCGCTGCACCACGATAACATACCGGTGGGTGTGTACCACAGCTTGATAAAGAATGTAAATGCCAACTTGCCCTCCCTACACCGCTACCTAAAACTGAGAAAGAGACTGCTAAAACTGGATGAGCTTCATTACTATGACAATTATCCGTCAATGGTTAAAGAGATAGATCTCCAGTACACTTACCCCGAGGCCAAGGGAGTGATCCAGCAGGCTCTGTCTTGCCTTGGTAGCACTTACGTTGGTATATTGGAGGAGGCCTTTTCACAGCGTTGGATCGATGTATACCCCAACGCAGGTAAGCTCTCGGGGGCATACTCCGAGGGGGATGCCTATGATGTGCATCCCTACATCCTTTTGAATTTCAATGGGAGATATGACGAGGTAAGCGCGCTGGCGCATGAGCTGGGGCACGCCGCGCACAGCCACCTCTCCAACAAGAGCCAGCCCTACGTCAATTCCAACTACCCGATTTTCCTAGCAGAGGTAGCCTCCACTGTGAACGAGGCCCTATTGATGGATTATGAGCTGAACCGCATCTCGGATAGGGCGCAGAGGCTCTCGCTTCTCGGGAACTATCTCGAAGGGTTCCGCACGACCCTATTCCGGCAGACCCAGTTTGCAGAGTTCGAGCTGCTGATTCATGAGGCGGTGGAGAAGGGCGATGCCCTGACCGGAGACAGGTTCACTGAACTTTACCTTAGACTACTGAAGAAGTACTACGGGCATGAACAAAGGGTATGCATAATCGATGACCTCTACGGGATCGAATGGGCATTCATAATGCACTTTTACCGTAACTTCTACGTCTTTCAATACAGCACCT
>CAZNTO010000083.1:0-1770 GCA_964576015.1 uncultured Nitrososphaerota archaeon
GACTCGCTCTTTTCGAAGAGATAGGCCCCAAGGAAAACCATCAGTGCGCAGAAGCCCGTAAGGATCGCGAGGCTCAGGACGACCGGAAGAGAGGAGACACCGATCAGTACACCCCTCATGCCGTCCACGCCGTAGGTGAGCGGATTCAAATAGGCGATGGCCTTGACTGCGAGAGGAAGGTTATCTATTGGGAATAGGGCGCCGGAGAGAAAGAGAAGCGGGAACATAACGAAGTTCATTATCAAACCGAACCCCTGCATGTCCTTCATCTTTGAGGCGATTGCCAGACCAAAACCTATGAATGCCACGGAGGTTAGGATCATGAATACTACCGACAGCAAAACCGGCAGAACGCCAAAGATCTTGAATCCCAGAAGCAATGAAATCAACAAAATCGCAACGCCTTGAATTACTGAGGTGGTGGTTCCTCCAGTTATCCTGCCGATCACGATGGAGACCCTGCTGACCGGCGTGACCATTATCTCCTTTAAGAAGCCGAACTGCCTATCCCATAGGACTGACATGCCCGTGAACATCGACGTGAAGATCATGGTCATCCCAATCATACCCGGGACCAGATACTGCAGGTAGTTAATGTCTTGGGGTATGCCAGGGAGCGAAAGACCGGTGAAGCCAATTCCAAGAAATCCCAAGAATAGGAGGGGCATCACAAGGGTCCCGACGACGCGGGACTTTGCCCTGATGAAAGTCTTCATCTCCCTTAGCCATAGGATGTAGATGGCTTTGGTGTTGATAATCTTCATTAGTGTCCCCTCCTGATCGCCCTTCCCCTGTGCCGGTCAGCCTGGCCTGCCTCCTGCTCCCTAATGGTCTTACCTGTGTAGCGGAGGAAAACATCCTCCAGACTAGGCTTGCGCAGATGGAACGAGTTTATGGCTACCCCCCTCTTCTCGGCTGTCGAAAATATTTCTGGGATGTGTTTATCTGCGTTTTTGACCTTCAGATCAAGCGTGCCGTCGTGCCTGTCAATTCCTCCTATCCACTCGAAGCCCTTCAGCTCCGCCTCGAAACCGTCATTGTTTTGTTCCTGAAGCTCCAGAGAGACGACATCACCGCCCAAGGAGTCCTTAAGGTTCTGGGGCGTGTCCAGTGCCACAATCTTTCCGTGATCGACGATGGCGACCCTCTCGCAGAGGTAGTCAGCCTCCTCCATGTAGTGCGTCGTCAGGATGATCGAGACCTCCTCCTTGTTCAGCTTCTTTATGTATTCCCATATGGCCCTCCTCGTCTGGGCATCAAGTCCCAGCGATGGTTCGTCCAGGAAAAGGACCTTAGGCTTATGAATCAGCCCTCGTGCAATCTCCAATCGGCGTTTCATACCGCCCGAATACTTCTCCACCAGAACGTCTGCCTTATCGCTCAGCTCGACAAGCTCCATGACTTCCCTTATCCTTTCGTTACTCTCCTCCTTGGACATCCCATACATGACCGAATGAAACTCTAAGTTCTCCCTGCCGGTCAACCTGTTGTCTAGGGCTGTATCCTGAAAGACGACCCCAATGCTATTTCTTACTGCATCCTTGTCCTTTAGCACGTTGAATCCTGCCACCTCCGCATAGCCAGAGGTAGGTTTGATCAGGGTTGCGAGGATATTGATGGTGGTGGTCTTGCCGGCTCCGTTGGGTCCCAGCAACCCGAAGAGCTCTCCGTTGTTAACGTTAAATGAAATATGATCCACTGCGGTATTTCCGTTGAAGGTCTTCGTCAGGTCTTCAACTTTTATTGCGAACATGATTTTACCTCGCTAAC
>CAZNTO010000084.1:0-1712 GCA_964576015.1 uncultured Nitrososphaerota archaeon
CAAGAGATCATGAGAGTGGACTCGAAGGGAAGGGTAACTATACCGGCCTATATGAGGGAGGAGCTCGGCATGAAGGACGGGTCCTACGCGGCGGTCAGGATAGACCGAGAGGACCGAAGCGTGACGGTCAACCTCTTCGCCGGCGCCCATGCGAAGCTGGTGGAGATGAAGCTGAAGATATCCGATAGGCCTGGGGCGCTCGCGAGGGCAGCGAGGACCCTCAGCGAGATGAATCTGGACCTTATGACCTCGAGCTCAAGGACGCTGAGGAAGGGGGATGTGGCGGAGTGGGTTGTCGTCGTAGACGTGGGGGAGTCGGGTATGACCATCGATGAGATAAGGAGGAAGATCCTTAGGAACAGGGATGCCATGGCGGTCGAGGTCAAGGAGTTGCCTGTCTGAACTGCCTTTTGATTTAGTGCCCTATTTAGTGAAAAAAGAATAGGTCAAATTAGTCCTAGCGCCTTCCGCTTATTCTGTATATGCAGTTCTATCGCGTCAGCAGCCTTGACCATATCGTTCTCCAGCAGGAGCTTACCCCCAGTAATCCCTTCCAGGTCCTCAGAGAGGAGCTTCATCAGGCGTACCCCACCTATCAGGGGCGGTGTCGGCGATACGTGTGTAAGGGTACCGAAAGCGAGGGCGAATATGGCGTCTATTGTAGCCTTCTGTTCCATATACTGGGGGGCAGTTATGGCCACTGGAAGGTCTGGGACATCTACACCCAATGCCTTTGCTACCTCGGACACCAGAACTGAGAGGCGCCCGGTGTCGGTGCAGGTGCCGAAAGAGAGCACTGGAGGGATGCCCAGCGCCTCGCATACAGATCTCAGCCCGGGACCAGCAAGTTCCCTTGCCTCGGTGGTGCAGAGCCCTCCGAGCTGCACAGCAGCGTTGCCGCATCCCATGGATAGGACGAGCATGTCCCTCTTTATCAGCTCCTTGGCTATGGTGATGGTGGAGGCGTCCTGAGCACCATTTCCCAGCGAGGTGCAGGATACCAGCCCGACCACTCCCTTGATTTTTCCAGACTTTATGGCGTCCAAAAGCGGGGTAAGGCTCCCGCCCAGCGCATCGATTATCGATTCTATTGAGAAACCGACAATGGCCTGCTGCACAATCTTGGGTACGTGCGTCTCCTTACCGCGCCTCCTCTTGAAGTTCTCTATAGCCATCTCGGTGAGCTGCGCTGCCTGCTCCCCAACCTTCTCCGGCAGGTAATCCACGTGCCTGTCAACGCCATGGATGTTGACAAGTGGCGATACCGATACCATTGTTGTGGGATACTTGGGGGCGTACTCCTCCAGAGACGGTGGGGAGCAGTTCATGTCCATCGCGAAGAGGTCGACCGCGCCCGTGGCGATGAGGGGCTCTATCGAGATCCAATTGCCCATCATCCCTGCAAAGACCTCGTCGAGTCCATTGCGTTGGAGGATCTCCTGCCCCGTTTCTATCGAGCCAATGACCCTGATACCTTTGGCACCTGCCTTTCTGGCCTCGGACTGGATCTCGGGTTTTTTGCAGTGCATTATCAGAGCCATGCCCACGAATGGCTCATGGCCGTTGACCACAACGTTCACGTATTCAGGGTCGGGGATGCCCAGGTCAAACTTCATACTGTGGGGCTTTGGGGTGCCAAAAAGGATGTCCTGACCGTATTCCAGAGGGATCAGAGACCCATAGATGCAGGAGAGGGCAAGCCTAAGCGCCGT
>CAZNTO010000085.1:0-1564 GCA_964576015.1 uncultured Nitrososphaerota archaeon
AGGTGCTGTATTGAAAGACGTAGAAGTTACGGTAAAAGTGCATTATGAATGCCCACTCTACGCCGTAGAGGTCATCGATTATGCAGACCCTTTGTTCATGCCCGTAGTACTTCCTCAGCAGTCTAAGGTAAAGTTCAGTAAACCTGTCTCCGGTCAGGGCATCGCCCTTCTCCACCGCCTCATGAATCAGCAACTCGAATTCAGCAAACTGGGTCTGCCGGAATAGGGTCGTGCGGAACCCCTCAAGATAATTCCCGAGAAGCGAGAGTCTCTGCGCCCTATCCGAGATGCGGTTCAGCTCATAATCCATCAATAGAGCCTCGTTCACAGTGGAGGCCACCTCTGCCAAGAAAATCGGGTAGTGGGAATTGACGTAAGGCTGGCTCTTGTTGGAGAGGTGACTGTGCGCGGCGTGCCCCAGCTCATGCGCCAGCGCGCTTACCTCGTCATATCTCCCATTGAAATTCAAAAGGATGTATGGATGCACATCATAGGCATCACCCTCGGAGTATGCCCCCGTGAGCTTGCCCACATTTGGATATACATCGATCCAGCGCCGTGAAAAGGCCTCCTCCAATATACCAACGTAAGTGCTCCCAAGGCAAGATAGAGCCTGCTGGATCACTTTCTTAGCCTCGGGATAGGTGTACAGGAGATCTATCTCCTTGACCATCGACGGATAATTGTCATAGTAATGAAGCTCATCTAGTTTCAGCATTCGCTTCCTAAGTTTCAGGTAGCGGTGTAGGGAGGGCAGGTTGGCATTTACATTCTTTATCAAGCTGTGGTACACACCCACTGGTATGTTATCGCAGTGCAGCGCGCTTTCCAGGCAGCTACCGTATTTCCGTACGTTTTTATAGAACAAATCTCTCTTTACCTGGCCGTAGAGCTGGGTTCCGAAGGTTCTCTCAAAACTCTTCAGGACACCGAAGAAGGTGTCAAAGACCTTGATGCGATCGGCGCGGTTGGGGCTCGCCCTGTAGAAGGTGTAACCAGTTGCATCAACCCTTACCTTACTGCCGTCAGAAAGCTTTACGGTTTTGTAGGGTAGATCGGCGTTGGACAGGATTGTATAAATCTCATAGGGAGTTTCCTCCATCAGTCCAGTTTCAGCGATAATTTTCTCTTCCCCCTCGGTTAGGGTGTGTTCCTTTGTCCGATACATATCGTCGATGTGGTGACTGTATATCTTCAAGGTGGGGGCATCCACAAAAAATGACTGCAATGCCTCCTTTGATGTCTGTAAGATTTCAGGTTTGATGAAGGCTGCAGCAGCGCTCAGCTTTGTCTTGAGTTGGGCTATTTCCTGCTTCATAGACAACTGTTTTGGTTGCCGGGTATCCTGATCGGAGGACATGGTAGCATAGGAAATGAGCCGCACAATCTCTTTGTCAAGGTAGAAGTAGTTGTCCAAGGCGTGATTGAGCTGTTCAGCGGAGTTGGCAAGGGTACCTTTGAATTCAGCTAGTGACTGGAATTTGCCCGAGATCTCTTCCTTTCGTCTTCTCCACTCCTCATCGGAACCAAAGAGGTCCTTTAGATTCCATTTAAAATCGTCTTG